>NZ_JCAQAV010000036.1:0-59607 GCF_059617925.1 Janthinobacterium sp. JF4 | reverse complement strand
GAAAAATATTTGATCCGACCTTGCACGCCGCTTGACGGGGATAACAGTATCTACCTGCCCCACATCCCTCAGAATTTGTACTTCAGCCCGGCACTGAAGAAACGTCCCGCCGCACCCGCATAGTCGAGCGGGTTATAGCCCGTGGCGCCATACGTGAGCGGATCGAGCGGGGCGATCTTGTCGAACAGGTTTTGCACCGATGCAAACACTTCCAGCTTGGGCGTGGCCAGCCAGCGGGCTGTCAGGTCCACCGTGGTGAACGAGGCGATGCGGCAGCCGCGCGGCGCATCCGTGCCGTCGGCGAAATGCGTTGCGCAGCCGTCCGGGTCATTCTTGAACAGCACGTTGTCGAGCGGCGCGCGGTAGTTGACGTTGGCTGTGACCCGCCAGTTCTGGCGTTCCCAGGTGGCGCCCAGGTTGATGCGGTCGTCCGGCGTGCCCATGCAGTTGGACACGTCGCAATTGCCATGCGTGCCGGCAAAATCGCGCTGCGTGCCGTCCTGTTCCTTGCGCAGCCATTTGTACAGATGCGTCCATTTCAGGTCGAACACCAGGTTGCCATAATCGCCGCCCAGGCTGAAGCGCTGGCGCGCGTCGATATCGATGCCGCGCACCGTCGTTTGCGCGGAATTCACATAATTGGCCAGCACGGCCGTGATGGCGCCCGGATCGCCGGGAATGCCGGTGGCCGTTGATGGGTCGCGCGCCACATGGCCTTCGGCGATGGCCGTGTCCGTTTGCTCCTGGTTGATTTCATTCTTGCGGCGGATTTGCCACAGGTCGACGGAAATGCTGGTGCGCGGCAGCGGGTCCCATACGGCGCCCACGGAATAGCTGCGCGAACGCTCGGGCGACAGCTTGGGGTTGGGCGAGGTGATGACGGCGATGGAGGCCGGATCGCAAGCCGCTTCCACGCCCAGCGCGCAGCGCAGCGGATCGCTGGCGGTGGAGAAGGCAGCCAGGCCGCCGACGCCGTTTTCCGCCGCGCTGGGTGCGCGGAAGCCCTTGGCGAAGGTGCCGCGCAGGGCCAGTTCGCGTATGGGCGTCCATTTCACGCCCACTTTCGGCGTATAGGAATTGCCCACGTCGGTGAAATGGTCGGCGCGCAGGGCGCCCGACAGTTCCACGCTCTTCAGCACGGGCGCCAGCACCTCGGCATAGATGGCCGAGGCATTGCGGCTGCCCTTGTAGGCGGAATAGCCGAGGCCAATGATATTGCCCCGCTCCGTGCCCGTGGTGGGTTTGAGTTCCGTCGATTCGTGGCGGAATTCCGCGCCCACGGCAACGCCCAGGCCGCCGCCGTCCAGCTTGGCCACCTCGCGGCTGGCCTTGAAGTCGATCTGCGCGATATGCGTCTTGGCGTCGTTGGAAATGCGCGGCGACAGGGCCGCGTACAGCTCGGGTGAATTGAGGCCCGCATTTTCCGCGATGCGCCACAGGCTGCCGGCGGGCAGGGCCGCATACGCGGGGTTCAGGCTGGCCCGTTCCACATTGGCGGCGGTCGGGTTGAGCAGTGCGAAGGCGACGTCGCGCTGCAGGTAGCCGTTCAAGTCGTTCGACACCTTGTTCTGCGAGTACAGCAAGGCGCTGTCGATATCCCAGCCCGCCACCGTGCCCTTGATGCCGGCGACAAAGCGCGTAAAGGTGGAATTGACTTCCGACCGGCGCGGCCCCACGTCGGCCGCCAGGTAGCGCAGCCGCGCCGCCGTGCCGAAATACGGGTTGTCCGGGTGGGCCGCGCCCAGCGACACGCCCGCATTGCTGACAGGGCCGCCCGGGTGGCCGACCGAGCCGCTGATGCCCGACGGCGTGGTGGCGGAGTGCGATTCGCTGTGATACACGTTCAGTTCGGCATATGTCTGCAGGGCCGGCGTCAGCTGCCAGGCGGTGCGGCCGAAGAAGTTGATGTTCTTCTGTTTAGGCTGGATCTGGCCGTATTGCTGTGCGGCATCGGTCAGGCAGCCGCCGCCCGGGTCGCCCTGCGGATGCGTGGTGAAGTTGCCGCAGGCGGCGCCGGGGAAGGTGCGCGTAAAACCCGCGCCAGCGAGGTTGCCGCGGTTGTAGTAGTCGAGCGTGTCGGGATTGCGCACGTTGCCGTTGACGGCGCTGCCAGCTGCATTGTTGGTGGTGATGGCGCCCGCGCCGCTGAGCGACTCCTGCGCGCTGAAGCCCAGGTCGCGCAAGTCGCTGCGGCCGACGGCGCCCCGCCCGGCCCGGTCGCGGTTCCAGATGGCGGCTTTTTCGCTGTATTCGAGGTTCAGCAGCACGTTGTAGCGGTCCGTATCGATGTCGCCGAAGCCGTGCGTGATGGCGGCGCGCGCGTCGCGCCCGTCCCACTCCTTCGTCTTGCCGTAATTGCCCTTGATGGCCGTGCCCTGGTAGTCGCGCCGCAGGATCACGTTGACCACGCCGGCGATGGCGTCCGAACCGTAGATGGCCGAGGCGCCATCCTTGAGGATTTCCACCCGTTCCACCGCTTCCAGGGGAATGATGTTCAGGTCGGCAAACACTTTCTGGCCATCGTCGGCCAGGCCGTACGGCGCCACCCTGCGGCCATTCAGCAGCACCAGGGTCGAGGCCGTGCCCAGGCCCCGCAGCGACACGCCGGAAGCGCCAGCGGCAAAGCCGTTGCCGAAGGAGGTGGGGACGGAGCCCTGGTTGTCGACGGCCAGGGTCTGCAGCAGTTCGGCCACGCTGGACTTGCCCGATTTTTCAATGTCGGCCGCGTTCAGGGTTTGTACGGCCGACGCCGTTTCCGCCTGCGCGCGGCGGATGTTCGAGCCGGTGATTTCCACGCGTTGCAGGGGCGCGGGTGTGACATTATCCTGCGCCAGTACGGGTAGACTCAGCAGCGCACTGGCCAGTGCCAGGCCCAGTCTGGGTGGCGAAAAGGCAGCGCACTGTAAAAGTGGTGTAGGGATCATGCGGTTCTCCGGAAAGGTCAGGCAGTCAAAGGTCATCGATACGTCCTTGAGTTTTGTCCGTGCGGAGATGCTGGGACTAGATCTAGATCAAGTAGTGCCCCGCTTGTCGTCGATAGAATGGCTGGCGTGGCGTGGTTGCCACGGCGGGCACAGCGGTGGCGTCCGGTATGCAGCGTCACAGCGAGAGTCACCGCGCGCAACTTTTTATGCTTTTTTGCGTGTTGTACAGTGTAAAACGGCGGCGGCATGCGGCTTTGCCAACAAATATGCTTGCCAACCCTTGCAATTTAGGTTTATAGTCATTCATCACTTAGGGATGACTCATATGTTCGCTCGCCACTTTTTTACCGCTTATTTTTACTTTAGCAATTCCAACCCAAAGGCGGTGGAGTAGCGGTCGGTTCACGTAGCAGCAAAACGAGATCCCAGCAAATTCTAGAAAACCGCCACTGATGGCGGTTTTTTTTTACCCAGATGTTTTACCCTTCCTTAATTTTTTGGAGAAAATAATGCCCCGCACCGATGATTTGCGCATTCGCGAAATGAAGGAATTGACCCCGCCGTCCCACCTGATCCGCGAATTCGCCTGCTCGGAGCAAGCCGAACAGACCGCCGCCAGCGCCCGTATCGCCCTGCACCGTATCCTGCATGGCCAGGACGACCGCCTGATGGTGGTGATCGGGCCTTGCTCCATCCACGATACCAAGGCGGCGATGGAATATGCGCGCCTGCTGGTCAAGGAGCGCGCGCGTTTCGCCGGCGAACTGGAAATCGTCATGCGCGTCTACTTCGAGAAACCGCGCACCACGGTGGGCTGGAAGGGGCTGATCAACGATCCGTACATGGACAACAGCTTCCGTATCAACGACGGCCTGCGCATGGCGCGCGAACTGTTGCGTGATATCAATGAGTTGGGCTTGCCGGCCGGCACCGAGTTCCTCGACGTCATCAGCCCGCAATACATCGCCGACCTGATCAGCTGGGGCGCCATCGGCGCGCGCACGACGGAGTCGCAGGTGCACCGCGAGCTGGCGTCGGGACTGTCGTGTCCGGTCGGCTTCAAGAATGGCACGGACGGCAATGTGAAAATTGCCGTGGAAGCCATCAAGGCCGCCTCGCAGCCGCACCATTTCCTTTCCGTCACGAAGGGCGGCCACTCGGCCATCGTCTCGACCAACGGCAACGAGGATTGCCATATCATCCTGCGCGGCGGAAAAACCCCGAACTATGACGCGGCCAGCGTGGACGAGGCGTGCAAGGCCATTGCCGCACAAGGCCTGGCGGCGCGCCTGATGATCGACGCCTCGCATGCGAACAGCTCGAAAAAACCGGAAAACCAGATCCCCGTGTGCGCCGACATCGCCAGCCAGGTAGCAGGCGGCGATGGCCGCATCGTCGGCGTGATGGTGGAATCGCACCTGGTGGCGGGGCGCCAGGATTTGATCCCGGGCAAGGAATTGATCTATGGCCAATCCGTCACGGATGGCTGCATCGACTGGAACGCCAGCGTGGCCGTGCTGGAAAACCTGGCGGCGGCCGTGAAGCAGCGCCGCTTGCAGGGCGACGCGGAATAGAGTGGCGCGCAGCATGAAAAAAAGCCCGGAAAGCTAAGCTTTCCGGGCTTTTCAGTTTTCAGCCGATGCAGTCAGCTTAGAACTTGTAGGAACCGCTCAGATAGAACTGGCGGCCCAGGGCGCTCGAGTACGATGGGTTGTAACCCACCTGATGCGAACCCGTGTTGCGCAGGGTGAACGGCGGGTTGCGGTCGAACAGGTTCAGGATGCCGCCCGTGATTTCCACGTTCTTCAGTGGACGGTAGGCCGTCTGGAAGTCGAAGGTGGTGTAGCTCGGCACTTCCAGCTGGACGCCATAGCATTCGCCAGGGCTGCCGGCAACGATCACGGCGCAATCGTCAGCTGTCTGGTCCTTGTCCGTATAGCCATTGCGGTAGCTGGCGCTCAGCGTATGCGTAAACTTGGCCGTCTCATACGAAGTGGTGGCGCGGATAATGTTGCGGAAGCTGACCTTGTCGTTCGAACCGTAGCGATTCAGGCTGGTTTCCCATTGATCATCGGTGCCCGGCGTCGTGTAGCGCGAACGCAGCAGGTAGGTCCCCATCAGGCGGCTCGTCAGGCGGCCGTCCAGCAGCTTCATCTTGTGGGTGAAGTCGTAGTCGATACCGCGGTTTTCCACCTTGCCGATGTTGATCGGCAGCAGCTTGATGGCCAGCACGTCGAGGCCCGTCGAGCTGATGTGCTTGGTGGTGAACAGGTTGGCATACTTGGCAGGATCGTTGAAGATCAGGCCTTCGGAGACCGCCGTCACCTGGTCGCGGATTTCCACGTTCCACAGGTCGAACGACATCGACAGGCTGTTGATCGGCTCGAATACGGTACCGATGCTCCACTGCTTCGACGTTTCCGGCTTCAGGTCAGGATTGCCGCCCTGGAAGGCTTCGAATTGCTGGCGTGCGACGCCACTGCAGTAGCCGGCCAGCGGATGGCCGCCCATGCCGTTCGCCGCCGTCAATGGGCATTGGTAGTTACCGCCCGTGACGCCCCAGTCTTCCAGTGGGCCAGCGATTTCCTGCATGCTGGCGGCGCGGAAGCCGGTGCCGGCAGCGGCGCGGAACATCAGGCTCTTGGTGGCGGAATACTTGCCGCTGATTTTCCAGGTGGTGGCGTTTTCTTTCTTGCCTACCGACTTGCCCGTCAGTTTGTCATCGATGGCGCCGATCTGGTCATAACGCAGCGAGCCGGTCACTTCCAGTTTTTTCGAAATCGGCAGCATCAGCTCGGCATAGGCGCCCGCATTGTCGCGTGCGTATTCGCTGTCGACTTGCGCATTGTCAAACAGGATCTGCGCCTGTTTGGCGACGTCCGCCTGCTGCACCTTGTACGAGGTGTTGCGGTAATCGGCGCCCACGCCCAGCATGGCGGTGCCGCCTGGCAGCGAGAACACAGGACGCGAAGCGCGGCCGTCGACGCCTTTCATTTCCACGGTTTGCGTGTTGTACGTGCCGCTGAAGCCTGTGCCCAGCAGGGCCTGGCGCATGGCGTCCGGCATGGAGCCCACAGGATAGGCGAACGGGTCGATATTGCCGGCGTCGATCTGGGCGTTGAACTTGTCGGACAGCGGGAAGCCGCTGACGTAGTCCTGCGTTTGCTTGTTTTTCGAGTACGTCACAGCCGTGTTGATATCCCAGCCGAATGCGCTGCCTTCCACGCCACCGACGAGGTGGGTGGCCTTGGTGCCATAGTCGTAAGTGCGGTTGCCCATTTCCGACAGGCGGTATTTGGCGACGCCGCTCACGGCATTGGCCAGTTGCGATGGGCTCAACTGCGAAGCCAGGTATTTGCTGAACAGTGGAGAATTCGGGGAAATGGAGAAATCTGCCGGGTATGGCGCGATACTGGCCTTGATGCTCGCTTCGGTGTAGGCGAAGTCATAGAAACCCTGCCAGCCGGTCTTGCCCAGTTTGACGCTACCCGAGCTGAACAGCGAGTCGCGCTTCGATTCCGGATTGATTTCAATGGTTGACGGCGAGTCGAAATAGCAGTTGCCGTCGCCGTAGAAGTCCATGTTGCCAGGCGCGCATTTGCCGCCATTGGCCATTGCATACGGATTGGCCAGGTTGACGCTGTCGACAAACGGTTTTTTGGTTTCTGGATTGATCACCACATTGCCGTTCGCATCGGTACGGTTGTAGTTGACGCTGGCATTGGCCGGCGCCGAGCGCGAGGAACCGTTGATGAATTGCAGTGCCTTGCCGGTTTTCGGATCGTTGAAATTGATGATGCCGCTTTTCGCGAAGCTGCGCTGCGAGGCTTTCAGCGATTTTTGTTCGTCATGGCTGGCCGACACGAAGATGCTGTAGCCGTCTTCGTCGATGTCGCCGAAGCCCTTGCTGATCGAAATCGAGTTGCTGGCGCCGCCTTTTTCTTCAGGACGCGAGTACTTGGCATTGATTTCCAGCGGCGAGGTGCCTTTTTTCAGGATGAAGTTGACCACGCCGGCGATGGCGTCGGCGCCATACAGGGCCGAGGCGCCGTCCGTCAGCACTTCCACGCGCTCGATGGCGGCCAGTGGAATCGAATTGAGGTCGATGGTGGTGCCCGAATTGGATGGCGCAAGACGGCGGCCATTCAGCAGCACCAGCGTGTAGGCTGAGCCAATATCGTGGATCGAGGCCGTGGTGACGCCGCCGCCGCCGCCGCCCACCGAATCGGCGGCCACGGAGAAGCCCTGCATCGCAGGAATTTGCTGGATGAAATCGGTCACCGTGGTGACGCCGGTTTTCTTGATGTCTTTCTGGTTGAACGACTGCACCGGCAGCGACGCTTCGGAAGCGATGCGCTTGATGCTCGAACCCGTCACTTCCACGCGTTGCATGGTGCCATCTGTTGTTTCTTGCGCATACGCGGCGTGCATGCTCAGGGCCATGCCGCCTGCAAACATCAGGCGCAGCGACCGCGATATTACATTTTCTATCATCATCTGAAATTCCTTGTTATTGTGATAAAGGCGGCAATTATTTTGAAATAACTTGTTGCTCACCAACAATTTATTTGCCTTTTTGAAAATCCACCAATGAAAATTCTGTAAATTTTCCGGGCCCTCATCAAAACATTCACGATTCAGATTGTCAATTTCGTGGGGACTTTTTGGACGAAATGCAACATTTCCCTGTTTTTTTTGTAATCCTTCAGCAATAAAGTATCGTGAACCCTTGTCAGCCTTGCTCAGATGGGTAAAATAAAACGGCGCACATCATCGCTGATGGCGCCGCTTTTCTGTTGCTGGCAAGCTGTTGCCAGCGCTGCCTGTTTTATCTGTTGACCTGAAAATTTCCCTTAAAACGTATAGCTGCCGCGCAGGTAGTACGCGCGTCCGACCGGGTCCGTGTAGCGCGGGTCATAGCCTTTCTGGAACAGCGTGCCCTGGTTCGAGAACGGCGGCTCCCTGTCCAGCAGGTTCTTCACGCCGGCCGTCAGCAGCAAGCCTTTCCACGCATAGCTGCCTGACAGTCCCAGCAGGCTGTATGACGGCACATCGTGTTTGTATTGGTCGGCAACATTATTCTGGTCCGTGTAGCCGGACTTGAACGATTGCGACAGGCTGGCGCCCCAGTTGCCCATGCGCCAGTTCAGCGCCGCCGTATGTTTCCAGCGGAACACCGGGTTGTTGTCCGCATAGCGGCCCACGTTGGCGATGAAGGCGCCGCCGCGCTCGTTCTGGTAGTCGTACTTGCGGGTCCACGTGCCATCGACCGATACGCTGACATCGCCATACGCGCCGCGTCCCAGGCGTGCATTCAGGCTGACATCGATGCCGTCGGTTTTCACTTCGCCGAGGTTGTCGTTCAGATCGAGAATGGCATAGGGGGAACCGTCGGGATTGCGCAGGAACAAGGCCTTGTATTTCTCGTAGTTGCCGAAGATCGATTGCTCGGGCAAGGAGGCAATCTTGTCCTTCAAATGGATGTTCCAGTAATCGATGGCGACGGTCACTTCCTTCACCGGTTCGAGCACCAGACCGAAGGCGAAGGTGGTGGATTTTTCCGGTTTCAGGTTTTCATTGCCGCCTTGCAGCTTGAACTGCTGCAAGTCGCAATCGCGCAAGGGGTTGGCGCCCGGCTGCGGCACGCCACCGGGGCATAGAATCGGGTCGTCATAGGTATCGTTGGTATCGTTCTTCGACGGCGGCGCATTTTTTTCAAACAGGGTGGGAGCGCGGAAACCCGTGCTGGCCGAGCCGCGCAGCACCAGCGCGCTGCTGGCCTGGTAGCGCACGGCCAGCTTGGGATTGGTGGTACTGCCCACGTCGCTGTAGTGGTCGAAACGGGCGGCCAGCTGCACCTCCAGATCCTTGATCAATGGCAAGTTGACTTCGCCGAAGATGGCCTGGATCGTGCGCGAACCACTCTTCGACAGCGAGCCGGACAAGCCGGAGCTGGCGGCCTGGCCGGCGATGTCGCGGTTGACGTTGAAGTCGGCCTTTTCGCGCCGCACTTCGCCGCCCAAAGCGATGGCCAGCGGGCCGCCGGCCAGCTGCATCAGATCGCGGCTGCCCTTGAGGTCGAAGCCCGTCGTGGTGACTTTGGCGTTCTGTACTTCGCCGCGCAGGGCGGTGCTGTCGAGGTAAGCCTTGCCGGCGGCATCCTGCACGCCGAACGGGTTCAGGATGCCGTTCAGCACGCCGGCGGCAAAGCCCGCGTCCTGCACATAGCCGTTCGTAAATTTCTCCGACGACTTGCTGATCGCATGGCTCAGCCCCGTCTTGTAATCCCAGCCCGCCAGCTCGCCCTCGAGGGCCAGCACCAGGCGGTCCGCCTTGCCGGTGGAATCGATCTGCCGCTGGCCCGCCTCGACGGGACGCCAGTTGACGCTCAGGGGCTGGCCCGACAAGCCGGGCTGGGCTGGCACGCCACCCGCATTGCCCGGATAGTAGCGGCTGGTGCTGGGCAGGATCAAACCCGTTTGCGGCGGCGGCGCCGTGCGTGCCTTCATCTTGTTTTCCGAATGCAGATATTCCGCCGTGGCCAGGTGGCCACCGCCGAGCTTGAAGGCGCCCTTGCCGAAGAACGCCAGTTGCTGCTGTGCGGGCAAGTTGTCAATCTGCCGCGTGTAATCCTGGCGGCAGGTGCCGTTCGCCGGCACGGCCGGCACCGACAGCGGCGGCAGGCAGCCGCTGGCCGCGTACGGATTGCCGGCCAGGCCCGCGCCGCCGTTGGCCGCCGCATCAAAGTAATTGCCGGGGAACGTCGTGCCGCTGGTGATGGACAGGCCGCGCGAGGGGACGATGCCGGTGGCCGAGAAGGCGCGGTCTTGCGAGGTCAGCACTTTTTGCTTGTGATAGTCGAGCACGCCAAAAATATTGTAGCCATCCGTGTCGAGCTCGCCGAAGCCCGTCGACAGGTTGATGCGGTGCTCGTCGCCGCCCCTGTGCTGTGGGGCGACGACCTCGGCGGTGATGTTCGTGACGTTGACGGAGCGCTTCGTGATGAAGTTGATGACGCCGCCGATGGCGTCCGTGCCGTAGATGGCCGAGGCGCCGTCGCGCAGCACTTCGACCCGTTCCAGGGCGGCGATGGGAATGATGTTCAGGTCGACGCTGGCGCCGTCATACGGATGGTTGGCGATGCGCCGGCCATTGAGCAGCACCAGCGTCTTGTCGCCGCCCAGACCGCGCAAGTCGGCGCTGGCCTGGCCGCCCGTGGGCAAGCCGCTGGTATTGCCACCGACGGCATTGCCGCTGCCCATGCTCGATGCGTTCGAGGGAATTTTACTGAGCACTTCCTGCGCCGTCGTCAAGCCCTGTCTGGCGAAGTCCTCGGCCCTGAAGATGGACAGCGGCGTCGCCGTTTCCGAGACGAGGCGCTTGATGGAGGAACCGGTGACTTCGACCCGCTGCATGGCGGGCTCCGCCGGGTCGCCCGTGCTTTGCCCCAGGGTGGCGGGTGCCTGGGCAACGAGCAGCGCCGCACACAGCAGGCGCAAGGGAGGAGACGGACGCGTATTGATGTTCATTGAAACACTCCTGTGATAAAGGTCATGTTGCTGAGAAAGAGTGGCGAGAGGGCGCCTGCTGCGGTTGTAGCAGGCGCTGTTGGTGCCTGATTTGCGCTAGCGCAGGACAACGGTGGCGTGCACCGGTGCGGCATTGATGCGACGCAAATGCGTGATGCTGCGGTGCAAGGCAGCGCTCTGCGGCGCGCTTCGCTTTTGCCATTTTTCTGCCGCCGTCAACAGCGGTGGCATGCGGATATTGCGATGCAGCAAATTGGGCTGGCAGCCGGGGACGGGATGGCGAAGGTGGTGCGGCTTTCTGCCCACGCAGCAAAATATGCGTTATCGTTACGCGTTTTTCAGACAGTCGAGACGGCTGCTAACAAGGCATAGATCTTGCGAGGATGGACTGGTTTTGGCGGTGGAATCCTGTATCCCAGGGCGAAGCCAGTACAAGCGCACCAATACGGTGCGACAGATAATCGAGATGAAGGGTATTACATGAAGTCACCATGGATGCGGCGCGTGGCGCTGCTCGCCTGCCTGGCCACCCTGCCGCTGGCGGCCGTTGCCGTTGACGCCGCCCCTGCCGCCGCGGCCGCGCCGGTGAAAACCTTGCGCTATATCTTGCCGGCCGCCGAGACGGGCTTCGATCCGGCCACCGCGCGCGACCTGTATTCGAATCACATCACGCAGGCCGTCTTCGACACGCTGTACACCTATGACTACCTGGCGCGCCCCGTGAAAGTGGTGCCCGGCGCGGCGGCCGCCATGCCGGAAGTGTCGGCCGACGGCAAGACCTACACCATCCGCCTGAAAAAAGGCATCCTGTTTACGCCCGACGCCGCGTTCGGCGGCAAGCGCCGCGAACTGACGATGGCCGACTACGTGTATTCGTGGAAGCGCCTGTTCGACCCGCGCCTGGCCTCGCCGCACAGCTGGCTGTTCGAAGGCAAGGTGGTGGGGCTGGATGATCTGGCCAAGGAAGCGGCCAAGTCGAACAAGCTCGACTTCAACAAGAAGGTGGCCGGCCTGGAAATCCTCGACCCGTACACCCTGCGCGTGACTCTTACCAAGACCGATTTCAATTTCCCCATGATCCTCGCCTACGTGCCGACGGCCGCCGTGGCGCGCGAAGTGGTGGACAAATACGGCGACGTGAAGGGCGAAGTGGGCTCGAATCCCGTCGGCACCGGTTATTACACGCTCGGTGAATGGACGCGCGGCAACCGCATCGTCCTGAACCGCAATCCGCAGCACTTGCCGGAAACGTGGAATTTCATGGCCGGCGACGACCCGGACGACCAGCGCATCGTGCGCCAGATGCAGGGTAAACGCATTCCCGCCATCGACCGCATCGAAATTACCGTCATGATCGAAGACCAGTCGCGCTGGCTGTCTTTCCAGAGCGGCGGCACGGACGTGTTCTGGCTCGATGGTCCGCTGGCGCCGAAAGCGCTGCTGAACGGCAAGCTGCGTCCCGAGCTGGCGGAGAAGGGCGTGCAACTGTCGCGTCTGCTTGACCCGGAAATCAGCTATTACTACTGGAACATGGAAGACCCTACCCTGGGCGGTTTCAGCAAGGAAAAGATCGCCCTGCGCCGCGCCATTGCCATGGCGCACAATATCGATGAAGAAATCCGCATCATCTGGAATGGCCAGGCCAAGCGCCTCGACTATCCAATACCACCCGGTGTCGTCGGCTACGATCCGCACTACAAATCCCTGCTGCAATACGATCCCGTGCTGGCGAACAAATTGCTCGATAAATTCGGCTACAAGAAGGGCGCCGATGGCTGGCGTACTTTGCCGGACGGCAAGCCGCTGCTGATCCGCTACGCTTCGCGCAACGAAGCCAATGGCGTGCTGCAGGCGGAAATGTGGCGCAAGACGTACAACTCGCTGGGCATCCGCATGGAAAACGACCGCATGATCTTTTCCGATATTCTAAAAACGGAAAAGCAGTGCAAGATGCAGACGCGCACGGCGCCGTGGCTGGCCGACTATCCGGACGGCGACAATTTCATGCAGCTGTTCTATGGCCCGAACACGCACCAGAACAACAATGGCTGCTACCAGGATCCCGAGTACGACAAGTGGTACGCGGCCAGCCAGGCCATGCCTGCCAGCCCCGAGCGCGATGTGCTGTTCCACAAGATGGCGCGCCGCCTGGAAGTCAATGCGGGCGCGCTGATCGGCTATGCGCGCTACCGCAACATGCTGGCGCAAAAGTCGGTGCTGGGCTACAAGAAGCACCCTATCCTGTTCCAGGAGTGGGCGTATATGGATATCGACAGCACGGGCGCACCGGTCCCTCTCCCGGCCCCTGCTGCCAAATAAGCGCAGCCGCTTATAACAACATATACAACAAGGAATCATTATGTTTGCTTATATCCTGCGCCGCCTGTGGCAGATGCTGCCCACCATGCTGGGCGTCGTCCTGCTGGTGTTTATCCTGTTCAACTGGGTGGGCGGCGATCCCGCCTACATCCTGGCCGGCAAGATGTCTAGTGCGGAAAGCATCGCCAACATCCGCCGCCAGCTCGGCGTCGACCAGCCGTACTACGTGCAACTGTGGATCTTCATCAAGCAGATCGTCACGTTCGACTTCGGCCAGAGCTGGGCCACGGGGGAATCCGTGTCGCACATCATCACGTCGCGCCTGGGGCCGTCGATGATGGTGCTGATCCCGCTGACCGTGCTGGAAACGTTTTTTGGCGTGGCGCTGGCGCTGGCCATCGCGTTTGTGCGCGGCTCGCTGACGGACCGCGCCGTCATGATCGCCTGCACGGTGGGCATGTCGATTTCCATCCTCGTCTACATCATCGTCTTCCAGTACGGCTTCGCCTATAAACTGGGCCTGTTCCCTGTGCAGGGCTGGGGGGACAGCTTCTGGGAAAACCTGCTGCGCTATTCCACCTTGCCGATCCTGATCGGCCTGGCCGTGTCGATTGCGCCGACCCTGCGCCTGTTCCGCACCTTCGTGCTGGACGAGGCCAACCAGGATTACGTGCGCACGGCGCGCGCCAAGGGCTTGAAGGAAGGCCGCATCATGTGGGTCCACGTGCTGCGCAACGCCGGCATCCCCATCATTACCTATGTGATGTCGAACTTGCCGGCACTGCTGATCGGCGCTTTCCTGCTGGAACGTTTCTTTGGCATCCCCGGCATCGGGCGTGAAGTGATTTTGGCCGTCGAGCGCAGCGACTTTCCGGTGATCAAGGCGATCACCGTGTACGTTGCCGCCGCCACCATGCTCTTCAACCTGCTCACCGACCTGCTGTACCAGGCGGTCGATCCTCGCGTACAACTGAAGTAGAAAGAGACGATGTCGAAACCTCATACATCGCCCGGCCTGTGGGCCCTGGCGTGGCGCCGTTTGCGCGGCGACAAGATTGCAATGGTATCGCTGGCCGTGGTCGGCGCCTTTTTCCTGCTGGTGCTGGCATCCGCCAGCGGCCTGGTGGCGGCAAACTGGGAAGATGAAGTGGCTGTCAGCTATGCGCCGCCCACGTTTGTGGGCGCCGATGCCGATGCTGCCGGTGATGGCGCGATTCACGTGCCGGACGAGCGCAGCGCGCCGACACCAGTCAACGTGCTCGATCCGCTGGCCGACGATATCGCCGAACTGCGCGCCCAGATGGGCAGTAACCCATCGGCTGGCGTCGAGATGTACGGCGTCACCGACCCGCTGGCCGACGACTTGACGGCCTTGCGCGCCGGCATGGGCAAGGCCAGGAAACTCGTCACGCACAAGGCGGCAACGTTACCGTTCGGCGCCGACAAGTGGGGCCACGACATCATCCAGAAAACCATCAAGGGCGGCGAAACGTCGATCGTCGTGGGCCTGGTGGCAGCCTTGCTGGCCGTCGTGCTGGGCACGCTCTTTGGCGCCGTGTCCGGCTACTTCGGCGGCATCGTCGACGACTTCTTCAACTGGTTCTACAGCATTTTTACTTCGATTCCGTCGATCCTGATGATCCTGACGGTGGCGGCCGTGCTGCAGCAGAAGGGCGTGCTGACCATCGTGCTGATCCTCGGGTTGACGGGCTGGACGGGGCCGTACCGGCTGATCCGCGCCGAATACATCAAGCACAAGGCGCGCGAATACGTGATGGCGGCCGACGCCATCGGTGCCTCGCACTGGCGCAAGATGTTCTCGCATATCTTCCCGAACGTGAGCCACGTGGCGCTGGTGCAAATGTCGATTCTGGTGGTGGGCTTCATCAAGGCCGAAGTGATTCTGAGCTTCCTCGGCTTTGGCGTGCCGGTGGGCACCGTCTCGTGGGGCAGCATGCTCAACGAGGCACAAAATGAACTGATCCTGGGCAAATGGTGGCAGCTGACGGCCGCCGCCACGGCGATGGCCGTGCTGGTGACGGCGTTCTCGCTGTTTACCGATGCCTTGCGCGATGCGCTCGACCCCAAAGTGAAATAGGAGTTGCTCATGGACCAGAATAACCTGTTGGAAGTGCGCGACCTGCGCGTCACCTTCCGCCTGGACAAGAAGACCACGTTCGAAGCCGTGAAGGGCATCTCGTTCAACGTGCCGCGCAACAGCACCGTCGCGCTGGTGGGTGAATCGGGCAGCGGCAAGTCCGTCAGCTCCCTGGCCGTGATGGGCTTGTTGCCGCCGGATAACACCATCATAGCCCCCGGATCGAGCATCCACTTTGGCGGGCGCGATTTGCTCAAATTGTCGATCGCCGAGCGGCGCACCATGTGCGGCAAGGATATCTCGATGATCTTCCAGGAGCCGATGTCGTCGCTGAATCCCGTCTTCACGGTGGGCTTCCAGATCGCCGAGGTGTTGCGCCAGCACATGGGCATGAACCGCAAGCAGGCGCGCGCGCGCACCTTGGCGCTGCTGGAAGAAGTGGGCATTCCCGACCCGGCCACCAAGATCGACGCCTACCCGAGCCAGATGTCGGGCGGCCAGCAGCAGCGCGTGATGATCGCCATGGCGATCGCCTGCGAACCGAAGCTGCTGATCGCCGACGAACCGACGACGGCGCTGGACGTGACGATCCAGAAGCAGATCATGGACTTGATCGCGGCGCTGCAAAAGAAGCATCAGATGTCCGTGCTGTTCATTACCCACGACCTGGGCCTGGTGGGAGAAATTGCCGACCAGGTGATCGTCATGCGCCACGGCGAAGTGCGCGAGACAGGGGAAGTGCGCCAGGTATTCGAGGCGCCGACCGATGCTTATACAAAAGCCCTGCTGCATTGCCGCCCGTCCCTGGATGAGCGCCCGTGGCGTTTGCCCGTGATCGCCGACTACATGGAAGGCAAGGCGGGCCCCGGTGTGGAAGTCAAACAGCGCACGCGTGGCTACACGCCGGGAGACGAACCGGTGCTGGTGGTCAACAATTTAAGTAAAAGCTTTTACACGCGCGAGGGCCTGTTCGGCAAGCGCGAGTTCCAGGCCGTCAAGGACGTGTCGTTCACTTTGCCGCGCGGAAAAACGTTGGGCGTGGTGGGCGAATCCGGTTCCGGCAAGACGACGGTGGGCTTGACCCTGCTGCGCCTGCACCAGGCGACAGGCGGCACGGCCATGTTCCACGGCAAGGACCTGATTGCCATGCCGAACAAGGAATATTTGCCGTACAAGCGCCGCATCCAGATCATCTTCCAGAATCCGTATGCCTCGCTGAATCCCCGTTTCACGGTGGGACAGATCCTGCTCGAACCGATGCGCATCCACAAGATCGGCGCGAACGACGAGGAACGCATCGCCAAGGCGTATTGGCTGCTCGACAAGGTGGGGCTGCCGGAGCAGGCTTTCCACCGCTACCCGCACGAGTTTTCCGGTGGACAACGCCAGCGCATCGCCATTGCCCGCTGCCTGACGATGCAGCCGGAAATTTTAGTCTGCGACGAATCCGTGTCGGCGCTGGACGTGTCGGTGCAGGCGCAGGTGCTCAATCTGCTGCAGGATTTGCAGGATGAATTCGGCTTGTCTTACATCTTCATTTCGCACGATTTGTCCGTGGTGAAATACATCGCCGACCAGGTGATGGTGATGCACAAGGGGCAAGTGGTGGAACTGGCCGATTCGGATGAGCTGTACCGCAATCCCGTGCATCCTTACACGCGCACCCTATTGAGTGCCATACCGAAGGGCGTGCAAATCTAACGTCTGGCAAAACCTACTGCGCGTCGCGCTTTGCGGCCTGCGATGCTCACCGTGCTCAAGCACGGTTGCGCTTCTTAGCCACAAATCACTGCCGCTCGCTACGGTTTTGTCTGACGTTAAGGTCCGGATTTTTACGGTAAGATAGCGGCCATGCTCAACCTCATTTACCTGCTCGAACATTACGGTGTCCTGATTGTCTTTGGCATCGTGCTGGTGGAGCAGCTCGGCCTGCCGATACCCGCCTTTCCCATCCTCGTGGTGGCGGGCGCGCTGGCCGTCGATGGCGACATGAATGGGGGGCTGGTGCTGGCCGCCGCGCTGGGCGCCTGCCTGATCAGCGACTTCACCTGGTTCCGCGCGGGCCGGCATTTCGGCAAGCGCATCCTGCGGCTGCTGTGCCGCATCTCGCTGTCGCCCGATTACTGCGTCAGCCAGACGGAGGACAAATTCAAGCGCTGGGGCCCGAAAGCCCTGATCGTTTCCAAGTTCGTGCCAGGATTCAATACCGTGGCCGCGCCCATGTCGGGCGCGCTGGGCACGCCGCCGGGCCTGTTCTTCCTGTACGCGGGCCTGGGCGCCTTGCTGTGGAGCGGCACGGGCATCGTCGTCGGCGTGATCTTTCACGCCAGCGTGCAGCAGGTGCTCGACTTGCTCAGCACCATGGGCAGCACGGCCTTGCTGATGCTGGCGACCTTGCTGGGCCTGTTCCTGCTGTACAAATTCCTCGAACGCCGGCGCTTCCGCCAGGCCTTGCAGATCGAGCGCATCGGCATCGATGAATTGCTCGAACTGATCGAGCAGGGTGAGGAGCCGCTGCTGGTCGACGCACGCAGCGCCACGGCGCAGGCGCTGGAACCAGCCGTGCCGGGCGCCTTGTTCTTCAATGGCAAGGAACCCGTGCCGGCCATGATCGCCATGGACAAGGACCGCCACATCATCGTGTATTGCAGCTGTCCCAACGACGTGACGGCCGCGCAGGTGGCCAAGCTGCTGCACCAGCACGGCTTTCACCGCGCCAAGCCCCTGCATGGCGGCCTCGATGCGTGGAATGCCGCCTACCGCTCGGACCAGCCGGCACCCGCAAGCCTGCTGGGCGAAGGCATGCCCTCCTGACCAGTAAAAACCGGTAGTAATAATACGAAAACGCCTTTCCCAGGCGGCCAGCACGGCAGTGCCACGCCTGCGCCGTCCCGTACACAGCGCATTTGCGCAAACTCCGGCATACTCTGTTTTCAAGGCGATTCTTGCTGCTGTGCAGCATGCTTTTCGCACTCCTGGCGAGTGCAAGCACTTACTATAAAACATTGTTTTTGAGTAATTTTGGTGCTGCCTGTTGCATTTGGAGTGGAACTACCAATAAAGGCTTGTTTTGATGTACTTAAACTACAAACTTTGCTTGCCTCAGGGCGCATTCATCCTTTAAGCTTGGCGTCCCATGCGTCCCACTTCATCATTTAAAATCATGAGCGCTTCGTCTTCTTCCGTACTGCCGACTTCCGCCTTCGCCGATGGACCGCGCCTGCTGGCCGACGTGGGCGGCACCAATGCCCGTTTCGCCCTGGAAGTGGCCGCTGGCCACATCACCCTGGTGGAAGTGTTGCCCTGTGCCGATTACCCGAGCCTGTCCGCCGCCCTGCAAGCCTATCTGGCCCTGCCGCACGTCGCTGCTGCCGGCGGGCAAGCCGTGCGCCATGCCATGATCGCCATCGCCAACCCGGTCGATGGCGATTTCCTCAGCATGACGAACCACCACTGGTCGTTCTCGATTCGCGCCATGCGCGAAGAGTGCGGTTTCACGACCTTGGACGTGGTCAACGATTTCACGGCCCTGGCGCGCGCCTTGCCGCAGCTGTCGAACGAGCAAAAGCACCAGGTGGGCGCGGGCACGGCCCGTCCCAACACGGCCATCGGCCTGATCGGCGCTGGCACGGGTCTGGGCGTGTCGGGCCTGATTCCGTCGCACGGCGGCTGGATCGCCCTGCAAAGCGAAGGCGGTCACGTCAGCTTTGCGCCGTTCAATGACGTGGAAGTGAGCATTCTGCAATTTGCCTGGCGTGAATACGAGCACGTTTCGGCCGAACGCCTGATTTCCGGCGATGGCCTGGAACTGATCTACCGCGCCCTGGCCGACCGCGCGGGCGTGCCGGCGGAAGACTTGCCGGCGGCGGAAATCACGCGCCGCGCGCTGGCTGGCGAATCCCAGCTGTGCGACGACGTCATCGAAGCGTTCTGCTGCATGCTCGGTACCGTGGCGGGCAACGTTGCCGTCACCCTGGGCGCGCTGGGCGGCATCTATATCGGCGGCGGCATCGTGCCGCGCCTGGGCGCGCGTTTCGACCGTTCCGGTTTCCGCGCCCGCTTCGAGCGCAAGGGCCGCTTCGCCAATTACGTGTCGCAAGTGCCGACCTTCGTCATCACGGCGCAGTACCCAGCTTTCCTGGGCGCATCGGCCATTCTCTCGGAGAAACTCGCCTCCCTGTGATGCGGGAAGCGGGCGATATGTCGCGCCAGGGCCGGGTAAAACGCGTGTTTTACCCGGTTTTGCGCTTTTCCGCTTTTTATCAGGTACAATTGGCATCGTTGGATGAAACGACGACTGTCGCTCTCCCGTATGGCTGGTGCGTCGCCACGGGAAAAGCAGCTGCTCCGCAGTGCGTTTCATTGCTGGTTATTTAAGGCCAGCACCATGGATGGCAGGACTTTCACTGCATCCGCTTCAGTCCCGCTTTGCGCGCATCGGCCAAGGCGTCGGAAAAACAGCCTCAACTAGTAACCCAGCACGGCGTCATCATCGATGTCTGCCCTCTGTTACGTTGAAATGAACGTTTTTGATTTCTTTCTCTGCACACGAATTGCAACACACATCCGCACAGAATTGCTATGAATACAATTGAGGCTAAAAAAGTCCTCGAAACCGCGTTGCTGTGCGCTCGTGAATCGCTGACGATCCACAGCTTGAAAAAGCTGTTCGTCGATGCGGACGAGAATGGTCGCGTGCGTGGTGTCGGCGTCGGCGCCGACACGATCAAGCAGTTGCTGGAAGAGTTGCGGCAGGAGTGGGAAGGGCGCGGCATCGAGATCGTCAGTCTGGCTTCGGGCTGGCGCTTTCAAAGCCGCCCGGAAATGAAGATGTATCTCGATCGCATGACGCCCGAGCGGCCGCCCAAGTATTCGCGGGCGACCCTGGAAACCCTCGCCATCATCGCCTACCGCCAGCCGGTGACGCGCGGCGATATCGAGGAAATTCGCGGCGTTGCCGTCAATTCGCAGACGATCAAGATGCTGGAAGACCGTGGCTGGGTTGATGCCATCGGCTACCGCGACGTGGTGGGACGGCCGGCCTTGCTGGCCACCACCAAGCAGTTTTTGGATGACCTGGGTTTGCATTCGCTGTCCCAGCTGCCGCCTTTGCAGCAAATCAGCGAGATGCAGGGCAACGGGCTCGAAGCCCTGGAAGCGGCCCTGCAGGAAAATTTTGATAAAGCAAGCAATGAGCTTGCCCACCAGCTTGGTGCAGGTAGCAATACGGCTGTGACAGATGTAGATGTGACAGCAAGCCTTGATGCCGGCCCCGATGCTTCGCCCACGGACGAAGCCTACACTCACGACCCTGCGCCAGAACTAACGGTTGACGCTGCGCCAGGTCAGCACAGCCAAGAAACGAAGAATGAATAATCCGAACACACCCGAGACAGTAATCGCCAGCGACGAAGCCATCGTTGCCAAGCCCAAGCGCCGCACCAAGGCCCAGATCGAAGCCGACGCAGTGGCTGCAACCGCTGCTGCCGCCGCTGGCGATGCCGTCGCTGCCAAACCGAAGCGCCGCACGAAAGCCGACGTGGCCGCCGATGCGCCCGTCGCCGCTGCTGAAACTGAAGCTGCCCCAGTCGCCAAGAAAACCCGCGCCAAGCCGGCCCTGAAGGCCGTGGCCGACGCCGCGGAAGCGGCTGCCGAGGCAGTTGCCGAAGTTGCCAGCGCACCTGCGCCACGTCCGCCGCGCGCCCGTGCTGCCGCCAAGGCCGCTGCCGCCGTCGCTGAAACGGCGCCGGAAGCCATCGCTGACAAGCCGGCCGAAGCCCGCCCGACCCGTGGTCCGCGCCAGATGCGTGGCGTGCAGGCGGAACGCGCGCTGCGCCAGCCGCCGCGCGCCGAAGCGCCGCAGGCGGCCGAAGCCGTTGCAGCAGCGCCGGCCGCAGAGCAAGCTGCCGCGCCTGTCGCCGATGTGTTCGATGCCGAAGGCAACCTCGTGTCTGGCCCGCGCCTGCCGCGCGGTCCGCGCAACGACGTGCCGGGCGCTGGCAAGAATGCCGGCAAGAGCCGCAAGAAGGGCAAGGGCCGCCAGGCTGCGCCCGGTAAGCTCAGCGACGCTGACGCCGTGTTCTCGTTTGTCACCTCCGACGCTTTCGACAGCGAAGAAGGCGGCACGGGCCGCGTGCAAAAAGCGGCCGTGCGCCGCGACCTGACGTCCGACGACGACGCGCCGAAGCTGCACAAGGTGTTGGCCGAAGCCGGTCTTGGTTCGCGCCGCGACATGGAAGATCTGATCATTTCGGGCCGCGTGTCCGTGAATGGCGAACCGGCCCACATCGGCCAGCGCATCTTGCCGAGCGACCACGTGCGCATCAATGGCAAGTTGATCCAGCGCCGCGTCAGCAAGAAGCCGCCACGCGTCTTGGTCTACCACAAGCCGGCCGGCGAAATCGTCAGCCATAATGACCCGGACGGCCGTCCATCCGTGTTCGACCGCCTGCCGACCATGAAGGCGGGCAAGTGGCTGGCCGTTGGCCGTCTCGACTTCAATACGGAAGGCTTGCTGCTGTTTACCACGTCCGGTGACCTGGCCAACCGCCTGATGCACCCGCGCTACGGCATCGACCGCGAGTACGCCGTGCGTACCCTGGGCGAGCTGGAAGAGGGCATGCGTCAGAAACTGCTGGCCGGCGTCGAGCTGGAAGACGGTCTGGCGCAGTTTTCGAAGATCGCCGATGGCGGCGGCGAAGGCATCAACAAGTGGTACCGCGTGGTGATTGGCGAAGGCCGTAACCGCGAAGTGCGCCGCATGTTCGAAGCGATCGGCCTGACCGTTTCGCGCCTGATCCGTACCCGCTACGGCGCCATGACCCTGCCGAGTGGCCTGAAACGCGGCCGTTGGGAAGAAATGGATGAAAACACCGTGCGCGATCTGTTGACCGCCTACGGCATCGAAAAGAAAATGCCGGCATCGGGCGATCCCCGTGCCGCTGGCGCCGCCAAGGGCCGCGAAGCGCGCAAGGCCAGCCGTGACGACGAGCCGAATGGCAATCGCATCGATGTGAGCAACCGCAACGCCGATCCGTTCCCCGTCGCGCCGCGCCGTGGCCAGCCTGCCGGCCAGTTTGCCCGTCCGCAAGGCCAGGGCCGCCCAGGCGGCGCCGGCCGTCCAGGCGACGCGCGTGGCCCGGGCCGCGGCCAGCCGCAAGGTCCGTTCCAGGGTGGCCAGCCCCGTTCGTCGGCATCGTTCGAAGGTGCGCCGCAAGGCCGTGCTCCGCGCGCCGCCGGTCAGGGTCAGGGCCGTCCGGGTGGTGAAGGCCGCGCGCCGCAGCGCGCTCCGCGCCAGCCCGATCCGCTGCAAACGACTTTCGGCTTCGCCAACACGGGTCCGCGCCGCAATACGGGTGGTGGTGCCGGTGGGCAAGCCCGTTCCGGTGGTCAGCCGCGTGGCGGCATGGACCGTGGCGGCATGGATGGCATGCCGCGCCGCCGCAGCAAAGGTTAATCGGGAAGTGTTTCTTCTTGCGCGCCCGCTGATCTGCGCGGGTGCGCGCTCTTGTAACTGTTGTAAGCCGGGCCGCTCCTTGCGTGCGGCATTGCGGCGAAGTTAATAAGAGGTTATAATCTGCAGCCTAATAAAAGTTCTCCGCAGGGTTGTTTGGTGGGGAGTGCTTTCATCTGGTTGGGGAAATACAAGAAGATGGGCAGATGCCCATTTTTTTTTTGTTGAACCGTTTGTCATGGCTCCGCAAGGGGCCATATATGACTTGAATGCGTGTTTTTGCATGTTGTCGGCGCTCAATGCGGCGCCGTCATGCCGAAAACGGGCCTTATTTCTGGAGAATTTCTTGCAGCAGTTGGGATTGATTGAAAAGACAGTTATTGGTCTGGGCTATGAGCTCGTTGATGTCGAACGTGCCGAGCGCGGACTGCTGCGCGTCTTTATTGATTTCAGCGCCGCCGATGCCGCTGAAAAAGGTCCGATCACGGTCGAAGACTGTGCCACGGTGAGTCACCAGTTATCGCATGTGTTGACGGTAGAGAATGTTCCTTACGAGCGTCTCGAAATTTCTTCCCCAGGTCTGGATCGTCCGGTGCGCAAGCTGGAAGACTTTGTCCGTTTCGCAGGCCAGGAAATCATCGTCAAGCTGACTGTGGCGATGCCGGGTACGAACAACCGGAAATCGTTCCAGGGGATCTTGCAAGAACCCGTGGGCGATAAATTGTCGTTGGAATTTGAAGGTAAGGATGGTCCGGCGATGTTGGAGTTTACGCTCGCGGATGTGGATAAGGCACGCTTGGTGCCGCAGGTGGTTTTTAAGGGACGCAAAGCATGAGCCGCGAAGTTTTATTATTGGTTGACGCGCTGGCGCGCGAAAAAAACGTCGATAAAGATGTCGTCTTCGGCGCCCTCGAATTCGCGTTGGCGCAAGCCACGAAGAAACGGTATGAGGGTGAGGTAGACATCCGCGTTTCGATCGACCGCGAAACGGGCGAATTCGAATCGTTCCGCCGCTGGCACGTGGTGCCCGATGAAGCAGGCCTGCAATTGCCGGATCAGGAGATCCTGCATTTCGAGGCAAAAGAACAGATTCCTGATATCGAAGTCGATGACCACATCGAAGAGCCGATCGAATCCGTTGAATTCGGCCGCCGTTTCGCCCAGGATACCAAACAGGTCGTCCTGCAGCGCGTGCGTGACGCCGAACGCGAACAGATCCTGGTCGACTTCCTGGAACGCGGCGATTCGCTCGTTACCGGCACCATCAAGCGCATGGAGCGCGGCGACGCCATCGTCGAATCGGGCAAGATCGAAGCGCGTCTGCCACGCGACCAGATGATCCCGAAAGAGAATCTGCGTATCGGCGACCGTGTGCGTGCATACATCTTGCGCATCGACCGCAACATGCGCGGCCCGCAAGTGATTCTGTCGCGCACCGCGCCGGAATTCATCATGAAGCTGTTTGAGCTGGAAGTGCCGGAAATCGAGCAAGGCATGCTGGAAATCAAATCCGCAGCCCGCGATGCCGGCGTACGCGCCAAGATCGCCGTCTACACGGCCGACAAGCGCATCGACCCGATCGGTACGTGCGTCGGCATGCGCGGTTCGCGCGTGCAGGCTGTCACCGGCGAACTCGGTGGCGAACGCGTCGACATCGTGCTGTGGTCCGAAGATCCGGCGCAGTTCGTCATCGGCGCCCTGGCGCCGGCGAACGTGTCGTCGATCATGGTCGATGAAGAAAAACACGCGATGGATGTCGTCGTAGACGAAGAAAATCTGGCAATCGCGATTGGCCGTTCCGGCCAGAACGTGCGCCTGGCCTCGGACCTGACCGGCTGGAAGATCAACATCATGACGGCCGAAGAATCGGCTGACAAAGCTGCCCAGGAAACGGCTGCCGTGCGCATCCTGTTCATGGAAAAGCTCGATGTCGACCAGGAAGTGGCCGATATTCTGGTGGAAGAAGGTTTCGCCAGTCTGGAAGAAATCGCTTACGTGCCAATTTCCGAAATGCTGGAAATCGAATCGTTTGACGAAGATACCGTCAATGAACTCCGTACCCGTGCGCGTGATGCGCTCGTGACCGAAGCGATTGCTTCGGAAGAGGGTCTGGAAGGCATGGACGAGGCGTTGGTCGGTCTGGAAGGCATGGACCGCATTACCGCCGGCAAGCTGGGTCTGGCTGGTATCAAGACCGTTGAAGCATTTGCAGCACTGGCATACGACGAATTTGGCGCAATCCTGGCCTTGTCTGCGGACCGTGCGCGTGAACTGATTACAAGTGAATTTAAAGATGTGACCGACGATGAGATGAAGTTGGTTGACTCGAAATATGACGATCGTGCCAAGGCCTTGCAAGCCAAAGCATGGAGTCTGGCCGAATCCGCAAAGGCTTAATTTGAGTATCTTTATCATCTCCGCGACACATAGAAAAGAGGACTGAATGGCGAGTAACAACGTAGCCCAATTTGCCACCGAACTGAAGATGCCTGCAGATTTGCTGCTGACGCAGCTGCGTTCTGCCGGCGTCGAAAAAAGTTCGACGTCAGATCCATTGTCGAAAGATGATAAGGACAAGCTTTTGGATCATCTGCGCCGCACACACGGCGCAGCGGCTGACACAGAAAAGAAAAAAATCACCGTGACCCGCAAGGAAACGACTGAGATCAAGCAAGCTGACGCAACCGGCAAGTCGCGCACCATCCAGGTGGAAGTGCGCAAGAAACGCACTTTCGTCCAGCGTGACGAAGCTGCGCCGGTCGCGGCAGAACCGGTCGCGCCTGCCGCACCGGTGATCGATCCCGCCGACGTGGCGCGCCGTGAGGAAGAAGCCCGTAAACAGGCTGAACTGATCGCCCGCCAGGAAGCCGATCTGCGCGAAAAGCAAGAACGTCTGGCCAAGCTCGACGCGGAAAAAGAAGCCCAGGCGAAAGCCACGCAACAGGCTGAATTGGCTGCGAAGAAAGAAGCTGACGCGGAAGCGAAGAAAGCCGCCGCCAAGGCTGCTGCTGCGCCTGCCGCCAGCGCCGCTGCGCCTGTCGTCGACGACGCCGCCGCCGAAGCGAAAAAAGCTGCTGCCGCTGAAGAAGCGAAGAAGAAAGCCGCTGCCGCTGCTGTTGCCGCCAAGGAAGCCGCTGACAAAGCGGAAGCCACCGAGCGTGCACGCAAGGCCGTTGCCGACGAAGTCGCCCAGATCAAGGCCATGATGAACGCGCCACGCCGCGCCATCAAGGCACCGGAACCCGTACCGGTGCCGGTCAAGCCGAAGGCGCCGGAAGGCACCCTGCACAAGCCAGCTGACAAGAAACCTGGCGACAAGCCGGGCGACAAGAAGCCTGCTGTTGCAGACAAGAAATCCATCAAGTCGGCCAATGTGTCGTCGACCTGGTCCGATGACGCGAAAAAACGCGGCACCACCGGTGGTCCGAAACCACGCGGCAACAGCGGCCCAGGCGGCCGTGACAGCTGGCGCGGTGGCGCGAAGGGCCGTCGCCCGACGCACCATGACGACCGCGAATCGAACTTCCAGGCGCCGACGGAAGCCGTCGTCAAGGACGTGCACGTACCGGAAACGATCACCGTGGCCGAACTGGCGCACAAGATGTCCGTCAAGGCATCCGAAGTCATCAAGCATTTGATGAAATTGGGCCAGATGTGCACGATCAACCAGGTGCTGGACCAGGAAACCGCCATGATTCTGGTGGAAGAAATGGGCCACAAGGCGTTCGCCGCCGAACTGGACGATCCGGAAGCGCTGCTGGCCGATGTGGGCGAACACGCGCACTTCGAAACCAAGCCACGCGCACCGGTGGTCACCGTCATGGGTCACGTCGACCACGGCAAGACCTCGCTGCTCGACTATATTCGTCGCGCCAAGGTTGCCTCCGGCGAAGCGGGCGGGATTACGCAGCATATCGGCGCTTACCACGTCGATACGCCACGCGGCATGATCACCTTCCTCGACACCCCGGGCCACGAAGCGTTTACCGCGATGCGTGCCCGTGGCGCCAAGGCAACCGACATCGTCATTCTGGTGGTTGCCGCCGACGATGGCGTGATGCCGCAAACGAAAGAAGCGATTGCCCATGCGAAAGCAGCCGGCGTACCGCTGGTGGTGGCGATCAACAAGGTCGACAAACCGGGTGGCAACGTGGACCGCGTGACGCAGGAACTGGTCGCCGAACAAGTCGTGCCGGAAGAATACGGTGGCGAATCGCCATTCGTACCGGTCTCGGCCAAAACGGGCCAGGGTATCGACGATCTGCTGGAACAAGTGCTGTTGCAAGCCGAAGTGCTGGAACTGACGGCACCGGTCGATGCGCCTGCGCGCGGCCTGGTTGTCGAGGCGCGTCTGGACAAGGGCCGTGGTCCTGTCGCGACGATCCTGGTGCAGTCCGGTACCCTGAAACGCGGCGACGTGATTCTGGCGGGTTCTTCGTATGGCCGTGTTCGCGCCATGCTGGACGAGAACGGCAAGTCGATTGCTGAAGCCGGTCCTTCGATTCCGGTCGAAATCCAGGGCTTGACGGAAGTGCCGGTTGCCGGTGAAGAAGTCGTTGTCATGGCTGACGAGCGCAAGGCGCGTGAAATCGGTCTGTTCCGTCAAGGTAAGTTCCGCGATGTGAAACTGGCCAAGCAGCAAGCGGCGAAACTGGAAAACATGTTCGACCAGATGGCCGAAGGCGAAGTGAAAAACTTGCCATTGATCATCAAAACCGACGTGCAAGGTTCGCAAGAAGCGCTGGTTGGTTCGCTGCAGAAACTGTCGACCTCCGAAGTGCGCGTGCAAGTGGTTCACGCAGCCGTCGGCGGCATCACGGAATCGGACGTCAACCTGGCAGTCGCCTCGAAAGCGGTCATCATCGGCTTCAACGCCCGTGCTGATGCCCAGGCACGCAAGCTGGCCGAGTCGAATGGCGTGGACATTCGCTACTACAACATCATTTACGATGCGATCGACGAGATCAAATCGGCGTTGTCGGGTATGTTGGCACCAGAGAAACGCGAAACCGTCATCGGCCAGGTCGAGATCCGCCAGGTTATCCTGGTCTCGAAAGTGGGCGCGATTGCCGGTTGCCTGGTCACCGATGGCGTGGTCAAGCGTGCTTCCTCCGTCCGCCTGTTGCGCAACAACATCGTGGTGTGGAGCGGCGAGATCGACTCCCTGAAACGCTTCAAGGACGATGCGAAAGAAGTTCGCGCCGGTCTGGAGTGCGGCCTGTCGCTGAAGAACTACAACGACATTCAGGTTGGCGACACGCTGGAAGTGTTCGAAGTCCAGGAAATCGCTCGTACCCTGTAATCTCAGCAGCAATGGCGCGGACATAGTGATGTCCGCGCAAACACGTGGGGCGCATTGGTCAACGGGCAACCGTTTGACCCATGCGCCCTGCGGCACTTAGGACAGCATAAAATCATGGCTAAACATAGCAAAACCATGCCAGCGCGCGGCTTGCGCGTGGCCGACCAGATCCAGCGCGATCTGGCTGAAATCGTCGCCTACGAATTGAAAGACCCACGCGTGGGCACGATGATCACCATCACCGAAGTGCAGATCACGCCCGATTACGCGCACGCCAAGGTGTTTTTCACGATGTTGAAAGACAGCAAGGAAGCCATCAAGAACACCACCGAAGGCCTGATGGCCGCGTCCGGCTTCATCCGTGGCTTGCTGGGCAAGCGCCTGCACATCCACACCTTGCCGATGCTGCATTTCGTGCACGACAGCTCGACCTCGCGCGGCATGGAAATGTCCTTGCTGATCGACAAGGCCAACGCCACGCGCGCGGCCGACGCCGAGCCGGACGAAAAGCCTGCAGACAAAGCGGACGAGCATGGCGGGTAGTAAGCGGCCGCCCGGCATCAAGCGGGTGCGCGACCTGGTCGATGGCGTCTTGCTGCTCGATAAGCCTGTCGGCTGGTCCAGCAACGACGCCCTGATCAAGGCCAAGCGCGTGCTGAACGCGAAAAAAGCGGGCCATACGGGCACCTTGGATCCGTTCGCCACGGGCTTGCTGCCGCTGTGCTTTGGCGAAGCGACGAAGTTCTCGCAGGACTTGCTGGAAGCCGACAAGACCTACGAAACCCTGGTGCACCTGGGGCAGACGACGGATACGGGCGATACCGAGGGCGCAGTGCTGGAAACGCGCGACGTCAACGTCACCGAAGAGCAGATCGAAGCCGTGCTGGCGCAGTTCCGCGGCCCGATCCTGCAGACGCCACCCATGTACTCGGCCTTGAAAAGGGATGGCAAGCCCTTATATGAGTATGCAAGGGCAGGCATCACCCTGGAGCGCGAAGCGCGCCCGGTGACCATCCACAAGCTCGAGTTCCTCGGCTATGACGCCCCGTTCCTGAAATTGTCGGTAATGTGCAGCAAGGGCACGTATATCCGCGTGCTGGGCGAAGACATCGGCCACGCCTTGGGTTGCGGCGGCCATCTGAACGCCTTGCGCCGCACGCAGGTGGGCAATCTGACGCTTGATGGCGTCGTGACCCTGGATGAGCTGACGGCGCATGCCGCGCCGTTGAGCTTGCTGGCGCCCGTCGATGCATTACTGTCGAGTTTCCCCGCCGTCCAGCTGACGGAAGAATTGGCCAAGCGTTTCCTGCATGGCCAGCGCATCGCGCTGGGCAAGGAAGACGTCGCCGTGCCAGCCGAACCGGGCAGGGTGCGCGTATATCACGACAGCAAATTGCTGGGCACGGGCCAGTTGCAGGAATACAGCATCCTGGCCCCCGAGCGGCTCATTGCCACGGCGCATCAATAAGTCACAGCAACGTCACATTACCCAGCGACACTCGTCAAACAGTGTCGCTTTTTTAAACAAACCGTCCCCGACTGCGGGAGCCGCCAGCATTTTTAGATAGCGTTGCAACGCAACATGCTATACTACGCGGTTCCGGAAATAGATTAGCATTCGGGTATCTCGTACATCTTGTACGCACTCCGCAGTTTTTCAGTAACTACTACGACCATGTCAAATACAAAACGCGCAATTCGTAATATCGCCATTATCGCCCACGTTGACCACGGCAAAACCACGCTGGTGGATCAGCTGCTGCGCCAGTCCGGCACCTTCCGTGAAAACCAAGCGGTCGACACCCGAGTCATGGACTCGAACGACCTGGAAAAGGAGCGCGGCATTACGATTCTGTCGAAGAACTGCGCTGTTGAGTACGAAGGCACCCACATCAACATCGTCGACACCCCAGGCCACGCCGACTTCGGCGGCGAAGTGGAACGTGTTCTGTCGATGGTGGACTCGGTTCTGCTGCTGGTCGATGCACAGGAAGGCCCGATGCCGCAAACCCGTTTCGTCACGCGCAAAGCGCTGGCACTGGGTCTGAAGCCTATCGTCATCGTCAACAAGGTCGACCGTCCAGGCGCGCGCCCGGACTGGGCCATCAACCAGACGTTCGAACTGTTCGACAAGCTGGGCGCTACCGACGAACAACTGGATTTCCCTATCATTTACGCTTCGGGCCTGAACGGCTATGCCGGTCTGACCGAAGACGTGCGCAGCGGCGACATGAAGCCGATGTTCGACGCCATCCTGGAACACGTTCCAGTGCGTGACGACAATCCTGAAGGCCCGCTGCAAATGCAGATCACCTCGCTGGACTACTCGTCGTACGTCGGCAAGATCGGCATTGGCCGCGTCAACCGCGGTACCGTCAAGGTCGGCCAGGACGTGCTGGTCATCAATGGCCCAGGCGCCACGCCAATCAAAGGCCGCATCAACCAGGTGCTGAACTTCAAGGGCCTGGAGCGCGTGCTGGTGGACGAAGCTGTTGCCGGCGACATTTGCCTGATCAACGGTATCGATGAGATCGGCATCGGTTCGACCCTGTGCGCGGTCGATACCCCGGATCCGCTGCCGATGCTGACCGTCGACGAGCCGACCCTGACCATGAACTTCATGGTCAACAACTCGCCACTGGCTGGCCGCGAAGGCAAGTTTGTTACCTCGCGCCAACTGCGTGACCGTCTGGACCGCGAACTGAAAGCCAACGTTGCTCTGCGCGTTTCGCCTACCGACGACGACACGATCTTTGAAGTATCGGGCCGCGGCGAGCTGCACCTGACGATTCTGATCGAAAACATGCGTCGCGAAGGCTTCGAGCTGGCCGTATCGCGTCCACGCGTGGTGTTCAAGATGGTCGATGGCGTGCGCCACGAGCCGTTTGAAAACCTGTCGGTTGACGTGGAAGAAGTCAACCAGGGCGGCGTCATGGAAGAACTGGGCCGTCGTCGTGGCGACCTGCAAAACATGGAATCGGATGGCAAGGGCCGCGTGCGTCTCGAGTACCTGATCCCGGCGCGTGGCCTGATCGGCTTCCAGGGCGAATTCATGACCCTGACCCGCGGCACCGGCCTGATGAGCCACGTATTCCATGAATACGCGCCAGTCGACAACACCCGTGGCGAAATGGCTGGCCGTCGTAACGGCGTGCTGATCTCGCAAGATGACGGCGCCGCTGTTGCCTACGCGATCTGGAAACTGCAAGACCGCGGCCGCATGTTCGTGTCGCACAATGACCCGGTCTACGAAGGCATGGTCATCGGTATCCACTCGCGCGACAACGATCTGGTCGTCAACCCGATCAAGGGCAAGCAGCTGACCAACGTGCGTTCGTCGGGTACCGATGAAGCGGTGCGCCTGGTGCCGCCAATTCAGATGTCGCTGGAATACGCCGTCGAATTCATCGAGGACGACGAACTGGTGGAAATCACGCCTAAATCGATCCGTCTGCGCAAGCGCTTCCTGAAAGAGCACGAGCGTAAAAAAGCGTCGCGTGATGCGTAATCTGTTGTAGAGCATGGCCTGCGGGCCATGCCGCTCCCGGCCCGCTGCGCCGCGTCACCGTCACTGGTGAGGCGCGCAGCGGGTTTGTCATTTGCAGCTCCTGTTTTTTGTAGACACCATGACTTCCTCTTCTTTGCCTTCCCGCCGCCTGTCCGTCGCCCCCATGATGGACTGGACCGACCGCCATTGCCGCAAGTTCCACCGCGAAATCACGCGCCACACCTGGCTGTATACCGAGATGGTGACGACGGGCGCGCTCGTGTACGGCGACGTGGAGCGCCATTTGCGCTTCAACGAGGAAGAGCATCCGGTGGCGCTGCAGCTGGGCGGCAGCGATCCGAAGGACCTGGCCACGAGCGCCAGGCTGGGCCAGCAGTGGGGTTACGACGAGGTCAACCTGAACTGCGGCTGCCCGTCCGAGCGCGTGCAGAAAGGCGCGTTTGGCGCCTGCCTGATGGCCGAGCCGCAACTGGTGGCCGACTGCGTGAAAGCCATGCGCGACGTGGTCGACATCGATGTGACCGTCAAACACCGCATCGGCATCGACGACAGCGAATCGTACGACTTCGTGCGCGATTTCGTCGGCACCGTGGCCGACGCCGGCTGCAAGACGTTTATCGTGCATGCGCGCAACGCTATCCTGAAAGGCCTGAGCCCGAAGGAAAACCGCGAAGTGCCGCCACTCAAGTATGACTATGCCTACCGCTTGAAGCGTGATTTTCCGCAATTCGAGTTCATCATCAATGGCGGCATCAAGACCCTGGACGAAATCGACCTGCACCTGCAGCACCTGGACGGCGTCATGCTGGGCCGCGAGGCGTATCACAACCCCTACGTGATGGCGCAGTTCGACCAGCGCTACTACGGCGACGACGCTCCCGTCAAAACGCGCGAACAGGTGCTCGAAGCGATGATTCCGTATATCAGCGCGCAGCTGGAAAAAGAAGCGGGGAGATTGAAACTGAACAGTGTCACGCGCCACATGCTGGGCCTGATGCAAAACCTGCCCGGCGCGCGCGGCTACCGCCAGACCTTGTCCGATTCGAAGAAGCTGGCCTCGGGCGACCCGCGTTTGCTGCTGGAAGCGGCAGCGCGCTTGTCGCTGCCTGCCTGATGCGCGGCGACGTCCACGCCCATGCACAGCAGCTGCAGGGCTACCTGCATGCCGTCAGCGCGCTGAAGGATGATGGCAGCGGGTTTCTGTGCGCGTATCTGGGACCCGTCGCGCCGCAGGCGTCCTGCGACGCGCTGTGCCGCGCGCTGAAGCTGCAGCCGGACGGCATGCGCCTGCAGCCGATCGAGAGCATGGTATGCAGCGGCGCCTTGTGCACGCCGCGCCAGTGGCTGCTTGAGCGCTTGCTGCCGATGAGCGAAGCGGACCGCCAGCCGCTCGACGCACGTTTATATGATGGTTTCGAGGGCGAACTTGCCGAGCTGTTCGGCAGCGAGCCGCACTGGTATCAACTGGTATCGTCTGGCCAGGGCAGCCTGGCTGGTCGATTGGGCGCCATCTGGAGCGTCTTTGTCTTCGGCACAGACGGCCACGCCTATGTGATGCATTGCAGCTGGGACCGCTGATCCAAGTTGTCTATACCGCTGCCCCGGCGCAGTGGTATTGTCCGCAGTACCCCTTCCTCTGAGTACCCCTCCCAAAACGATGTTATATGGCTATGCCATGTGTTGTAAATGCGCTGTTTCGGCGCACGCCCGCACTGTCGTGGGGCATTTCTAAGGCGCAAGAAACGGCGTTGTTGCCATTTCCCCGAAGAAAGTTAATCAGGCATTTATTCAGGTACTTATTGCTTGCTTTGAGGCAAAATTTACACCTATAATTGATTATAGACAAATATTTCTCATATGAATTTTTGATGTTGATTTCACATTAACGGTATCAGAAATCCACTGTGTGGAACTAGTTGCATTCGCAGTTACTGGCGTTTTCAGGGCTGTTGTGGATCAGGAAGTACCCCAGGCTGCGTGCGGCCGGATACCGCCAGCATACCAGTGGGTAAGGGCGGATTCCGGTGTTGCGCAGCCTTCGTCTTGTCGTGCCGGGCAAAAATTCTTATCAATAGTTTCATTTACGAAGAGCCGAAATGAATTTAGCAAAAATGAAGGTTGGTACCCGCCTGGGCCTGGGTTTCGCCCTGGTACTGGTTCTGCTGGTGGCCGTGACCGTCCTCGGCATCGCGCGCATGGCGCAAATCCAGGAACGTCTCGATCACGTGATCAATGTCAACAACGTCGTCACTCGCCTGGTGATCGACATGCGTGGCAACGTCAGCGACCGCATCACCTCGCTGCGCATCCTGACCCTGATGACCGACGCCGGCGATATGGAGCCGGAAATGGCGCGTATCAAGACGCAAACGACCACTTATCAGGAAACGCAGAAGAAGCTCGAAGAGAAATTCGCCGTCGAGTCGACTCCTGAAGAAAAAGCCTTGCTCGCTTCGATCAAGGAATACGAAGCGGCCGCCATGCCGGCCATCGCCAAGGCCTCGGCCCTGTGGATGGCCAACGATGCGGAAGGCGCCACGCGCGTGATGATCAAGGAAATCCGCCCGGTACAGAAAAAATGGATGGAAGCGCTGGAGCAACTGGCCGTGCTGGAAGACAAGCTCAATGAGCAGATGCAATCGGATGCCCGCAAGGCCTTCGACAGCGCGCGTCTGTTCATGATCATCCTCGGCGTACTGGCCGTGGCGATGGGCGTGGCGGCGGCACTGGTGATTACCCGCGGCCTGCTGAAACAGCTGGGCGGCGAGCCTGACTACACGGCGTCGATCGCCGGCAGCATCGCCAATGGCGACCTGTCGATCGGCATCCACACGCAGCCTTCCGATACGTCCAGCCTGCTGGCGGAAATGAAGGAAATGCGCGACAGCCTGGTGGGCATCGTTGGCCAGGTGCGCGTGGGGACGGAAACCATCGGTACGGCGTCGCGCGAAATTGCCGACGGCAATATCGACCTGTCGTCGCGTACGGAAATGCAGGCCAGCGCGCTGGAAAAAACGGCGTCGGCCATGGAAGAGCTGACTTCGACCGTGAAACAGAATGCGGACAATGCGCGCGAAGCGAACAAGCTGGCCGCCACCGCGTCGGACGTGGCCCTGAAGGGCGGCTCCGTGGTGTCGCAAGTGGTTGACACCATGAGTTCGATCAATGAGTCGGCGAAGAAGATTGTCGACATCATTGGCGTGATCGATGGCATCGCTTTCCAGACCAACATCCTGGCGCTGAACGCGGCCGTGGAAGCGGCACGTGCCGGCGAGCAAGGCCGCGGCTTTGCCGTGGTGGCGTCGGAAGTGCGCAACCTGGCCCAGCGCTCCGCTGGCGCGGCGAAAGAAATCAAGATTCTCATCGACGATTCGGCCGAGAAGACGGAGCGCGGCACGCGCCTGGTCGGCCAGGCTGGCGTGACGATGGGCGAAGTGGTCGACAGCGTGCGCCGCGTCACCGACATCATGAGCGAGATCGCCAGTGCCAGCCAGGAACAAAGCGCCGGCATCGAACAGGTCAACCTGTCGATCATCGAGATGGATGGCATGACGCAGCAAAATGCCGCCCTGGTGGAGCAGGCAGCCGCCGCGGCGCAAAGCTTGCAAGACCAGGCGGCCGAACTGGCCCACGTGGTCAGCATCTTCAAACTGGTCGACGGCGAGGAGAAGCCGGCAGCGTATGTGCCGGCACCCGTAGCTAGCGCACCAGTGGCCGTGCGCAAGCCGGCGCCGGCATTGCGTCCGGTCAAATCGCTGACCCGCAAGGCGGAAGCGGCAGTTCCCGTGGCTGCTGCGGCGCCACGCAAGGCGGCAGGCGCCGGCAGCAATGACGAGTGGGAAGAGTTTTAAGCGCGGCCAACAGCGCACAGGAAATTGTAATTACCGTATCTGATAATCATGGGGAAGCACATGTTTGAGAATAAGCGTTTGATGAGTGTTGCAGCAGCCTTGCTGGTGTCCGTTTCTTCCGCCGCCTTCGCGGCCGAGGTGCCGGCGTCGTTCGACGCCAAGACCTGCAAGGCCGACTATCCGAAAGCCTCGCTGATGAACGAAGAGCAGGGCACCGTGTCGATGTCCTTCCTGGTGAATGCCGATGGCAGCGTTGCCGATTCGAAAGTCGACAAGAGCAGCGGCTTCAAGAACCTGGACAAGGCCGCCATCAAGGCGCTGTCCGCGTGCAAGTTCAAGCCGGGCACCAAGGATGGCGCTGCGGCGCAAACCTGGACCAAGGTCGATTACGCCTGGAAGCTGGACTGATCCACGTAGCGCCGGGAGCCAGGCTCCCGGCATGGCCGTATCCGCTACGGGCGGCGCTTGCAAGGGTGCCGCCCGTTCTGTTATGTGCGCCAGCCAACGGCGCTGTCGCCGCCGATTCTGTTACCCTCGAAACATACCTTCGGGATCTCCCACCACAAGAGGCCTACCATGCAGCGCATCCTGACACTTTCTTCCCTGGCCGCCAGCGGCTTGCTGCTTTCCGCCTGCGCATCGCTGGGCACGCCCGTAGGCTTGCAGGCGGGGCAGACCGTGGCCGTCGTGAATAGCCTGAGCTGGGACAATCCCCTGACGGGCAAGCGCGACGGCGTGCGCACCAGCTGGCCCATCAAGGATGGCAAAGTTGCCCCTGAATATTTTCCACTGGCGCAATTGAAGCAATGCGAGGCCGATGGCAAGCCTTGCGCCTGGGGCGTGATGCGGGCGCAGCGCGGCGCGCCCACGCTGAGCTATGCTGACGGCGGCGTCGATCTGGCCGTGAGCGTGGCTATCGACGTGGCGCGGCGCCAGGATGCGCGCCAGGGCGAGACGCAAACGGCGATGGCGATTCCGCAGGATGTGGCCGCGCTGGCTGGCCGGCAACAGGTGCAGCCCAGCTGGAAATTGAAGTATGGCAAGGTCGAGCAGGTCGAGCTCGATTACGGCGTGCGCTACCAGGTGTGCGTGCAGCGCTACGATGCGGCCGGCAAGGCCATCGATGCGTGCGCGATTCCGTTTATTTGAGGAAACATGCCGCACGAGTGGCTTGTGGAGGCTTTGCCACATTTCATGTTGCGGCGTGCGTCGGCGTGTAACAATCGGTAAAAGCGCAGCAAAGCTCGACGTAATTTCTTATAGTACTTAATTAAGGTAGTACATGGAATTGGTACTCGAGGAGAATTGCAATGAAAACCCTGTTGGCAGTAATTTCGCTGGCCGCCCTGGGGGGCTGCGCCGTGGCGCCCCCCGGTCCCGCGTATTACGGGTCGCGCGCGCCACAGGGGGCCTACAATCCCTATGAATGGCATACGGTTTCGTCCGAGCCGGTGCAGTCGGGCCGCGTGATGAGCGCACCGCGCGTGGAATACACGAATGAACCCGTGTATGTGCAGCGGCAGCCAGTGTACGTGCAGCAGCCCGTGTATGTGCCGGCGCCCGTGTACGCGCCGCAACCGTATTATTACAATCCGCCCGTGACGATCGGGCTGGACTTCATGTTCGGCTTTGGGCGCCACGGTGGGCACCGCGGCGGCTGGGGCGGGCATGGCCGCTACCACGGCAGGCGCTAATCTGTTGCGCTTGCATGCAGGACAAAGCCGGACAAGCGTTGCTTTCCCGGCTTTGTCATTTTACTAGTGGAAATAAACCGAACCCTGGTGCAGTATGTCCGCCGAACACAAGATGTACATCGCCGCCGCTGCCAGACCTATTTGCAAGGCGCCAAAGCTGATCGGGATGAGGCGGGACATGTCGTACTCCTGAGTGGTATGAGGTGTGGTCAGGCTTTCATCATAGGATGAATTAATGCCATCGGGCATCAGAAGAATGTCCGCCACCGTGTAGGACAACACCTCGTGCCCGGCGCCCAGCCGCGCTCTCCGGCCATTTAGCGGTTTTTCCAGCGTACGACAGGTTCTTCCGGCGCCGTGTCCGGCACGTTTGAGATCGCCAGCCAGTGCGTCAGGCGTTCCGGGTGCTTGAGGTTGATGCCCATGCCATCGATGATGCCCACCTGTTCCAGCATGCGCGCATCGATTTTCGCCTTCGACACGGTCGGCGCGCCCATGACCATGCGGTCATACGCCTTGCGCGCCTTGTGTTCCCACTTGTGCAGATTGCTTTCGTCGAAGCGGTTCGCTTCGAAGTACACGGTCAGGGTGCCATCGAGGTTGCCGAAGCCGACAATGCCCGCGCCCTTGCGGATGGTGGTGGTATTGTCGATGTCAAACTCCGCCGTGGGCACGAAGATGCCGGCGCGGCCATCGATGTCGGGACGTCCCACGGGCGTTTCCTTGCCGTAGGAACTCGTTTCGGTGATGTTTTTTTCTGCAGACATGGTGCGTGTGTGGTGGCCGTGCCGGGAGCGCAATCGGGCCCGGCAGCGCCAGTCATCCTGTTCAAAAAATGCGTGCTGATGATCAGGGCGGGGTAGGGGCCCTGGCGGAGCGATGCTTGGCATTGCTTGATACCTCGCTATTGTAGCGTCAATTTAATTCTTCTTGGCAACATTTACTGCTCTAATGCATCCGTTTTTCCATGAAAAAAGCCGCCCGGCCAGGTGGCGGAGCGGCTCTTGCGCGACGACTTCAGATTCAGGCGGCGCCCTTGCGGCGTGCCACGAAACCCAGCAAACCCAGGCCCAGCAGCATGGCGTAGGTTTCCGGTTCCGGCACGGCCGCCATCACCGAGACATTAGGAGCAGGTCTTGTCTTGTCTCTCGCACCGTGCCGCCTGTCGATCCGGGAGGCGGCACGGCGCGCACGGTCAGAACGCCAGGCGTCCCTGCAGGTAGACCATGCGCGGCGCCCCCACCATCTTGCCCAGGTTGCCATCCGAAGTGCGCGTGAAGTAGCGCTTGTCGGCGAGGTTGTTGACGCCGGCGACCAGCTCCATGCCATTCTGGCCCGGCACCTTCCATTTCACTTGCGTGTTCCAGGTACGGAAGCCGGGAATGACGCCCAGGTTGCCGGCCGTGTTTTCCGCCACGGTGTTGGCCTCGTCGGCGAACTGGCGGCTCTGGTGGCTGCTCGACAAATCAAAACCCCACGCGCCCAGCTGGTAGTGGGCGCCAACGGTGTCCGTGTTGCGCGAATAGAAGGGCACGTCATTGCCCGCGTTCACGCCGTCCTGCAGGGTCGCCTTGGTGTAGGTGTAGGTGGCGTAGGCGTTCAAGCCGGCCAGCGGGCCGGACTGGTCGAAATGGTAATTGATGGCCGATTCCAGGCCCCGGTGATGCGTGGCGCCCACGTTGTAGAAGACGGCGTTCTCGCCGCTGCCGACGGACTGGATCTGGTTGTCGAACTTGATGTTGAACAAGGTCGCCTCGGCCGACAGCTGGCCGCTCTTCCAGCGCGCGCCCAGCTCGGCTGTTTTCGCCAGTTCCGGCTGCAGCGGGTTCTTGCTTGACTGCGAGTTCAGCTGCGTATTTTGCACGGCGCCAAACGAGCTGTTGTAATTGCCAAACAGGGTCACGTTGTTGCTCAGCAAGTAGGCCACGTTCAGCGAGGGCAGGGCCTTGTTGTTGAGTAACTCGATCTTCTGGTCGACCGGCAAGTGGTTGTAGCGCTCCGTCTTGATGTGCTCGTAGCGCACGCCGGGCGTGATGCGCCACGCGTCGATGGCGATCTTGTCGTCGATATACACGGCTTGCGCATCGGTGGCATTGTCGGCGAAGCGCGTCGGCTTTTGTTGCACGCCGCTGGCGATGACGACGTTGTAGATGGTTTCATCGGCCCGCTCGGCCAGGTAGCGGTAGCCGACGGTGACGTCTTGCGACACCTTGCCGGTCGTGAAGCGCTGCGTGTAGCGCGGCTCGATGGCCGTCGTTTCATAGTTGCGCGGCTGGTGCCCCAGGCCCGTGCGGCCGGCGTTGATCAGGGTGCTTTCGCGCGAGCTCTTGTTGTAATAGGCGCGCACCTCGAATTCCTGCGTGCCGGAGATGGCATTCAGGTAGCCGATGTCGAAGGCCTTGCGCTCGCCGCTCCAGTAGTCGCTCGGGCGCGTGTTCTGGAACGGGTCGGCCTTGTATTGCGCGGCAGTCAGGCCACCGGGCGTGCGCGACGTCACGTCATAGTAGGACAGCTTGCCGTAGACCTCGGCCGTGGGACTTAGGTCGTAGCGCAATTTCAGGGCGAAGTCGTTGACCTTTTCGTCGCTGCCGACGCGCCAGTCGCTGCCGCGGATGCCGGAATACAGTACCGCCAGGCCCAGGCCGCTGTCGAGCTGGGTGCCGGCAAAGACGCTGGCCTGCGTGTTATGGCCCACTTCGCTGTACGCGTTATAGCGCACGCTGGCGTCGCCCGTGATGCCTGGCGTGGTGGGCACGCGGCGCGTCTTGAAGTTGATGATGCCGCCCACGTTTTGCGGGCCGAAGCGCACGGCGCCGCCGCCGCGCACCACGTCGACCGTCTCGACATTGGCGAGGCTGACGGGCGCGAACGACAGTTGCGGCTGGCCATACGGCGCCACCGACATCGGGATGCCGTCGAGCAACACCGTGCTGCGCGGCGAATAGCGTCCGGCCAGTCCCCGCACGCCAATATTCAGGGCGATGGCGCTGCCGGCGCTGCCCGAGTTGTCGCTGATCTGCACCCCGGGAATGCGGCGCATGACGTCGCTGAGGCTGGTCGCGCCCGAGTTCTCGATGTCATCTTTCTGCACCACGGTGCGGGCGCCCGCGAAATTTTTCGTGCTGGCGGCCATGCTGGTGCCCAGCAGGTTGCTGCTGACCTGGATCGATTCCAGGATGGGCCCGGCGTTATCGGCCGTGTTGCGCGAACTGGCTTCCTGCGCCTGCGCGGCAAGGGAAGCGCCCAGGCAGGCGAGGGCGATGGCCAGCGCGCACGGGCGCAGCGAAAAGGGCAGTGTGGAAGGTGTGGCAGCCATGCATGGATCTCCGTAATGACAATGTTTGCGCGGGCAATCGGGCGGCGCGACAACATCGTGGCGTGGACATCCGGCGCAAGCGGATAAGAATGATAATGATTCTCATTTTATCCGTCAATTGCGCAAACTGCGTAGGGCCGGCTTTCTCCGCGCGAGGGCGGGGAAGTGTTGCTGGCGCGGTACAGCGGTGCGCCCGGATTGCCGCTTGGCACCATTGCTCGGGTGCGGCGGCATTGCGCGCGCTTCTTGTATACTCGCGTTTTTGCAGCCGTCAGACGTGAAGGTACAATGAGCCAGACAACTGAAACGACACCAGGCAATTCCTCCGTGGAACGCCGCCAGGGCGACCAGCCGGCAAGTGCTGCGCGCAAACTCAATCTGCTGGTGGTCGACGACAACCAGGAAGTGGGCGAATCGCTGGCCATGCTGCTTGAAGCGCTGGGCCACCACGCCGTGGTGGTGCGCAACTGGCAGATGGCCGTCGAGCAAGTCAAGCTGTGCGTGCCCGATGCCGTCTACCTCGACATCGAAATGCCCGGCATCAGCGGCATCGAAATCGGCCGCCGCCTGCACCACAATCCCGAGACGGCCAACGCCGTGCTGATCGCCGTCACCGGCCACAGCCTGCCCATGTACATGGACGACGCGCTGGCTGCGGGCTTTCGCCACTTCCTCGTCAAGCCCGTGCGCCTGGAAGACCTGGCGACGACGGTGCAGTCGGTGCTGGCGGGGTAGGTTTTCCGCGTCATCAAGCACTGCCTGGCGAGCCTTTGCTTGCCTATTTTGCTTGGGATTCAGCTGCCCCGCTTGCACGAAAGGGCTCCGTCCCGCAGGCGCCGGGATTATCTTCCTTTACCGTGCGCAAGTTGGCCAAACCTGGTGTGCGAAGGCCGGGGATTTTGGAAGTTGACATTCAAACATATTCAAATGATCATGCGATAGTTTTATTGCTCGCTGGCAGTGTATTTGCACGGCCGGTGCATTCTCTGATGTTGATCTTTGAAGGGTGGGTATGAAATTTCTGAAGTACTTGCTGATTGCTGTGGTGGTGCTTGTTATTGGCGTGCCATCGCTAATGGCTGCAGGTTATTATGTGCGTAACAAGATGGCTGGACCCGATGGCTGGGCGAAGGACGATGCCCTCAAGGCATTGAAGGCGAAAATGAAAGATCCCGATTCGACGGTGATCCGCTCCTCGTATCTCGTTCACAAGCGCAAGGATAGCGAAACGATGGAAATCGTCGTGTGCGGTATCGTTGACGGCAAGAATGGCTTCGGGGCATATACCGGCGGCACGCGTTTTGTTTCCGTCAGTGCCGATAATGAAAAGCTCAACACCTTTGACACGTATATTGTCGAGATGGATGAGGCCAGCATGCAGGACAAAGAGGCGTCAAGAAAAGGGATTTCCCTGACCTCGTTCGAGGAAGTGTACTGGAATGGTTATTGTGTCGATGCGCAGCACCCTGCGCTGGCGGCGAAATCGTAAAATCGGGTGACCCTGTGCGGGCTTGCGGGCAGTCTCGGCTGCCTGTCATTAACATGTGCAATGATGCTCGCAATGAATTATCCTGAAAACAAAAAAGGGTCACAAGCCGAAGCATGTAACCCTTTTTATTTACCACTAATTCTGTGGGGTGGCTGATGGGGCTCGAACCCACGACAACAGGAATCACAATCCTGGACTCTACCAACTGAGCTACAGCCACCACTGTCTTACTTGCCTGTTTAGCTGTTTTGCTGAACAGGTGCCGAATTATACAAAGAACTCGGCAAAGTGGCAAATCTAAATGCAGTCTTTTTTAAAGAATCGAAAGATTGCATGAAAACGGTCGCTTTTGCTCACACCGCTCACACGGACAGGTGTTCGATGGGCGGGTGCAAGTCCAGCAAGCCGGCGAAGGCTTGCGCCAGGGCTTCGACACTGGCCGTCGTGTAGCCCCGCAGTTGCGGCGCGTCGTTGCCGGTGCGGCGCAGGCTGGCAGCGTCGAGCAAGCGGGTCAGCTGGCGCGCCACGGCGTCGCCGGTGTCCACCAGCGTAATCGTTTCCTGCGTATGCGCGCGCACCGTGCGGACGATGGCGTCCTGCACGAAGGGGTAGTGCGTGCAGCCGAGCACCAGGGTGTCGACGCCTTGCGCCAGCATGGGCGCGATGTAGCGTTCGAGCATGGCGCTGGTAGCGTCCGTCGGATCATTGCCCAGCTCGCACTGCTCGATGCGGTCGGCCAGGCCGATGCAGGGCTGCAAGATGAAGGTGGCGCCCGTGGCGGCGCTCACCTGCTCGCGCAGGGCAAGCAGTTTGTCGCCGCGCAAGGTGCGCTCGGTGGCCAGCACGGCGATCTTGCCGTTGCGGCTGATGGCGGCCGCCGGTTTCAGGCCAGGTTCGACGCCGACGATGGGCAGGTCGGGATAGCGCGCGCGCAGCGCCTTGATGGCGGCGATGGTGGCCGTGTTGCACGCCACCACCAGCGCTTTCGCGCCTTGCTGCAATAAAAAGGCGGTGATCGCCAGCGAACGGTCGACCACTTGCTGCTCCGTCTTGTCGCCATACGGCGCATGGGCGGAATCGGCAAAGTACATCAAATCTTCTTGCGGCAGCTGCGCGCGGATATGGCGCAGCACCGACAGGCCGCCCACGCCGGAATCAAAAATGCCGATGGGCGCGTCTGGGCGGGCAGTGCTTGCAGTCAAAGTCATAGGGAACCGTTGAAGATAAAAAACGCCGCGCTGATGTTGCCGCGCGGCGTCAATGGTAGAGCTTGTTTAAGCGACCGTCACGGGGATCTTGCTGACGCTATTGAGTTGCTCGATCTTCGCCTGCCACTCTTTCGGGCCCGTGTTGTGCACCGAGGTGCCTTTTGCATCCACGGCCACCGTCACCGGCATGTCGACGACGTCGAATTCGTAGATCGCTTCCATGCCCATGTCGGCAAAGCCCAGCACCTTGGCGTGCTTGATGGCTTTCGACACCAGGTAGGCGGCGCCGCCGACGGCCATCAAATAGGCCGACTGGTGCTTCTGGATCGATTCGATGGCGACCGGGCCACGTTCGGCCTTGCCGATCATGGCGATCAGGCCCGTTTTTTCCAGCATCATGTCGGTGAACTTGTCCATGCGCGTGGCGGTCGTCGGACCGGCCGGGCCGACGGCTTCGTCGCGCACGGGATCGACGGGGCCCACGTAGTAGATCACGCGGTTCTTGAAGTCGACCGGCAATTCTTCGCCACGGGCCAGCATGTCCTGGATGCGTTTGTGCGCGGCGTCGCGGCCCGTCAGCATCTTGCCGTTCAACAGCAAGGTCTGGCCCGGCGTCCACGAAGCGACTTCTTCCTTGGTCAGGGTATTCAGGTCGACGCGCTTGGATTTTTCCGTGTCCGGCGTCCAGTGCACTTCCGGCCACGACGACAGCGACGGCGGCGTCATGTAGGCAGGGCCCGAGCCGTCCAGCACGAAGTGGCCGTGGCGCGTGGCGGCGCAGTTCGGGATCATGGCGACAGGCTTCGATGCGGCGTGCGTCGGGTGCATCATGATTTTCACGTCGAGCACGGTCGTCAGGCCGCCCAGGCCTTGCGCGCCGATGCCCAGCGAGTTGATCTTGTCGCACAGCTCGATGCGCAGTTCTTCCAGCTTGTTCTGCGGGCCGCGTTGTTTCAGCTCAAACATGTCGATGTCTTCCATCAACACTTCTTTTGCCATCAGCATGGCTTTTTCGGCCGTGCCGCCGATGCCGATGCCCAGCATGCCTGGCGGGCACCAGCCGGCGCCCATGGTCGGCACGGTCTTCATGACCCAGTCCACCAGCGAATCGGACGGGTTCATCATGATCATCTTGGACTTGTTTTCCGAACCGCCGCCCTTGGCTGCGACTTTCACGTCGACGGTATTGCCTTCGACCAGTTCCATGTGCACCACGGCTGGCGTGTTGTCCTTGGTGTTCTTGCGGTCGAAATGCGGATCGGCCACGATGGAGGCGCGCAGCTTGTTGTCGTCGAAGTTGTACGCGCGGCGCACGCCTTCGTTGACGGCGTCGGTGACGGTGCCGCTGAAACCTTCGAAGCGCACGCCCATGCCGATTTTCAGGAAGACGTTGACGATACCCGTGTCCTGGCAGATAGGACGCTTGCCTTCCGCGCACATGCGCGAGTTGGTCAGGATTTGCGCGATCGCATCTTTTGCCGCCGGGCTTTGCTCGGCCGCGTAGGCGCGCGCCAGGTGCTCGATGTAATCAGCAGGGTGGTAGTAGCTAATGTACTGCAACGCTGCGGCGACGGATTCGATCAGGTCTTCTTGCTTTATGACAGTCATGGTGTTCTCGCGGTGGATAAGAAGGGTAGGACTTTGATGCTGTTTGCTAATCAGTACAGGAGCGCCAGAACTTAGTGGGGCGCCCGGGCCTGGTTCTGCGTCACCGTCATGATGCGGTCGGTGTACGCAATGGCCATGGCCGAAATGATGAAGACCATGTGGATCACCGTTTGCGCAATGATCACATCCATCTTGTAGGAATTGGCATTGATAAACGTCTTCAACAGGTGGATGGACGAGATGCCGATGATGGCCATCGCCAGTTTCGTCTTCAGCACGGACGCATTCACATGCGACAGCCATTCCGGCTGGTCCGGGTGGTCATCGAGGTGCATGCGCGAAACGAAGGTTTCGTAGCCGCCGATGATGACCATGATCAGCAGGTTCGAAATCATGACGACGTCGATCAGGCCTAATACCACCAGCATGATGGTCGCTTCATTGAGCTTGGTCGGCAGGGCGCTGCCCGGTACGGCCACGGCCGTCAGCACGTGCTGCAGGGCGGCATCATTGCCGAACACGGCACCGATCAGGTCGGACAATTCCACCCAGAAATGGAAGACATACACGCATTGTGCGAGGATCAGGCCCAGGTACAGCGGCAACTGCAGCCAGCGCGACATGAAGATGAAGGAAGACAGGGGATGCAGCTTGCTATGTTTGGATGACGGTGGTAGGTGGTCGATCATGTGGGGTTTCCTGGGGGAGTAAATACCAATTTTTGGTATGCCCGACATTTTACACTTGCTGCTGATTACTGCGCATGGCCTTGCTCCTGATTATTAGGTTTGATGAAACACGAAGTGGTATTGAACCTTCGGTGCAGCACGCATTTTCCCAGTGAAAATACTGTACGGCGTCCCCTTGACTCCTGTTGCCGAAGGCGCTTATGGTTAGCCTTGATAGGGGTAAAACGCTGCATAAACGCGACATGTAAGGCGTCCGTAAGACACGGGAGCTATCGTGTTAGCAAACAATTACTACACTGGAGACTAGCATGAGCGCTACAGAGAACCAAGGGCAGGGCACGCAGCAGCAGGGACCGGAAGAGTCGCGCGTATTTGAACCGTCGGCAGCGTTTGCCGCACAGGCAACGATTTCCGGCATGGACGCCTACGGCGCCATGGTGGCGGATGCCGAACGCGACTACGAAGGCTTCTGGGCCAGGCTGGCGCGTGAAAACCTGAGCTGGAAAAAGCCGTTCACCCGCACCCTGAACGAAGACGACGCCCCGTTCTACAAGTGGTTCGAAGACGGCCTGCTGAACGTGTCCTACAACTGCCTGGACCGCAACATCGAAAACGGCCTGGGCGACAAGACGGCCATCATCTTCGAAGCGGACGACGGCACCGTCACCAAGGCAACGTATACCGAGCTGCACGAAAAAGTCTGCAAGTTCGCCAACGGCCTGAAAGCCAAGGGCATCGCCAAGGGCGACCGCGTCATCATCTATATGTCGATGTCCGTCGAAGGCGTTGCCGCAATGCAAGCCTGCGCGCGCATCGGCGCCACCCATTCCGTCGTCTTCGGCGGTTTCTCGGCGAAATCCCTGCAGGAACGCATCATCGACGCGGGCGCCGTGGCCGTCATCACGGGCGACGAGCAATTGCGCGGCGGCAAGAAGCTGCCACTGAAATCCATCGTCGACGAAGCGCTGGCGCTGGGCGGCTGCGATTGCGTGAAAAACGTCATCGTCTACAAACGCACGGGCAGCGACTTGCCGATGGTGGCCGGCCGCGACACGTGGCTGCACGAGCTGGTCGAAGGCCAGAGCGCGCAATGCGAGCCGGAATGGGTCAATGCCGAGCATCCGTTGTTCATCTTGTACACCTCCGGTTCGACGGGCACGCCGAAGGGCGTGCAGCACTCGAGCGGCGGCTACCTGCTGTGGGCCGCGCTGACGATGAAGTGGAGTTTCGACATCAAGCCCGACGACGTGTTCTGGTGCACGGCCGACATCGGCTGGGTGACGGGCCACAGCTACATCGCGTATGGCCCGATGGCCGTGGGCGCCACGCAAGTGGTGTTCGAAGGCATCCCGACCTACCCGAACGCGGGCCGCTTCTGGGAAACCATCAAGAAGCACAACGTCAGCATCTTCTACACGGCGCCAACGGCCATCCGTTCGCTGATCAAGGCGGCCGACGTGGACCCGAAAGTCCATCCGAGCAACTACGACCTGAGCAGCTTGCGCCTGCTGGGCACGGTTGGCGAGCCGATCAATCCGGAAGCGTGGATGTGGTACTACAAGCACATCGGCGGCGAGAAATGCCCGATTGTCGATACCTTCTGGCAAACGGAAACGGGCGGTCACATGATCACCCCGCTGCCAGGCGCCACGCCGATGGTGCCCGGTTCCTGCACTCTGCCATTGCCCGGCATCATGGCCGCCATCGTCGATGAAGCGGGCCAGGACGTGCCGAACGGCCAGGGCGGCATCCTGGTGGTAAAACGCCCATGGCCATCGATGATCCGCACGATCTGGAACAATCCCGAGCGTTTCAAGTCCAGCTATTTCCCGGAAGAACTGGGCGGCAAGATGTACCTGGCAGGCGACGGCGCCATCCGTAACAAGGAAACGGGCTACTTCACCATCACGGGCCGTATCGATGACGTCTTGAACGTGTCGGGCCACCGTATGGGCACGATGGAAATCGAATCGGCCCTGGTGGCTAACCCGCTGGTGGCAGAAGCGGCCGTGGTGGGCCGTCCGGACGACACGACAGGCGAATCGATCTGCGCCTTCGTGGTGCTGAAGCAAGCGCGTCCGACAGGCGAGGAAGCCAAGAAGCTGGCCCTGGAACTGCGCAACTGGGTCGGCAAGGAAATCGGCCCGATTGCGAAACCGAAGGAAATCCGTTTCGGCGACAATCTGCCAAAAACCCGCTCCGGCAAAATCATGCGCCGCCTGCTGCGCGTGCTGGCCAAGGGCGAGACGATCACGCAAGACGTCTCGACCCTGGAAAACCCGGCCATCCTGGATCAGTTGAAGGAAACGTCTTAATTGACAGGCCGGTGCCTCCGGAAGGGCCGTGCGCCGCACTGGCGCGCATCCTTCCGGCGGGCCTGGCCAAACTTTTACCCCAGGGTAAATAACTTTGGCAGTCTGTAGAATCTTTGCTATAATCTGCGGCTTCGCGACAAGCGATATGCAGTACACAATGTGAGCAAGCAAGACGCGCGCATTGCCTTCAGGAGAGATGGCTGAGCGGCTGAAGGCGCACGCCTGGAAAGCGTGTATAGGGTAATACTCTATCGGGGGTTCGAATCCCCCTCTCTCCGCCACGGATAGTAATTAAGTAAGATCAGGACGTCTCAGGAAGTCCCTCAAAAACCGCTTAGAGCCTTGATTCTAAGCGGTTTTTTCGTTTCTGGACGTTGCACAGCGTCCCAGGAAATCAACCTCAAGTAGGCGCAAGTTTGGGGGCACCTCGCACTCAGCCATTGCCGCTTGCCCCAAAAATTCAAAAAAACGACTATATTGATCTTTACAGCATGCCGCGCAGGAGGTTTGCCATGCCAAAGATCATTGCTCCGCTGACAGATTTACTCATCCGCAACGCCAAGCCACGCGAGCGGCCATACAAAATGTTCGATGGTGACGGCATGTACCTCGTCGTCGCTCCTACCGGCTCCCGCATCTGGCGGTTCAAGTTCCGGCAGGCCAACGGCAAAGAGAATACGCTGACGTTCGGCCCTTACCCGGAAATTACCTTGCAGGATGCACGTGAAAAGCGTCTGGCGACACGCCGCCTGCTACTGCAAGGAATCGACCCCGCCAAGCATCGCGACGATGCCAAACGCTTGGCAAAGGATAAGGCGTCCAACACGTTCGAAAAAATCGCGCGCGAGTGGCACGGCAACAAAGTGCCCACGTGGAGCGAACGCACCGCCAAGAACACCATCCAGCGCCTGCAAGCGGACATCTTTCCAGCCATTGGCCGCATGCCGATCGATGAGATAAAGCACCGCGATCTGATCGCCGCGCTGCGCAAGATCGAGGACCGTGGCGCGAGTGAAGTCGCCCATCGCCTGAGAGCGGTATGTGCGTCAATTTTCAGCTACGCGATTCAGTGCGGATTCACAGAGCGCAATCTGGTCACCGATATGAAGGATGTGTTGAAGACTGTCCGCGCCGGACACTTTGCCGCCATCAACGCCGACGAACTACCGCTGTTCCTGGCCATTCTGGACCGCAACGAAGCACGTATGTTCGCGCCGACCCGCATTGCGCTGCGTCTGATGCTGCTGTGCTTTGTGCGTACCAGTGAGTTGATCGAGACGCCCTGGTGTGAAATTGACCTGGAGCGCGGCGAGTGGATCATTCCATGGCAGCGCATGAAGCGTGGCAAGCTGACCGTCAATCCGGATATGACCAACCATCACGTCTGCCTGTCGCGCCAGGCGCTGGAGCTGCTGCGCGAACTGCACGCGATCACGGGCCGCAGCAAGTACCTGTTCCCGAATCAGCGCGACCACGAAAAGCCGATCAGCAATAACACGATACTGGTGGCGCTTGGGCGCATGGGATACAAGGGCAAGATGACCGGCCATGGCTTCCGGGCGCTGGCCATGAGCACGATCAAGGAGCGCCTGGGCTACCGGCATGAAGTCGTGGACCGGCAACTGGCACATGCACCGAAGGACAAGGTGGCCAGCGCCTATGACCGGGCGCAGTTCCTGGCGGAACGGCGCCGGATGATGCAGGATTGGGCCGACTACATCGATGCCGTCAGCGGCAAGGGAGCGCCGCCGCTGACGCCCAGATTAACGCTGGTCAGCGGAGAATCCAGCCGGGATGGCGGAACAGGAGGGCACCATGTCTAAGTATGTATTGCGCCTCACGGATGCGCTTATCAAGCAGGCTGCTCCGAAGGACAAATTATATAAACTTTCCGATGGGGCTGGTCTGTACATCGAAGTGCAGCCCAGCGGCAGCAAGATCTGGCGCATGAAGTATCGCCAGCAAGGCGGTGGGGAAAGCGCTCTGACTTTTGGCCGGTATCCCCAAGTCTCTATCGCCAAAGCCCGCGAACACAGGCTTGCAGCGCATCAGATGCTGGAGCGGAAGCAGGACCCGAGCACAGAATTCAATCGAGAAAAATTGCATCCACTGCCAAAGCCTATTGCAATCGACGAAATATTCGATGAGCCGGAGTGGGGCCATGTGCAGACCAGTGTTCTGCGGGCGACCCTGCTCGCTATCCGTCACCTCGAAACCACCTTATTTCCTGCATTGGAGCGCATTTCCGTCAGTGACGCACAGCACAGTATCCAGCAAGCAGCCATTCGGCAAATTGAACAGGACGGTTTGCAGGTCGTTTCCCGACACCTAGAGGGTGTCGCGACGGCGCTCGCTGCCAGCTATTTACGTAACGGCATGAGCATGGACCAATTGGTTAGTGCGATGAAGGAGTCAAGGAGACGGGTACGTCGCCAGGGCGACAACATGCAGTAGCTATCGGAGCCTTTGTCCGGGCTGCAATTCTGCGTACTATCAAAAACGCACTTGACGAAACGAACCACTTGCAAACGTCGATATCAGGCATAGAATGAAACTCTCTTATGTGGGAATCGCTCCCACGAGGGCATGCTTCGAGCATGTCCCTATGCTTAGCAGCATAGGCGTTGCGGTCGTTACCCGCCACCATGATACATAGCAGTTTCTGCTAGACAGATCGCCGGGCCATGCAGAAGCATGCACATCTCGGCACGATAAAGCGCTGCCTTCAGCGCCTACATATCCCACAATTCGCAAGACGGATTGCCTGGATGATTGCGCCCGGTGGGCGCTTCTTCAAACAGGAGCAAGACTCCTGCCCCGATTGGTTCGCATGCCCCGCGAGGTAGCGCACCGTATGAAGCACAGCATGGCTTTGCCGCAAGCCGCACCGTCAGCAGAAATGCCAGCGATGCGATGCCATCGCGGCTGCTTCCAGCGCATGTGCCTCAGAGCCGCCAGTATCGTCACCGCGAGTGCGATGCTGGCATGTATGCCGTCACATGCCATGGCTACGTGCGCGCGTCGTTACTGGCGGCGTGCTGCCAGTGACGACGCGCCGCCGGCGGCATAGGCCCAGGCGGCAAGCGGAATTCCACCGCGTGATGTTGTTCAGTGACGGGGCCAGGCGCCCCGCATCGCAGGCAAGCCCTGCGATGTCCTTTGCCCGCTACGGGCTGATTAGTAGAAGTTGATCCGTGCACGATGTGCACTCCATGGACCCTGGGTGATTGGTCCCCGCTGCGGCGGCTTCCTCCGGGAGCGCGCAGCGGTGCCACACGCGCGTGCGGCGCGGGCAGGCAGTAACAGCAACCGCATACACGGGAGTGGTGTCCCGAGGCCCTTGATTCAACCTTTTCTGCTGAGGCAGTGAGGGTGGCCAGAAACACTTACCTGACAGGATTACACCACGCGGCATCGACGTGAGAACCAAAGATCGAAAGGATGACTTTGCCATGCGCGACCTGAACTACCAGCTCAAGCAACTGTGTCACCGCAACCGGGATGGCAGCTTTGCGACGCAGGCCGACCGCGAGCGCATATTAAATCTGTGCGCCAATGACCTGGCGGAACGGGGCTTCCAGCATATGAGCGTGGACAGTCTGAAGCCGAAGCATGTGGCGGCGCTGCTCGACAAGTGGAAGCAGGATGGCGTCAGTACTGGAACCATCAAGAATCGCATGAGCGCCCTGCGCTGGTGGGCCGAGAAGATCGGTAAGGAAAATATCATTGCGCGCACCAACGGCGAATACGGCATCGCGGAGCGGGTGTTTGTCACCAATGTCTCAAAGGCGAAGGTGCTCGATGCCGACACGCTGGCCCGCGTGAACGATCCGTATACGCGCATGTCGCTGCAGCTGCAGGCGGCGTTTGGTTTGCGGCGCGAGGAAAGCATCAAGATCAAGCCGGGATGGGCCGATGGCGGGAACATCCTGCGGCTGCAGGATAGCTGGACCAAGGGTGGCAAGTATAGGGAGGTGCCGATCACAACCATGCAGCAGCGCGCCGTGCTGGAAGCGGCCAAGGAGCTGGCGGGAAAAGGCAGCTTGATTCCGGCGCAGTTGCAGTATCGGGACCAGTTGAACCGCTTTCGTGCGCAGTGTGACAAGGCTGGCATTCATGGTGTGCATGGGCTGCGGCATGAGTACGCGCAGCGGCGCTATGCCGAGTTGACTGGCCGACCTAGTCCAGCCAGTGGCGGCGCGACGTCCAGACAGCTGGATGCTTCACAAAAGTTGGCGGATAACGCTGCAAGGTTAAAGATTTCGACGGAGATGGGGCATGGCCGTGAACAGGTCACTTCCATCTACCTGGGCAGATGACCGCTCACTTGTATCAGGGGCGCAGCGCATGGAATAGAAGAGGTGCAGAAGGGGCAGCGCTGGCGCTGCCGGAATGATCGCGGAGAGTCGGCACGACTTTCCATTGTTTGCTGTTCATCAATCGAAGGAGAATCTTATGACCACGACTAAAAAATTCCTCCGCTTGCCTGCGGTAATCGAGGCTACCGGCTGGTCCCGCGCCACAATCTGGCGCAAGGTGAAGGCAGGCGTGTTGCCAGCGCCGATTCCCATTGGTCCCAAGTCTGTAGCATGGGACTCTGCCGAAATCGCCGAATGGCAACAGCGGTGTATAGACGCTAGCCGTAGTGAGGGCGGCTGAACTGACATTGGACTAGCCCCTCAAGCAAGCCCTCACACGTTAGCCAGTTCAAACACAATACTGCCGTTGGCGTCTTGGGGGGGTAATCGAAGAGATGTTGGAGCGATAATAGGTACAACAAACTATCGTGCCAGGTAAGGGAGAGAGGCTGAGGTGAGGATGTAGTTGATATTTGGATGCAGTTGACGCCGTGATTGCTTGCGCCCGGCTCCTGTGACAGCCACAATGACTCGCTTGCACTCCAGCGGGAACTAGCGATGGCGGTCGTCTACATTCGTGGAGATGAAAGGTTGAATATTTGTAGCCATTGTCGATTTTATTGAGAAAACATTGTGCCAAAATTGGATTATGGACGATGCAGATAGAGGCTACTACACGAGGCTAGAATGCTGACAATGCGAATTTGGCTCTGAGATCCCTAGCCGGTATTAAATAAAATTGAGAAACCGCCTCACTCTAAGTGTGTGCGGACAAACGTCATCCGCTCTCCGAGCAAGCCAGTAATTGAATTTTGCATAATATTGCCAAAATTCAACCACGTCGATGCCAAAGTATTCGCAGAGATATTTTTCTGCGGGAGAGGTTCTTGGCGGTTCCTCCCGGTAATAGTACTGGTTCAGTACGCTCTTTTCAACTCTTTTCTTTCAAGGGCGTTCAGGAGATCTATCTCATTCCAGTTGACAAACCATGGACGAATCCCGCAGTCGCCAACAAATTTGTGAATGTCCGAACTCGTTGGGATTGATGTTCCTCCGTAATGAGATGTGTAACGTTGTACCCACTTTGCCTTGCGACGCCCTTCAATATAAGGACAACCGATGACATCTAGGAAAAGACAGGTAACTTCGGCGTGTTGTTCTATTTCAGAAATGTCTTTAAATCGCTCTTCGATTTGATCGATGACGAATTTTTTCAATTCTGAATATTGCGGAAAATCTCGAACATAGAATAGACACGAAATGATATCAAAATAAGAAAATCGGTCAAACCCAAGAAAAACTTGACTAACCACATCAGGGGGCAAAAGGTACTCTGATCCCATTTCGCTCATTGCCAAAACAACATTAATACTTTCTAGGCGAATTATATTATCTATGTCGTTATTTTTTGAAAATAATCCGACTTGAAAGAGTTCAACTCCAAGTTCGTAAATTCGTTGTTTTATGGTGGCAGCCTGTTGCTCTAAATTTTTATTCGAGAAGCGAATAGTTAAAATTATCGAAGCGCATAGTTTATATGATGCGCTTACAGAAGGTGATGCTGTATAAAAGAAAAATAATACCTCTGTTATAACACTGAGGGCAGATTTATAATAATCTGATTTTTCCTCTTTTATTGAGTCTATACTTATTATTTTCTTTATTCGCTCAAAGAATGCACCGATTATATAAGATGATACATCGTCATAAGTGACGGCGTTGACTATACAAACTGACTTCACAGCATCAATAAAGCTTCGTGATAATTTTAGTTCCTTAAAAATCTCTTTTGGAATCAATTCATACTTCTCTTCTGATTTTTCTAAAAATTTATCAAAAAATTCGTTGATTAATACGTTTACATCGCTGATTATTTGGGATTTTTTTGTGAAGAATGGTCGAGCATGTTTTATTGTTTTTGATTTGTTTACGTGAAGATTGAATTTTTGGAGTTCGGCGGAGTATATTTCAAATATTTTTTTTGCTGTTTCGTCATTGTTTGCGAATATGTAAATGTCATCAACATACCGCCTAACCTCGAATGATGTCGATAGTTTTTCATCCTTGTTGTCGCGAACGAGGTTGGCAACTTGCGCATCAATTCTCTGGAAAATTATTTCAGCAAATATTCGGCTAATTTCCGGGCCAATAACTATTCAATTTGTTTCATTGTAATTTGACTTTTGCATTAATTCATCAAAATCATTTCCAAAAGTGGAGAATAATACTGACGAGATGTTTTTTTTAATGAAAGATTTTTCTTTTGTGGCCCAAGTTATAGAGTGAGTATAAATGCTGTCGAAGCACTTTGATACATCCATAGACCATAGCGAGGACCAACGTTTTTCTAACTTAAGAAAATCGTTAGAGTCGAAGAACTTATACAAGCGGTCAACGCCGCTGTATGCAAAGAATGAAGATGAGTGTTTGTTAAATAACTCACCTTGTGTATCCTGGACCCCTCCGTGCTTGTACTGATTAATGTTGGCTAGCGAATTTTTCTGAAAAAAACTACTTGCCACTCGATGGGGTGATCGTAGTGACACGTCACTATTTTGACAAAAATATGTAATCAGTTTTTCGTATCGCCTATAAAACTTCATCATCCGCCACTGAGCGATCGGATGTACAAGAGCAAGGCGTCTATACTCTAAGGAAGTTTTGCGTACCTTGTATAGATATGGAATTGTATAATTGGGAGAATTTTTTTCTTCTCCTTCTACTAAGCGTGAGAATATTAGCTTATAAACTGAATTTGCACTCGTACTTGCTTCTTTGCTTCTAAGGTAAAATCCATCATTTGAAAAAATGACTGGGGTTTCATATGGTATTGTTTCAGTTATCAAAGTTCTAAAATAATCCGTTTTGTCTACTGATATTGATTTTGATTTAAGCATATTTCCAGCAGTCCTGAATGGTTTTAAGTTTCGAACCAGTGTAATTCATAAATGTTCTGGCATGAAAACCTCTGGAGAATGAAAAAGTCGCAAGGCGTCGACGTTCAGGAGAAGTTGTAAGGGATTTAAATTTTAAGAATGTGGTTCCTCGTCCCGAGGTAACCGCGTGACGCAAAAATTTATCAAGCTCATTCAATCCACATTCAGAACTAGATGATTTTATTAAATGATAATTATAGAAAATTCCCGCAAGTCTTTTTCGACCGCGATCTCGATCATTTAATGAGAAATTACCACAAAGAAAATGCAGCCTATCAAGGAGTGTTGTCATATTATTTGTTTTGCAAAAATCTCTGATTGCTAAAATTATCTTTGTTTTTATTTTATTTATTTTTTTTTCGGAAATTCCCAAATCGACTTGACGGCATGTTTTCACGGCACCGGGATCTTTAATGGAAAATTTATAGCCTAGGTACTCAAAAGAAAACTGGAAATTTGATGCTTTTGTAACTTTAGGAACTGTAGTAATTTTTTGCTTGTTTTTGCTGAGTTTTAATCCATCAGGTAATAAGGATGCGACCAATTTAAGGAAATTTTGTTCTAATTCCGCACCACTAGTTATAATTATAATGTCATCAACATAGCGAGCATAGAAAAAAACATCTTTCATGTTTTTTATTCGCTCGTCGAATGATATCATCATTAATTCGGATAATGTTGAGCTTATCGCTAGACCCCGTGGTATGCCGCTTCCTCCTGATGCAACAAAGTGTTTAAATAGATCGCGTAATAATCGTTTGGTCGAAAGGCTCAATATATTTATATCATCTACTGTTTTCAAAACATGCGCGATCGAAAAAGATTCGAAGAAACTTTTTACGTCAAGTCGATAAATTCTATATGGTACTGCTTCCGCAACAATTAGCGATAGATTAGTGACGATTGAAGTCCTGGCAGGATTACGTACGTTCCTGAAATGTCTTATGTTGTTATTAACCTTCCTGATTAATAACTCATCTTCGAAATTTGGAAGGGAATATACGTTCTTGCCTCTTAACTGAGATATTTTTAAGGGGGATAAATCCCATAAGGCTTTGTTTCCGGTAGAAACTGCGCGGATGAGAATTTGATCACGAAGAATTTCGTCTCTAAGGTCAAATACGGTGTGAAAGTCGCTGCGGCGCAGCGTGTGGTATAGCGACTTGCTGTTTATTGATTGATCGTACATCGTACACCTTAGTCGAAATGTTACACGCATGCGTTATATTTGTTTTACTTCATCTGTATTGCATTTAGTATATGAAGCATCATAGTTGCGCCAATGTCAACAAGTATTGCGTTTTCAATGAAAAAAATAAGATAGTGGAGAGCTGTAAGTGCGACGCGGGGGCTTGCATGTACAAAAAAATTTTCAATATCATTAAGCAAGGACTAGTTTTTCTGTGCGTGACTGTTTTTACAGGGTGGGTTTGGGGGTGTGGTGTGAACGAGTGTGCGGGCCAGGGCTAGGTCCGCCATTTGGACACGGGCTGATGCGTTGAGCACTGCAGAAGCCCGGTCAATTAGAGCAACGAACACACGTCCTCGGCACGCGATGCTGTCGACAAAGACCTAAGATCTTCTACTCCAACCACTGCACCAATCCGTGTCCAAATGGCGTATCTGACCCCGCGCGCGGGGGGCCTCCGCCGCCGCCCCCACGCTGACGCGAGAACTAACGCGTAAGAAATGTGCAGCGATCTCAGAAAAAAGTTATCAGCGATTGCTTTACGCTAGACGAAGTTCTGGCGGAACGGTCAGTAATTCCGCTACTTCAGCTAAGCGTTTTTTTGAGAAATTCCATCCGCGACCACCTGTCTTAAGAGGAATATATTTGCCTCCCAAGCGCTTCAACTCTTCGCGATGATTAAGCGTATCGCCTCGCACCGCGAAAGACTTCTCGCTATAATCTTCAAACCAAATCGGCTCGTTGCTCTCAGCGGCAGGCACCTGCGGTGCTGTTTTTGTTGGCTCGGCGACGGTATCGATTGGGCTAGAGCCAGAGGCGCGAGCTTCTTTAACAACACTTGGGTTCACCACTGTTCCAACGGACATGCCGCGCATCACAATCGTCAGCTGCCGTGATAGTTTCTGCTTTAGCTCATCCACAAAAACGTATTGCTCTTGAATTCCCTTGTCGCGAATAGACTTCTTGAATTCGCGCAGTTTCTCTAGCTGCGCAGTGTCGATTGCATCGAGATCTGGTTGCGCCTTTGAGTAATAGAGCATCACGGGTTTGTTGTTTTTGAGGAACCACTTAATTTCTTCGACTGTCCCACTGTCTTCAACACCAGTTGGCGAACCTAGCCTTGTCCAAAAAGCGCCGATTAGCATGTCGCAAGTATGGACGACTTGATCATTGATGATGCCCTGCGGTCTGTCTCCCATCACGGGCGCGCTGTGTGACTCCCACATCACGGGAAGCAAAACCTTGCCTGTTTCAACTGAGTTGAGAGCGTTCCATTCGTGCAGACTTGCTGCGATTGCCTCCCGTTCAGCGGGAACATCTGATGGCGATGCAATAAGGACGTTAAACACAGTTGCAGAAAATGGCATGATTTCTTGCCCTCTAGTATTTGAAGTGCACCAGTGTTTGCTGATCGCAAATCTGAGTGCCTTAGTTGTTATATACGGATTGTGTTTTCGAGCAAGAATCTTAGCATTTAGAGATGATTAGAAATACGTGCTTTCTCACTCGCAATATCAAAGTCCTAGAAAAAAACGATCAGGCGGATAGGGCTGCGCTCATCAACTCTGGTGCTGAATAAGAGACGTCAACGTTGAATCTGAACACGCCCAAGGCGTGTTCCTCTGATTATTTTTGACGGTATAGGTGAGGGTATGAGGTCTTTCTAATCATGCAAAATATAGTGTTCATGCGGGTTTTGGACGATGATTCGACTTCCCCTCTCCAAAGACGAAAAAGAAAAAGCTACCCTCGGGTAGCTTTTTTTTTCGTCTGTAGGCGGAGAGAAGCACGCCCCCTGCGGGGCGTGCGCGGGGGATTCGAAGGGTCGGGCCTACCGGCCCGGCCCTCTCCGAATCTACTGGCTGCTGCCGCTGCGCGGCAGCTTCGCGCGCCGCAGGCGCGCGTTCGTGGTTCTAATTAGGTTTCGGCTGAGCTGGCTACTACGGCGCCCAATGCATCAGTCTGTGTACGAATGGTGGACCTGACCCGGCACGCGCATAAAATTAAAAAATGTAATTTATTCAATTTTTATTTTGGCAATTTTGCTCAATATATCAATCGCCTCATCTCCAACAATTTTTTCATTTTTTGAATATGAGGTATCGAACATCTTCATGCGCGGGTGTGCAGTTTTCCGTTCCCATTCCGCAACTTTAAAAGTTCCACTTGTTTTTCTTCGAACTTTCTCTCCTGAACTCAAACTTAACGAAAAAAGATCAACGTAACGTCTTGGACCAACGCCAATAAACGGGGAGAAGAGTGTATTTGATAGATTGTCTTTCGTCGTGGAATCTTTTGTTCTCAAAGAATCTTTGTGCATTTCCATCGCTTTACTTTTTGGGTAAGGCTCAATAAATATAACAGACTTTATTCCACTAGCAATAATGTGTTTTGCGCAATTATGGCATGGGAATGTCGTTGAAAAAAGTGTCGCATCCTTACAGCTAATTCCACGCCTAGCGCAACCTAATATGGCATCCATTTCCGCATGTACTACTCGACCATATTCACTAATATCTTTTATTCCAGAATCTTCTATATTTTTCATTAAAACTTCTTGCAATTCGTCTGGGATTCCAGTTTTTAAAGATTCAATAATATCGTTTTTTTCTTTTCCATTATAATCTATTCCATTCGTGTAATCGCGGCCTTTGGGGACGTCTACGATCGAACTGGTTGCATCGTCATAGATTGGCCAGTAGGTGCCGCCACCAGGGCGAGGGCATTCATTAGCGCCGGTTGATATGATATCGGTACCCAATGCAATTGCTGCACCGACCTGCCTTGACATATCTGCACTCTTCATAGAGGCTGCATAAGTCATAAACATCGAGTACTCGTTAAAGGTAGGGGTCTTAAATGGATCTCCGAAAATAATATCGAAAAATCTTTGCAAGGTGTTCCAAACCTTTGTATTATTTCCTTCTTCTGCCAGAAAGAAATCGGCCAGATGAAATGCATCGCTGGTCGCTTGACCATGTCCAATTTTTTCATCCTTGTCGCGCTCAATAAGACCTGATCGTTTTTTGGGGTCAGCGATGTTGCATTGATTCTCCAAATAGCGGTCTCGCGACGCCTCAGAGGAATGAACGGCAAAAAGGTAAAATCCATCGCCGTAGATGTTTTTTAATTCTTCGACTTCTTCAGGACGTTTGATTGAGTCAACTAGATAAATTGTGCGTTCTTTTTTCTTGGTGATGCGTAGATTTGAAATTTCTTTGGCTGCTAATTTTGCAAATATTGCATTATCATTTGTTTTTTTTCTTAGCTCATTTCCCGCTTTCATGAGATTTGTAACTCTAATATACTCATCGCCTTTATGATCAGCTACTTCGATATATGGAGTCATGGCGGTACTCATTGGAACGACTATTAAATCATACTCATAATGTTTTGCTATATTTGACATTAATTCTGATACTAATTTTCGATTGCATCCAATTGGGCCGATTATCCCCATTACTAATTCAGATGGTTCTTTAGAATTCTGCCTGAAGTCCATATTTAGTCAATTCCCTCAGTTTTAAATCTCAATTTATGAATTATTTATGAATATGGGATTTCGATGCCAATTTGCAATTGTGCAAGAAATCGCTAGTGTTTCTTGACATTATCATAAATGCATTCATCAATGGTCACAAATAGTCACATTTAATTATTGAAGAAATAGTCTACTTATTGTGAATTTTTTCCTTGCTGTCCTGCAACTACTGCGTAAACGTGATCCGAAAACCGCAGCGATTTCAGCGTTATTTCTGCGCTATCCTAGTTGTTTAGTTTCGTGCGATCATATTCCTCGTCGCAGCATGGCCCTGTTCCGG
>NZ_JCAQAV010000035.1:0-60007 GCF_059617925.1 Janthinobacterium sp. JF4 | reverse complement strand
AAAAATATTTGATCCGACCTTGCACGCCGCTTGACGGGGATAACAGTATCTACGCCTTTTAATCAGGGAAACGCTGATTCAGCGCAAGCGCTGCATCGAGATTCTCAATCAGCAACTCCACATATTGCGGATCGAGGTGGCTGCCGCTCACTTCGCGCAGGTAGCTGACCACGCGCTCGAGGGGCCAGGCGTCCTTGTAGCAGCGCTTGTGCATGAGGGCGTCGAAGACGTCGGCGACGGCGGCGATGCGCGCGTATTTGTGGATGTTTTCGCCGACCAGGCCTTGCGGGTAGCCGCTGCCGTCGTATTTTTCATGGTGCTGGTGGGCGATCACGGCGGCCGCCTTCAAGAGCGGGCGCTGCGAGCCGTCGAGGATGGACATGCCCACCGTCGGATGCTGCTTCATGATTTCCCATTCGGCCGCATCGAGCTTGCCCGGTTTGAGCAGCACGGCGTCGGGCGTGGAAATCTTGCCGATGTCATGCATGGGCGCCGCGTGGCGCAGCACCATGGTTTCCTCTTCCGACATGCCGGAGGCCTGCGCCAGCAACTGGCACACTTCGGCCATGCGGCGCACGTGGTTGCCGCCTTCGTGCGAGCGCGATTCGACCACGTCGCCCAGGCGCAGGATCAGCTCGGCCTGGGTATCGGTGATTTCCTGCGTCAGCAGGATGTTGTCGAAGGCGATCGCCACGCCGGAGCAGAATACTTCCAGCAATTGCGCATCGAGGTCGGAAATCTCTTCCACGCCTTTGAGTACCAGCAAGGACGCCTTGCCGCTGCTGTTGGGAAAATAGCCGACATAGGTGTCGCCATGCAGGCGCGAGATCTTGTTGCTCTTGGCATCGTCCAGTTGCGACAGCAGGGATGGGCTGAGGATGCCGCCATCGGCTTCATGGTCGCCGATCTGCGCGAGGATTTCATAGTCCTGCTCACCCGTGATGGCGCTGGCGCCGCGCAGGCGCAGCAGCATGCTCGTTTCCAGGCGCAGCAGGGCGACGACTTGCTGCAGCAGGCCGCTGGCGAAGTCGCGCAGGTTGCGCTGCTTGAAAATGTGCGCCGAGGCGGCGATGACGCGCTCGAGTCCCTCGCGGTAGTGGAGCTGGGCCTGGCGCGCCTCTTCCACCTTCATGATGTCGCGGTAGGCGCGCAGGGCGGCAAAGGTGGTGGTAAACAGCTTGGTGCGATCGAGTTCCGTCTTTTCCTTGTAGTCGTTGATGTCGTAGTTGACGATCACCCGTTCTTCCGGCGCCTGTCCCGGCTGTCCCGTGCGCAGCACGATGCGCGTAAACTGGTTGCCCAGGTCTTCGCGCATCCAGCGCGCCACTTCGAGGCCGCTGTCTTCGCGCTCCATCACCACGTCCAGGAAGACCAGCGCGATGCCTTCTTCGCGCGCCAGCACCTGCTTGGCCTCGGCGCCGCTGTACGCATGCACGAAACTCAGGGCGCGGCCTTCCAGGCGAAAACGGCTCAGCGTCAGTTTGGTGATGTCGTGGATGTCGGGTTCATCATCGACGAGCAGGACTTTCCAGGGAGGTAACTTGGGTGAAGCTGAAGACAAAAATGACATAAGGGCGAGTTCCGCTAAAAGGCATAACTGACGCAATGCTGAGACGCCCGCGCCAGGCGTGCCTGTGCGCCACTACTGGCGTTGCGCGTTTTTCGGGCGCATTTTGTCGATTGTAGACTGACGGCCAAGTATTAACAACAAGCAAGAATAATTGACTAAATTCATGCAACATGCCTGTCAAAAAAGCACTTTAAATCCACGCGGGTGACACTATGTATACTTTATCGCTTAGGCAACTATATTTTCAAGACAATACTTTGTTTTAATTAATATTGCCAATGAATCTGCAAAAAAAAACGGCGTCTCGCCTTTCTGGCGGAAAATCAGAAAAGTAACAAGGTATGAATTTCGCGTCAGCATGGGCTGGAGCGCGTTATATTGGACAGGCATAAGAAGTGGCTCCATGCCACCCATATTTCCTGAAAGGGTACATCATGCAAAAGCAAACGACGCGCGCCCTGATCGCCGGATTGGCCTTGCTGGCCAGCAGTGCGGCCTGGGCAGGAACCGAAGTGCATTTCAGCAAACCGGATCAATTTACGGATGTGCCGTTCGATCCGCGCGAGCGGGACGACGTACTGAAGGAGCTGACCCGGCATTTCGAGAAGCTGGGCACAGCGCTGCCGACCGGCCAGACCTTGAAAATCGACGTCACGGACGTGGATCTGGCGGGACGTGAAAATCCCTCCCTGCGTGCGGGTCAGGATATCCGCGTCATGAATGGCCGGGTCGACTGGCCGCGCATGCGCCTGCACTATGTGCTGGAACAGGATGGCAAGGTCATCAGCAGTGGCAGTGCCGCCCTGTCCGACATGTCTTACCTGAGCCGCATCAATCCTTACTTCAGCAATGAAAAGTTGCGTTATGAAAAGCTGATGATCGACGACTGGTACGCTGATACCTTTGGCGTCAAGGTGAGGCGCCAGGCGCGCAAGTAAGGCAAGCAGGTGCCAATGGGTGCGCCGCCGCGCGACGTTCAGCGCAGGTAAGCCCCTTCGATACGCGCCAGCTGGCCGTTCTGCCGCAGAGCGAGCAGGGCGGCATTCATCTGCGCGACGAAATCGGCCTTGTAGGCCGGCGCGTTGCGCGCGCTATAGGCGATATAGGTGGCTTCGGACGATAGTTCCAGCACTTCGCGCAAGGCAAAGCCGTAGCTGGCCAATTCGCCCTGCAGCCGGCGCGCCGTGTGGCGGGCCGCGCCGCGGTCGCTGGCGTAGCAATCGATGCGCCGCAGGGCCAGTTTTTTCAGATTGGCTTCATTGCCCTTGGCCGCTTCCAGGCGCAGCAGCCCTTGGCGGGCTGGCGCCATCAATTTTTCCGAGAGTAAAAATCCTGTATTGACGCCAATGGTCAGGCCGGCAAAGTCGGCGGGAAACCGCGTGCGCCGCGTGCGCATGACGGCGTCATGGCAAAACAGCACCACCGATTCGCGGTGCAGCATGGCCGAATACGGTTGCACGTAGGAGCGTTCCATCTTGCGCCCGGGCGGAAACAGGCCGAAAACCTGGCCCCTTTCCAGCGCGTCGAGGCCCCGTTTCCAGGGGCGTGGCTGCAGTTCCAGCCGGTAATCGCGCATCGCGCTGGCCGCCTGGCGCAGGATATCGACATACATGCCCTTGAAGACGCCGTTTTTCACATAGCTGTACGGCGCATAGTCGTCGTCGCCGTACAGGATGACGGTTTGCGGCGTGGCCAGGGCGGGCAGCAAGATGCCCAGCAGGGCCAGGGCCAGGCACAGTCTTGCCATGATTGCTGATTGCATGCCGCTCCAGTTTCAATGTCTTCCTGGCAAGCATACAGCATGGCGGCATGAAGATATTGTTAATCGATCCAGTTCACCTGCGGGAACTTGCTGCCGAACTCGTCCGGCATGGGCACGACCTGGCTGCGCTTGTAGTTGAAGAAGACAAAGCCGGACTTGGCCATCGCGATCAGGGTGTTGTCGCGCGGGCGCGTGATGCGGAAGGTGATGTCGCCGCCATATTTGTTGAAATCCATGACGCCCACTTCGAACAGCAACTGGTCGCGCGCGTGGGCTTCGGCGCGGTAGGTGGTGGCCAGGTCGGTGACGATGATGCCGGTGCCATCCGCTTCGATGTCGCGCACGCCGTACTCGAACAGGAAGCGGGCGCGGGCCTCGGAAATCATGGAAATCATGGAATCGTTGCCGAGATGGTTGCCGGCATTGATGTCCGTCGTGCGTACCGTCAGTTGCGAGGCATAGCAGTACTGGTCTTCAGGGAATTCAAGTTTCAAACGGGCCATGGTGTTCTCTTGGACTGGTGCGCCGGGCGCGGCGGAAATGTCAATTCTAGCCGGTTCCCCGCGTCCCGTCGAAAAACGCCGCCCCAGGCGTGTTCCGCCATGACTGCTTGCGCACGCTTATAGACGCACGCTGCGCACGCTCATTTACGTACAATCTTGTACACCTTGCCCGTGCCGCTCAGCATGTACAGCTCGTTTTGCGCATCCTGGCCAAACGACAGGATGTTGCCCACGTTCGTGATGCCCCAATCTTTTACGGCAGAGGCCGTGCCATTGCTGTAGCTGAAGCTTTTCAGCCAGCCGCTGCAATAGTCGGAATACAGGTAGTGCCCCGTCAGTTCCGGCAAGGCCGTGCCCCGGTACACATAGCCGCCCGTGATCGAGCAGCCGCCAGCCGCATCGTGGCCGTATTCGATGGCGGGCAGGACCAGTCCCGCCTGGTTGCAACTGGCGCTGTTGTAGCAGTGCGCGCCTTCCATGATGTTCCAGCCATAGTTGTTGCCCGCCTCGCCCACGGGACGCACATCGACCTCTTCCCAGTTGGCCTGGCCGACGTCGGCGAGGTACAGCAGCTGGGCCGGCACGTCGAAGGCGTAGCGCCAAGGGTTGCGCAAGCCGTAGGCCCAGATTTCAGGGCGCCCGCCTGCCGTGGCAAATGGGTTGCCCTGTGGAATGGCGTACGGCTGGGCTACCGTGCTGGCGTTGACGTCCAGGCGCAGCAGCTTGCCCAGTAGCACATTCGTGTTTTGCGCATTGCCGGGCGGGTCGCCCGTGCTGCCGCCGTCGCCCGTGCCCGCGTACAGGTAGCCGTCCGGGCCAAAGCTGAGCAAGCCGCCATAGTGGTTGCTGAACGTGGGGTGGGCAATCGTCAGGATGGTCAGGGCGGACAGGGGATCGGCCACGTTGGCGTTGCCCGCCGACACTTGCTGCCGCTCGATGACGATGTCGCCGGCCAGATTGGTGTAATAGATGAAGAAATAGCCATTGTTCGCGTACTGCGGATGGAATGCCAGCGACAGCAAGCCCCGCTCGCCGCTGGTGGTGGTGAGCGCGCTGATATCGAGGAAGGGCGTGGCCAGCAAGTTGCCGTTCTGCACCACGCGGATGCGGCCGGCCCGTTCGATGATGAACAAACGGCTGTCGCCGGGCGGCGCCGTGAGGAAAATGGGGGCATCCAGTCCGCTGATCACCTCCTGCAGGCCCAGGGCCAGCGGCGTGGCCGGCGCATACAGGACGCTGGCGCTGGCCGTCACCCCCGCATGGACTTGCACTTGCTGCGTGACGGGCGTGGGCGCCAGCGTCCCCGTGCCCTGCGCCACGCTGGCGGCGCTGAGCCCGTAGGCGCCGGGCGCCAGGTCCGTGAGCGTGGTGCTCCCCGTCAGCGTCTTGCTGTACGACGCAGGTCCCGTGACCGTGACGGCGCCCGCCACGCCGGCCGGCAAGCCGCCGATACTGACATTCAGGCTGCCGGTGCCGGCGGCAGGCGGATGGTGGCCGCCGCCCCCGCCACACGATGCCAGCAGGCTCAGGCAGCAGGCCAGCAGCAAAGCTGGCCAGGCAGGGGAAAGCCGGGATAGGAAGTGGCGCATGTCAGTCTCCTGCGGGAACGATGAAATGGCTGCTCGGTATGGCGCTAGGTTTGCTGCAAGAATGCGCGTTTTGGCGTCGGCATGATTGAGCTTGCGCAAGCATACCCCGCGTGGCGTCCGCACTTCCGTGCGCTGCTGCACCGTGCGGCGGCATCGGACAAATGCGCCGCGTTTTCAGACAAGCGCGGGTCCAGCGGCACTGCCGCGCCCGCAGCCGCCCGATAATGGCGCATCTGAAACCGAGCAGGAAGACATCCCCATGAAAACCAAAGCCGCGATTGCCTGGAAGGCGGGCGCCCCGCTGACCATCGAAGAAGTCGACCTGGCCGGCCCGCGCGCCGGCGAAGTGCTGGTCGAGCTGAAAGCCACGGGCATTTGCCACACCGATTACTACACCCTGTCCGGCGCCGACCCGGAAGGCATCTTCCCTGCCATCCTCGGCCATGAAGGCGCCGGCGTCGTCGTCGACGTGGGCCCTGGCGTGACGACCCTGAAAAAGGACGATCACGTCATCCCCCTGTACACGCCGGAATGCCGCCAGTGCAAGTTCTGCCTGTCGCAAAAGACGAATCTGTGCCAGGCCATCCGCTCCACGCAGGGCCGCGGCCTGATGCCGGACGCGACTTCGCGCTTCTCGCTGAATGGCCAGCCGCTGTTCCACTACATGGGCACCTCCACCTTTTCGAATTACATCGTCGTGCCGGAAATCGCTCTCGCAAAAATCCGCGAAGACGCGCCGTTCGACAAGGTGTGCTACATCGGCTGCGGCGTGACGACGGGCGTGGGCGCCGTCCTGTTCTCGGCCAAGGTCGAGGCAGGCGCCAACGTGGCCGTGTTCGGCCTGGGCGGCATCGGCCTGAACGTGATCCAGGCGGCGAAGATGGTCGGCGCCGATAAAATCATCGGCATCGATATCAACCCGGCGCGCCAGGCCATCGCGCGCAAGTTCGGCATGACGCATTTTATCAACCCGAATGAGGTGGAAAACGTCGTCGACGCCATCGTGCAGCTGACGGACGGCGGCGCCGACTACAGTTTCGAATGCGTCGGTAACACGACCCTGATGCGCCAGGCGCTCGAGTGCACGCACAAGGGCTGGGGCAAATCGTTCATCATCGGCGTGGCGGCGGCCGGGCAGGAAATTTCCACGCGCCCGTTCCAGCTGGTGACGGGGCGCGAATGGCGCGGTTCGGCCTTCGGCGGCGCGCGGGGACGCACGGACGTGCCGAAGATCGTCGACTGGTACATGGAAGGCAAGCTCAATATCGACGACCTGATCACGCACCGTTTACCGCTCGAACGCATCAATGAGGGCTTCGACCTGATGAAGAGCGGCGAATCGATCCGTTCCGTGGTGCTGTACTGACCCGAGTGTACGTATTGCGCAACACATGATGGGCGGGGCAGGGCGGCAGCCTGTACTTCGCCGCCTGCCCCTGCTAGTGTGAAGACATCCGCCTTGCTTTGGGAGCCGTCCATGTTTGCCATTGCCTACCTCGCGACCTTGCGCCGCATGCTGCCCGTCTTCCTCGGCGCGGCCCTGTCATCCCTGCTGGCCTTGTGGTGGAGCAATGCCGCCAACCTTGCCACGCCCGCCATCTGGCTGGCGCTGCTGGCCACCTATCTGCTGTGCGCACTCCTGTTTACACCGCTGGCCCGGCAGAGCCGCCAATTGGCCACGCGCCACGTACGTCACGGCAAGCCGCGCTGAAGTCCTAACGCGCCGTGCTGGAAAAGCGCTCGCGGTAATCGCGCGGCGTGATGGCGAGTTTCTTTTGAAACAGGCGGCGCAGCCTGTCTTCGCTATGCAAGCCCGCCTGCACGGCCACCTGTTTTAAGGAGGACACATTGTCTTCCAGCAAGCGGCGCGCCACTTCAAAGCGGGCCGTGTCGATGAATTCCGTGGGGCTGCTGCCCGTTTCGCGCTGGAAGACGCGCGTAAAATTGCGCTCGCTCATGGCCAGCCTGGCCGCTAGCAGCGGCACCGTGAGCTCTTCGGCAAGATGCTCCATGATCCAGCCCTGCAACTGGCGGATGGTCGGATGCGTCGTCATCTGGCTCGACAGGTGTACGGAAAACTGCGACTGGCCGCCGGGCCGCTTCAAATACACCACCAGGTCGCGCGCTACTTCCAGCGCGATATCGCGGCTGAAATCGTCTTCCACCAGGGCCAGCGCCAAATCGATGCCGGCCGTCACGCCAGCCGACGTCCAGAATTTTCCTTCCCGCACGAAAATCGCATCGGCATTGACCTGTATCAATGGATAGCGCTGGCGCAAACTGTCCACGGCGCTCCAGTGCGTGGCCGCGCTCTTGCCGTCGAGCACGCCCGCCTCGGCCAGGAAGAAGCAGCCCGTGCACAGGGCCGCCAGGGTGTCGATGCGCGGCGCCGCCTCGGCTACCCAGGCGGCGAGGGCGGGAATGTCCTGCAAGACGTGCTCGACGTGGTGGCAGCCGACGATGACGGCCAGGTCGGGCAAGCGGCTGCCATCGAGCGCCTTGCTGGCGTACAGCGACATCAGGGTGTCCGACTCGACCGGGCCGATGGCCGTCGAGACGATGCGCACGTCGTAGCCGCCGGGCCGGTTACGCAGGCGCAAATGGGTGTTGGCGTAGTCAAACACTTTCATGGCGCCGATGGCTTCGAGTGCCTTGAAGCCGGGATAGACGATGATATCGACGGTGCGCAGGGGAAATTCTTTGGGGCTTTGCTTGATCATGCGATATGCGCGAGGGGGATAAATACTGCCATAATGCAACAACAGCGATGGCGTAGGTTAGCATGAAATCCTCCGCGCGCCCGCTGGCTCTCCACCCACCGGATTCCTCGATATCGTGCGCTTACTCCACATTTTTGCCGCCCTGACATTGCTGCTGGGCGCATCCCTTGCCCACGCGGCCACGCTCAACTTCAATGGCGGCGCCGTCGACGGCTGCAGCCGCGCGGACAAGCTGTATACCTGTGCCGCCTTCAGTTCGTCCGATGTCATTACCATTGCCAGTGGTTATGGCGTGACGGTCAGCAGCAGTGTCAATCTGGGCTATAACCAGTCATTCTCCATGAGTGGCACGGCATCGCTGACGGTGAATGGCAATATTGACTTCAGCAATATCAATACGCCGAACCTGAAGGTCACTGGCGGCAGCATCATTTCCAAGGGCGGCAGCTTCAAGCTGGGTTCGCAGGGCGGCAGTGTCATCGTGGCTGATATCTCTGCCGCGTCCGTCATCCTGGGTGGCACGGCAGTCAAGATCACCGGCAGTATCACGGCCACGGGCAATATCGACATTTCTTCCGGCTCGACGCTGAATGGCGCCATCAACGGCGGCAATGTGACGACCAACTCCAACGTGACGATCACGGGCAGCATCCAGGCCGCCGATAGCGTGAGCATCGGTTCCAATTCGACCATCTCTGGCCCCATCAGCGGCGCCATTGTGACGACCAGCTCCAAAGTGACAATCACGGGCGACGTAACTGCCAGAAAATCGTTCAGCCTGGGCTCAGGCAGCAGCCTGAAGGGCACCACCGAGGCGCCCATCGTCAGTATCGACCCCGCTCAAAGCGAGGTGCAGGGCAATATCACGGCCAGCACCTCGCTGACCATCGGTTCCGGCAGCCAGGTGACGGGCAACCTGAAGTCGCCTATCATCGACCTGAAGGCATCCGGCCTGCTGGTCACGGGCGATGTGACGGCGTCGAAGACGCTGATTGTTTCCTCGGGTAATGGTATCGATGGCAATGTGGAGGGCGGCAATGTCACCCTGGAGTCGGCCAAGGCGTATATCACGGGCAACGCCTTGGTCGATCACATCACCCTGGGCTGGCAGGGGCGGGTGCAGAAAACCATCACCTGCAAGGCGTATACCCCCTCAAATCCGTGCAGCTGCGTGACGAACAACAGCGGCTGGGCCTTCAATGAACCGATGGGGCCGAAATGCGGGCCGGGCACGCAGGCCGGCCCCCACCACTTCCAGATCGAGCATTCGGGCAATGCCCTGACGTGCGCGCCGCAGGCGGTGACGGTGACGGCGTGCGCGGATGCCGCCTGCAGCGCGAAGTACACGAACGGCGCGAATGTTACCGTCAGCCCTGGCGGCACGGCGACGCAGATAGGCAGCAGCGGCGTGGCAACGGCCAGCGTGCGCCAGTACACGGTCGGCACGGCCACCTTGAGCCTGACGAGCGTGCCCGGCACCACGGGCGCGCTTGTATGCAAGCGCGCTTTGGCACCCACCAGCAGCTGCGACATGAGCTTTGCGGCGACAGGCTTGACCGTCACACCCGTCAATCATGTTTCTGCCACACAAAAGGCGTTCGACGTCAGCGCCGTGCAGGCTTCCCCCAACGCGCAAGCGTGCGTGCCCCTGTTCAAAAATGCCAGCAAGAACCTGAACCTCGCTTGCAGCTATGGCAATCCCGCCAGCGGCACCCTGCCCGTCTTCGTGCAGGGCACGGGGACGTTCGTGCCACTGGCCAACAACGATACCAGCGCCTGCAGCACGGCGGGTGCCAACGTCAAGCTGGCGTTCAACAACCAGGGCATCGCCACCGCCCTCATGTCGTATGCGGACGTGGGCCAGCTGAATTTGACGGCCACCTATACGGGGTCGGCCACTACCGGCGACGCCGGATTGAGCATGACGGGCAGCGGCAGCGTCATCGTCGTGCCGGCCAAGTTCGGCACCGTTACCATCGCCACTCCCCAGCGCGCGGGCGCGCCTGTGGCGGTCAGCATGAGCGCGCTCAATAACGTGGACCAGGTGACGCCGAATTTCGGCAATGAAAAGATAGCAGAGACGGCGCTGCCTACGCTGGACAGCCTGGTCAAGCCGACGACGGATGAGATTGCCGCACCAGACAAGCCAGCCAGGCCCGCCCTGAAGGGGGGCGTGGTATTCAAGAATGGCAGCGTTGCCAGCAGCGACATGACTTGGCCGGAAGTGGGAACGATCACCATCGCCTTTAATCTGGCCAATCCCAACGGCTACCTGGATGCCAACCTTGCTGCGCCGGCCTCGAGCGTAAGCAAGGACGTGCAGTTCATCCCGCACCACTTCATCACGGAGCTGATCAAAAAGGACGACGGTGACGAGCCGGCAGCTACCAACGGCATCGCCATGCCATGCGTCGCGCCGCTCACCTGCGCCGGTGATGGGACGAACGGCCGTTACGCCTACTCGGGGCAGGCGGTCGGCGTGCGCGTGACGGCGCGCGCCCTGGGCGGGACGACGACCCAAAACTATGACGAACGCAACCCGACGGCCCTGGCACCGGTGCTGCTCGAAGGCCTGGATGCGGCCACGGGCACGATTTCCTTTCCGCCGAGCACTCCTGATGGCAGCAGCCGCCTTACCGACGGCAAGAAGGAGCAAAACACCGTCACCGGCGTGGCGCCCGCGACATTCACCCTCGGCGTCGCCTCGCCCATGGTCGCCTACCGTTTTCCGGGCAAGGCCGGCGTGCCGGCGAAGATCGCGCCCACCGACGTGCGTTTGCGCGCCAGCAGCACGTATCCGGGCAGCATCGTCGTCAGCTCAAGCTCGCCAGTGATACAGAACGAGGCACGCATGACCGTGCTGTCGGGGCAATGGATGGTGCCTCACGGCTATGGCTCCGAGTTGCTGCCCGTCAGGCTGGCCGTACAAGTCCAGTACTGGAATGGGACGAGATGGGTCACGAATCTGCTCGACAGCATCAGTGCGATCAAGAAGCCGGATGTGGTGCTGGCCCATTGCAAGAAAACGCTGGACTGCGCCGCGCTGGCCGTCGATGACCGGACCTATACCGTCGTGCAAGGCACACTGCCGCAAACCAATCTCCTGACCCTGCTGGCGCCCGGCGCCGGCAAGGCCGGCAGCGTCGACGTTTCCGTGGGCAGCCATCCCTACCTGGCCAGCACGGTCGGCACCGTCGTCTTCGGCGTCTTCAAGTCGGGCCCCGTGATTTATCTGCGCGAGATGTATTGAGCCAGAACAAAGGGTGGGCGCAGAAAGGGGGAAAAACCAGTAACATGCCTGGCTGTGGCATTCCCCCAACCTTAGACTGGAGTTTCTATGAGCACAACATCGCAGTGGATCGATATCGCCGGCCCGGACGGCAGCTTCCAGGCTTACCTGGCCGTGCCGCACGTGGGCAAGGGCCCTGCCATCATCCTGTTGCAGGAAATTTTCGGCGTCAATGAGCACATCCGCGCCGTGGCCGACCAGTACGCGGCCGATGGCTACGTGGTGCTGGTGCCCGACCTGTTCTGGCGCGCCGGCGCGCACATCGAGTTGGGCTATGAAGCGGACGGCTGGAAGCGCGCCGTCGAACTGATGCAGGCGAGCGACAATCCGCATGCCGACGCCGATATCGCCGCCACCATCGCCGTCCTGCGCGCGCGCCCGGAAGTGACGGGCAAGCTGGCTTCGGTCGGCTACTGCTTCGGCGGCCGCCTGTCGTTCCAGACGGCTGCGGCCGGCCTGGTCGACGCGGCCATCGCCTATTACGGCGGCGGCATCCAGAACAAGCTGGACCTGGCTGACCGGGTCCAGGTGCCGTTGCTCATGCATTTTGGCGGTCAGGACAGCCATATTCCGCCGGAAGCCGTGCAACAGATCGCCGAGCGCTTCGAAGACCGGCAAGACGTGGAAATCCATATCTACCCGGGCGCCGAGCATGGTTTCAACTGCACCCACCGCGACAGCTACCAGCAGCGCGCGGCCGCCCACGCGCATGGCAATTCCTTGATTTTCCTGGCGGAAAACTTGTAAGCTTGCCTCGCCAGGCTGGCCAGCGGCTATTTTCCGCTCAGCAGCAAAGCCGCATGGGCGCTAAAATAGCGGCTGTGCCGGGCGACTCCGGCCGGCCGGGCGCGGCGCCCGGCAAACCTGGATGAGGAACCGAATCAAAGATGGCCCAAGTAATTGTTTCTGTAACATTGGCGGCAAGCGCCGAACGCGTGTGGGATTTTATCGGCGGCTTCCAGTCGCTGGCTGAATGGTCGAGCTCCATCAAGACCAGCTTGTCCGAGCACGGCGGCAGAGTACGCCGCCTGAAAACCACGGACGGCGCCATTATCGCCGAACGCCTGCAAAGCTACAGCGAAGCGGACAAGAGCTACAGCTACACCATCGTCTCGGGCCCGATCCCCGTCAAGAACTACCGCTCTACCTTGCGCGTCACGGGCGAACCGGGCGCGAATGAGTGCGTGGCGCAATGGTCGAGCGAATTCGACGCGGCCGAAGGCGTGGAAGAGGTCATGATCGGCGCGTTTCAGCATTTGTACGAAACGGCGTTCGTCGACCTGAAACGCATCATGGCGATTTGAACCAGCGGGGTCAGACCCGCTGGGGGAATGCGCCCAATGGGGGCATTCCGATCACGCAGTGACTGACCCCGGCCTTTTTTGTTTTGCGGGTTAATTCACCGCTATCTGCTTACCGCTTCACCTTGCCAAACGCCTCGCCCTTGTTCCATGTCGGCAAATTCTTGTCATTCGCCACTTCATAGCCGAGGTTCAGCGTAAATTGTGCCTGCTGCACCATGCCCGATAAATCCCATGAGGGGTTGTACTCGTCGGTGACCTGGTGGTAATCCTTCTTGAACGCCACCAGGCGCTCGCCGGAGGCTTTGGGCTGCTGGACGAAATCGAACGAGCCGTCGCCGGAAAACACGGCCGAGCCCACGTTGAAGGCGGGCACGCCGGCCTTGGCAAACGCAAAATGGTCGGCCCGGTAAAAGGCGCCGGACAGGTCGGGAATGGTGGGCGCCAGGCGCAGGCCCATGCGCTTGGCCACCTTGGCGGCGCTCGCGTACAGGCTGCTGCGCTCGGCGCCCGCCACGCCGATGTCGTGCGTCTTGCCAACAAAATTCATGCTGTCGAGGTTCAGGTCGGCGGCCGTCTTGGCCAGCGGCCACAAGGGCTTGCGCGTGTAGGCGGTGCTGCCCAGCATGCCCGTTTCCTCGCCGGCCGGCCACAGGAAAATCTGCGTGCGGCGCGCCGGCTGTTTCACGGCCACTTGCGCCATGGCCAGCAGGGCGGCCGCGCCCGAGGCGTTGTCGATGGCGCCGTTGTAGATATGGTCGCTCTGGCTGCTGCCTGCGTCATCCTTGCCCAGGTGGTCCCAGTGCGCCGAGTAGATCACGGCCTCGTCCTTGAGTTTTGAGTCCGTGCCCGGCACGATGCCGGCCACGTTGAATTGCTCGATGCTGCGGATCTGGCTGTTCAATTGCACCTTGACCGTCGCGTTCAGGGCCACGGGGCGGAACGCGCGCGCTTCCGCCTGCGCGCGCAAGGCGTCGAGGTCCTGTCCGCCAGCCTGGAACAGCGTGCGCGCCACGTCTTCCTGCAGCCAGCCTTCCATCGCATTGCCCGCGCCGGCCAGGTTGAAGCGTTCATGGCCGAAGCCGTTGGCGGGCACCGACCATGGATACGAGGCGGACGCCGTCGTGTGGATCAGCAAGACGCCGGCCGCGCCCTGGCGCAGCGCCTCCTCGTACTTGTAGACCCAGCGGCCGTAATACGTGAGGGACTTGCCGGCAAAACGGTTTGGTTCGGCAACGGTCGGCTGCGGGTCGTTGACCAGCATGATGACGAGCTTGCCTTTCAGGTCAACGCCCTTGAAATCGTCCCAGTTTTCCTCGGGCGCGCGGATGCCGTAGCCGGCGAACACGACGGGCGCGTCGAACGCCACTTTTTCCTGGCCATTCGCCGCGCCAAAGACGATGTCCTGGCCGAAGACGGGGGACAAGGTCTTGCCGCCCGCGCTGAAGGTCACTGTGCTCGATGGCAAGGCCTTGCTGCCGACGATGGTCAGCGCCTGGCGATACGTGCCATCATGCAAGGGCTGCAAGCCGGCCACGGCCGCCTGCGTTTCCAGGTAGCGCACGGCCAGGTCGCCGCCGCGCTGGCCCGTGCCGCGACCTTCGAGCAAATCGTCGGCCAGGAAGGACAGGTGGGCGCGCAGGGGCGCTTCGGCAACGAGCGGTTGGGCGAGGGTAGCCGTGCTGAACAGGCTGGCGGCGAGGACGAAGGGAAAACGCATGGCAACTCCAAAAGTGAATACGGGAAAACAAAGCAGCGGCAATCTTACTCTACCGCAATGCTCTGGCGTAGCGCGCGGCGTGCACGCGCCATTGCGGCCACAATGGCCGCTGGTCCACCGACAAGGAGCGTTCCATGACTGCCACTGACTTGCAATCGAGTAATACCCTGCGTACCGCCGACGGCACCCTGATCTACTACAAGGACTGGGGCAGCGGCCCGCCCGTCGTCTTCAGCCACGGCTGGCCATTGTCGTCCGACGCCTGGGAAGACCAGATGTTTTATCTGGCCTCGCGCGGCTACCGCGTCATCGCGCACGACCGGCGCGGCCATGGGCGCTCCAGCCAGCCCTTCGACGGCAATGACATGGATACCTATGCCGACGACCTGGCCGCCCTGATCGCCGCGCTGGACTTGACGGGCGCTACGCTCGTGGGCCACTCGACGGGCGGCGGCGAGGTGGCGCGCTACATCGGCCGCCATGGCACGGCTCGTCTGGCGGGGGCCGTGCTGGTGGGGGCCGTGCCGCCGCTGATGCTGCAGACGGCCGATAATCCGCTGGGCTTGCCGCTGTCCGCCTTTGACGCCATCCGCGCCGGCGTGCAGGCCGACCGCAGCCAATTCTTCCGCGACTTGAGCGAGCCGTTCTATGGCTACAACCGGCCCGATGCGAAGCCATCGCAGGGCGTGCGCGAGCATTTCTGGCTGCAGGGCATGCAGGCAGGCATGCCGGCATCCTATTTGTGCATCAAGCAATTTTCCGAGACGGATTTCACCAGCGACCTGGCCAGGTTCGACGTGCCGACCCTGGTGATCCATGGCGACGATGACCAGATCGTGCCGATTGCCGCCTCGGCGCGGCGCACTGCCGAGCTCATCATCGGCAGCAAACTGCTCGTGTATGCGGGCGCGCCGCACGGCCTGGCGACGACGCACAAGGACAGGCTGAACGAGGACTTGCTGGAGTTTTTGCGCACTTGAAACGGGGCGGGCGCAATGGTGCGGGGGGCGCCCGCCCTTGCTGTTGCCGCGCAGAACAGACGCAGTCGGCATATTGTTGTGTATCGTTTAATATTGGCAAAATCACGCGCCAATTGCGTGCGGATCACCGATTTTTCTGCCATTTTTACGTAGATATGGCGCAAAAAACGGCGTTCTGCGGCATGCAGCCACCCGGTAAGGTCCAGTAAAGAGTAAACTAGCAGATACACTCTTTCGCATTGGGCGATTCGAGCGAACTTGTGAGTGATTTCATGTCTGATACACCAATTTCCTTATTTTCCGACCTAAACCTGAGCGAGCCGCTGATTCGCGCGCTCAAGGATGTCGGTTACGAAACACCGTCGCCTATCCAGGCGGCCACGATTCCATTATTGCTCGCGAACCGCGACGTGCTGGGCCAGGCGCAAACGGGCACGGGTAAAACCGCCGCCTTCGCCTTGCCGATCCTGTCGCGCATCGATCTGAAACAAAGCTCACCCCAAGCCCTGGTCCTGGCACCGACGCGCGAACTGGCCATCCAGGTCGCCGAAGCGTTCCAGGTGTACGCCGCCCACATTCCCGGCTTCCACGTGCTGCCGATTTACGGCGGCCAAAGCTACGGCCCGCAGCTGTCGGCCCTGCGCCGCGGCGTGCACGTCATCGTCGGTACCCCTGGCCGCGTCATCGATCACCTGGACAAGGGTTCGCTCGACCTGTCCAAGCTGAAGACGCTGGTGCTGGACGAAGCCGATGAAATGCTGCGCATGGGCTTTATCGACGACGTCGAACGCATCTTGAAAGAAACGCCGGATGGCCATCAAACGGCCCTGTTCTCGGCCACCATGCCTTCCGTCATCAAGCGTATCGCCACGACCTACCTGGTGAACCCGGCCGAAGTGACGGTCGCCGCGAAGACGGGCACGGCCGACAACATCCGCCAGCGCTACTGGCTGGTGTCGGGCATGCACAAGCTGGACGCATTGACCCGCATCCTGGAAGCGGAAGTGTTTGACGGCATGATCATCTTCGCCCGCACCAAGCTGGGAACGGAAGAGCTGGCCGGCAAGCTGCAAGCCCGTGGCTTCTCGGCTGCCGCCATCAATGGCGACATCCAGCAAGCCCAGCGCGAGCGCACGATCCAGCAGTTGAAAGACGGCAAGATCGACATCCTCGTGGCAACCGACGTGGCCGCCCGCGGCCTGGACGTCGAGCGCATCAGCCACGTCGTCAACTACGACGTGCCGCACGATCCGGAAAGCTATACCCACCGCATCGGCCGCACGGGCCGCGCCGGCCGCAGCGGCGAAGCGATCCTGTTCATCACCCCGCGTGAAAAGAACTTGCTCAAAGCCATCGAACGCTCGACCCGCCAGCCGATCGGCATGCTGGAACTGCCGACGATCCAGGCCGTCAACGATGTGCGCATCGCCAAGTTCAAGGAACAGATCAGCGAAACCCTGGCCTTGGGCGAACTGGAGCAGTTCCAGTCCCTGATCGAAGATTTCGAACGCGAACAGAACATTCCCGCCATCGAAATCGCCGCCGCCCTGGCGAAGATGGCGCGTGGCAATGTGCCGCTGTTGCTGGACAAGAACAAGGCGCGCGAGCAAGCCACGTGGCAAGACGACCGTCCTGTGCGCCAGGACCGTTTTGACCGCCCTGAACGCAACGACCGTCCGGAACGGGGCGATCGCTTCGAGCGCAGCGACCGTGGCGAGCGCCCGGCCTTCCCGAAAAAGGAGCGCATCTCCCGTCCTGCCGACGCCGGCATGCAGACCTTCCGCATTGAAGTTGGTCATCAGCATGGCGTGAAACCAGGCAATATCGTCGGCGCCATCGCCAACGAAGCGGGCATCGATTCGAAAAACATCGGCCGCATCGAAATCTATGACGACTATAGCGTCTTGGACTTGCCGGACAGCATGCCGAAAGAATTGCTGGACCAGCTGAAAACCGTGTGGGTGGCGGGCCAGCAGCTGCGCATCAGCCGTGACGGCGACGCACCGGATCTGGCGCCGCCAGCCGCGCCGCGCAAGCCGTTCGCCGCCAAGTCCGCGCCAGCGTTCAAGGATGCGCCAGCGGATGCGGGCGACGCAGCGCCAGCGCCGCGCGCGCCGAAGAAGGAGCGTCCACGCCCGGGCGTGACGGCTTACCGCATCGAAGTGGGCCGCGAGCACGCCGTGACGCCAAGCAACATCGTTGGCGCCATCGCCAACGAAGCGAACCTGGAAGCCAAGCATATCGGCCGCATCGATATCTTTGACAACTACAGCGTGCTGGACCTGCCGGAAGGCATGCCGCCGGAAATCCTCGACCACCTGAAATCGGTCGTGGTCTCGGGCCAGAAGCTGCGCATCAGCCTGGACGATGGCACGACGGAGCGTAAACCTGCGCCACCGCGTCCGAAGTCGCCGCGCAAAACGTTCAAGTAAGCGATCCCATCACAGGCGTCTCCCCGGCGCCTGTGTCGCGGATTGGAGACACATCCCCGACTGGCGCGTTCGCGCCAGTTTTTATTTCCCTCCAGTAAACGAACCTTGCCGCTCCGTTACTAACGCGGATGGGCTGCGCCATGGTTTTTCCCTATCGAACTGCTGTTGCCGTCTTTTAATCGACATATACGGCTTGTTTCTCGCGCCCGATAACAATAAATAATATTTAATTCATTATTTATACTGCACGCCATTAAGATTTTGCATTTCAATAAAGTCAATCAAGTTGATTCAAAATAAATTATAAAGCATAAAATAATTGACTTTTATTAAATTGTTTTACCAGCGTCACTGTCGCCACGGCGATATATCACGACTGCTTGATGTGGTATATTGTTTTTATGTTTTTGTTATGCTAGTTGAAAAAAATATAGAGGAGCGACGATGCGGGTCAATACGCCTATCACGCAAAATGAATACGTATTAAATGAAGGCATGACGATTGTTTCCACCACGGATTTACAGGGAAACATCAATTACGCCAATCAGTATTTCATTGAAGTCAGCGGTTTTTCAGAAATGGAATTGCTGGGTGCACCACAGAATATCCTGCGGCATCCCGATATGCCGGCCGAAGCGTTTGCCGACCTGTGGGACACCATCAAGACGGGCATGCCATGGACCGGCATGGTCAAGAACCGCTGCAAGAATGGCGATTTTTATTGGGTCTTCGCCAATATCACGCCTGTCATCGAGAACGGCCGCCCGATCGGCTATATGTCCGTGCGCACCAAGCCCACGCGCGAGCAGATCAATGATGCGGCTGCCCTGTATAAAAGCTTCAAAGATGGCAATGCCGCCAAGCTGGCGATCCGCAATGGCCGCGTCGTGCGCCAGGGCTGGGCCGCCAAGCTGGCCGAGTGGCGCAAGCTGACCCTGTCGCAAGACCTGGCCCTGCATTGCATCGTCTTTGGCGTGGTGCTGGCCATCCTCGGTTGCGCCGTCTGGAATATCGACGGCGACACGAGCACGGCCACGCGCAGCTGGCTCAGCGGCGCTGCTGCCGCAGCCGTGGCGCTGATGCTGTATTTCTGGGCCCATCTGCACAATTCCCTCGTCGCGCCGCTGGGCGACGCCATCACCATGGCGCGCAAGATGGCCGGCGGCGACCTGACGGGCGTCATCGACAAGGTGCGCGACGACGACATGGGCCAATTGATGGCGGCCTTGCGCCAGACGAATATCAATTTGCACAGCATCATCGGCGATGTGCGCGCCAATTTCGAGGATATCCGCATCACCACGGCGGAAATTGCCACGGGCAATATGGACCTGTCCAGCCGCACGGAATCGCAAGCGTCCAGCCTGGAGCAGACGGCGGCCAGCATGGAAGAACTGACGTCCACGGTGCAAAACAGCGCCGATCACGTGGCCACGGCCAACGGCCTGGCGACGCAGGCATCCACCGTCGCGGCCAAGGGCGGCACCATCGTCAGCGAAGTGGTCACCACGATGGATGAGATCAGCACTTCCTCGCGCAAGATTCTCGACATCATCGGCTTGATTGACGGCATCGCCTTCCAGACGAATATTCTCGCCTTGAACGCGGCCGTGGAAGCGGCCCGCGCGGGCGAGCATGGCCGCGGCTTCGCCGTCGTGGCCGGCGAAGTGCGCAGCCTGGCGCAGCGCTCGGCGACGGCGGCCAAGGAAGTCAAGAATCTGATCGACCATTCGATCGCCACGGTGAATGCGGGCAGCGTGCTGACCAGCAATGCGGGCGCCACCATGACGGAAGTGATCGCCTCGGTAGCCCGCGTGACGGAAGTGATGGACGAGATCTCTTCCACGACGCGCGAACAGAACCAGGGCATCAGCCAGGTCAACCAGGCCGTTATCCAGATGGATGGCATCACGCAGCAAAATGCGGCGCTGGTGGAGCAGGCGGCCGCTGCCGCCACCAATCTGGCGCAGCGCACCGAGAGCGTGGCTCAGTCGATCGGCATCTTCAAATTGAAGACGTCGCCCAAGCGCAAGGCTGCCGGCGTAGGCCGCAGCCCCAGCGCGGGCGCTGGCGTGGCGTCGCGGGCCTTGCTGAAGGCAAGATAAGCATGCCGCCCGCCAGCGCAACGCTGGCGGGGTTCATTTCCGTATCCGGTACACCTGGCCGCTGCGCACCTTCTTCACCACCCCATCCCCGCCAAACAGAATCACATATTCTCCCTGCGCGCCCGAGGCCGCCGGGTAGGTGTACATCCACACTTCATTGCCGCTGTCGAAACGGATGGACGTGCTGTCGCCCAGCGCGGCGCGCACCTGTTCGCGCGTGCTGCTGCCCGGTTGCACGGTTTGCTCCAGGGTGGCATAAGGCACATTCTTGCTTGCCTGCAAGGCGCGCGTGCCGGAGCAGGCGGCCAGCAGCATCAGCATGGCGATCACCAGCCACTTCATGGCGCCACCTCGTCCATGTAAGTAAATTCCAGCAGGGTATCGTCGGGCCAGCTGGCGTCCCACAGGGGCGCGTAATACGTGCGGTCGAGCAGCACCTGGCAATCGCAATACGGCAGCGAGGCGGGCGTTTGCTCGCCGCCCGCGTATAGCATGGTGAACGGCAGCGCCAGGCGGCGCTCGCCATGCACGAGGGTGACGCCGAACAGGGGGCGGTCCGTGAAGAACAGATAATTGCCATCCGGCTCGGAACACACCTTGTCTGTGCTGTAGAGCATGCTGGACAGCCAGGCGATGATTTGCGGGTCGTTCGAGATCAGGCCCGAATCCATGCCGGCGCGGCATTCCAGGCGCAGGTCGCCCAGGCGCCGCGTGCCAGGGGGCAGGCCGGGCGTGATGACTTGCGCGCGCCAGCTCATGGTGGTGGCCTTGCGGTTGGCGATCAGGATCGCATCTTCGCGCGCGGCCTGCGCGTTGCGCACGGGGGCAAAGCTGTTGTCCTCAGCCAAGGGCAAGGGGATGCTGACGGTATCGCCGGCGATGCGCAGCTGCACGCCCGTCATGTCCACGCCGGGCTGGCGCGGCAGCAAGCGAAAGCGCAGCACCGCCTGCGGCGCCAGCGCATGGTCGCGCTCGAAGCGTTCCACGCCCTGCAGCATCTTGCGGTAGGATTTATCCACGGGGTCGCGCGTGGCATCCACTTTGACTTGCGGCACGGGCGCGGTTTGCGCCAGCGCAATAGGGCCTTGGAGCAGCAGCGTCAGCAGGAGAGGGTGGTAAGTGCGCATGGCTTGATGCTACGCCTTTTTGCGCGGCAGCCACGCACGGCTGGGGGATCAGTACTCGCTGTATTTGCGCGCGTCGCCGCGCACCTGCTGCGCCGGATATTTCTGCGCATTGAGTTCCATCTTTTCCAGTACGGCCTCATGCAGGTCGACGCCGCTCTTGTCGGCCAGGCGCACCAGATACATCAGCACGTCGGCCAGTTCGTGGCGGATGCCCGCGCGCTTCGCCTCGTCCAGTTCGGCATCCGCGCCCGTGGGCAGCCACTGGTAGTGCTCCACCAGTTCCGCCACTTCCACGGACAGGGCCATGGCCAGATTTTTCGGCGTGTGGAACTGGTCCCAGTCGCGCTCGGTGGCAAAGGCGCGCAGGCGGGCGCGAATGTCGAGCAAGCTGTCGGTGGGCGCGTTCATGCCGCCACCCGCAGCGGTTTTTCCATGAAGACACTGAACGGATCGTCGGGATAGTCGCCGTACGGCCCGCGCCGCTGGTAGCCGTCGCGCGCATACAGGGCGATGGCCTCAGGTTGATGGATGCCCGTCTCTAACGTCAGCAAGCGGCAGCCGCGCGCCAGCGCCTGCTCTTCCAGCAGGGCCAGCAGGCGCTTGGCCAGGCCCAGGCCGCGGCTGTCCGGATGCACGTACATGCGCTTGAGCTCGCCGAAATCGGGCGTGACGACGATGGCGCCGCAGGCGCGCGCCGTGCCTGCCGCATCGCGGGCGACGGCAAACAGCAGGCTGTCCGACGGCACGGATGCCAGATCCAGCGAGTAGACGCACTCGGCCGGATACAGCGTTTGTTGATACGCATCAAGCTCGGCGATCAGGGTTTGCACGTCGGCTTGCTGCGGCGATTCCAGGCGGATAGTCATGGGGGAAGTCGAATGAATGGGATGTCCCCCATGGTATCACCGCGGCCGCGCCAGGCGCATGCTCAGGCCGATGGGCGACATCACAAAACCCATCAGTTCCTGCGCCTCGCCGCCATCGGGCGTGTCGACGCCGGCGATGTCGAAGCTGCCCAGCAGCATGGCCATGGCGATCTTGATTTCCAGCAAGGCCAGGTAGCGGCCGGGGCAGGTGCGCACGCCGGCGCCGAAGGGCATGGCGGCGCGCTTGTTGTTGGCCTCGCTGCTGTCCTCCAGCCAGCGCTCGGGCTGGAACGCCTGCGCGTCGGGAAAGTGCGCGTCGGACACGCTGTCATGGCGCATCACGCACCACAGCATGCTGCCGGCGGGCACGGCCACGTCGCCCACCACCGTGTTGCGCAGCGCTTCGAGCGGGATGTAGGGCGCCACCGGTTTCAAACGCATGGCTTCGCTGGCGCAGGCGCCCAGGTAGTCGAGGCTGTCCATTTGCGCCAGGGTGAAGTGCGCCACGTCGGGCGCCAGGCGCCGCACTTCCTCGCGCGCCTTCGCCAGGCAGTGCGGGTGGCGTTGCAGCAGGTAAATCATCCAGGACAGCGTGTTGGCCGTCGTGTCTTCGCCCGCCAGCAGCATGGTCAGCACATTGCCGGCCACGGCGCGGTCGTCCACGCCGCTGTCGGCTTCGTCGGCGGCGGCGATCATGGCTTCGAGCAGGTTGGGCGGGCGCAAGCGCCGCGCGGGATCGCGCTCCAGGCGCGTGCGCGCCTGCCGCACCAGGTCGGCCACGGCCACGTCCAGCGCCGCCACGTCGCGGTCCAGCCGGCGGTCGACGGGCAGCTTGAAGTAGCGCCAGTACGGCAGCATCGACAGGCTGCGCCGCGCCACGGCGGGCAGGATCGCATCGAGGTGGCGCTGGATCACGTCCTCGCCCGATTCGAGCGTATTGACTGCCGTGCCGAAGGCCAGGCCGGCGATGATGTCGACCGTGTAGCGTTTCAGGTCGCCATCGAGGGTGATGGCCTGGCCTTGCGTGGCGGCAAGATGCCAGCGCCGCTGCAGCCGCTGCGCCACCGTCACGAGGGCGGGGAAGTAGGCCTTGATGGCGCCTGGCGCCATGCCGGCCATGACCATGCGCCGCTGGTTGCGCCACTGCGTGCCCTCGGCCAGGAACAGGCCGGGGTTGCCGCCCATTTCCACCGAAATCTTATAGCTCGACAGCGGGCGCCGGAAGCCGTCCGGGCGCTCGCGCAGCACGGCGGCGACAGCCTCGCTGTCGGCCACCAGCAGCACCAGCGTGCGCCCGAACCAGGCGCGCATGAACGGGCCGTAGCGCCGCACCCACTCTTCCACGTCGCGGTGGATACGCGGCAGTTTTACTTGCAGCGCGTTGCCGATGATGGGTAGTGCGAATGGCCCCGGCAGCTGGCGGATCTGGCGCAGGGCCGTGGTGGCGGCGGGTGCGATGGCGTGGTCGAGCGGGGGCATGGCATTCTCCTGGAGGATGGCGACAATGACCTCACTGTAGCGCGCTTGCGCACGCGCGTCTTGAACGAATACGACATCGCGCGCAAGCAGAAATTGCCGGTACAATCGTCGCCATGCCTGCCGCCCCTACGCCCCTGACCCGTTTGATCGCGCCACGCACCGCGCTCGCTTCCTGCGTGCGCGCCTTCCTCGTGCGCGACACCACGCGCTGCGCGCCGTTGCCGCCAGCGCAGCGCCTGAACCGTTTTCCTGCCACGCCCATGTGCTGCCTGCTGTGGACCGTCGCGGGCGAGGTCGAGGCGGCGGCGCCTGGCCCCGACCTGCTGCATGTGCGCATGCCGCCCGCCCTGTTCAGCGGCCCGCGCGGCTATCCGCTGGTCAGCTACAACCCCGGCCCCGTGCACTCGTTCATGGTGATGCTGTATCCGGCCGCCCTGCATGCGCTGACGGGCATCGACATGGCGGTCCTGTTCGACCAGGTGCGCCCGCTCGAACCCCTGTTCGACGCCGACTGGCTGGCGCTGTCCGATGCCGTGCTGGCCGCACCGGACGACGCGGCGCGCATCGCGCTGGTGGAAGCGTTCCTGGCGCCGCGCTGGGCGGTGGCGCGCAAGAGCGGCGACCATCCGGCCGGCGCCATACAGGACTGGGTGCGCCGCCTGGGGGTGCAGGCGGCATCGACGGGCCTGGCCAGCAGCGCGCGCAATATCGAGCGCCGCATCAAGGCCTGGGCCGGCCAGCCAATGCGCACCTTGCGCCGCATGCGCCGCGCGGAACAGTCGTTTCTCGACGCGCGCGAGGCCATGCTGCAAGGCAATGCCTCATGGAGCGATATCGCCGCCGAGGGCGGTTACGCCGACCAGGCCCACCTGTGCCGCGAGGTGCGCGCCATCACGGGCTTGAGCCCCACCGAACTGGCGCGTGCCAGCCGCGAGGATGAAAGTTACTGGATCTATCGAATATGGACGTAGGTCGGATGAGGGCCGAAGGGCCGTCATCCGACCTACCGCTCGCTGTACACCTTTCCCTTGGATAAAGTGACCTCATGGTGCCCCGCGCCGGGCGCCAGCATGGGGAAGCAGTTTTCCGCGCCATGCACGCGCACGTCGAGGAAGTACGGGCCTTCGGACGCCAGGCAGGTCGTCAATGCCGCGTCGAGTTCCTCGCGCCGGCTCACCGTGTGCGCCTGCCAGCCGAACGCCTGCGCCAGGGCGACGAAGTCGGGCAGCGCTGCCGTGTAGCTGTGGCTGTAGCGCTCGCCGTGGTGCAGCTCCTGCCACTGGCGCACCATGCCCATGTAGCCATTGTTCGACAACACCACTTTGACGGGCAATCGGTGCTGCACGGCCGTGGCCAGTTCCTGGATATTCATCAAAATCGAGGCGTCGCCGCTGACGCACACCACGCATTTTTCGGGATGGGCAATCTGCGCGCCGATGGCGGCTGGCAGTCCATAACCCATGGTGCCGGCGCCGCCCGAGGTCAGCCAGCGGCGCGGCTGCTCGAAGCGCAAATGCTGCGCCGCCCACATCTGGTGCTGGCCCACGTCCGTGGACACGATGGCGTCGACGCTATCCATTCTGTCCAGCGCCGCCTGCAGCCGCCGCATCAGCGCCTGCGGCGCGATCACGTCCGGCGTGTTGTCGAACGCCAGCGAATCCTGCGCGCGCCAGCCGTCGATGCGCCGCCACCACGGCTGGCGGTCCGCCAGCAGGCGTCCGCGCAGCTGCGCCAGCAGGGCGGCCAGCACGGGCGCGCAGTCGCCGCGCAGGGCCACGTCGGCGCGCACCACCTTGCCGATCGACGCCGGATCGATATCGACGTGGATGATTTTTGCGCCGGGACAGAAGGCGTCCAGGCGCCCCGTGACCCGGTCGTCGAAGCGGGCGCCGACGCAGACGATCAGATCCGCATGGTGCATGGCCAGGTTCGCTTCCAAGGTGCCATGCATGCCCAGCATGCCGAGGAAGGCCGGGTGCGAGGCGGGAAAGGCGCCCAGGCCCAACAAGGTCAGGGTGCACGGCGCGGCCGCCAGTTTCACCAGCTGGCCGAAGGCGGCGCAGGCATCGAGGCCGGAATTGATGAGGCCCCCGCCGCCATAGAACACGGGCCGGCGCGCGGAGGCGATCAGGCTGGCGGCATGTTCCAGGTCAGGGCTGTCGGGCAGGGGCGCGGCCGCTGCGGCGGCGGGCGACAGCGGCGTGCTTGCCGCGACGGGCGCCAGCTGCATATCCTTGGGAAAATCGACCAGCACGGGGCCGGGCCGTCCCTGCGTGGCCTGAACAAATGCTTCGTGCACGACGGACGCCGTTTCATCGGCAGTGCGGATTTGCCGGTTCCACTTGGTGACGGGGCGCGAGATGCCCAGCGCGTCGCATTCCTGGAAGGCATTGGTGCCGATGCTGGTGGTGGCCACCTGGCCGCTGATGCAGATGACGGGAATCGAATCGCACAGGGCGTCGAGCAAGCCCGTGGTGGTATTGCTCATGCCGGGGCCGGACGTGACGAAGACGACGCCGGGCCGGCCCGTGCTGCGCGCATAGCCCTCGGCCGCATGCACGGCTGCCTGTTCGTGGCGCACCAGCACGTGGCGCAAGCGGGGCTGCGCGTGCAGCGCGTCGTACAGGGGCAGCACGGCGCCGCCCGGGTAGCCGAAGACGGTGTCGACGCCCAGGGCCAGCAGGGTGTCGATGAGGACGCTGGCGCCGTTGCGCGGCGCAGGATCGTGGGCGGGAGCGAGGAGGGGAGCGGGATCGGGTTTCATGGGTCTATTTTCTGCTTGCCCCGGCAGAAAAGGCTGCTGGTTTTCTCGTATAGAATGCATATTTCAGCAAAATTTGCCGTGAAATAAGGACTTAACAGAATGAAACTGGACAAATTCGACCTCGCCATCCTGACGGCCCTGCAGCAGGATGCCCGCATCAGCCTGCACGAGCTGAGCGCCAAGGTGGGACTGACCTCGTCGCCGTGCTGGGCGCGCATCAAGCGCATGGAAGACGACGGCGTCATCGAGGGTTACACGGTGAACGTCAACGCGGCCAAGGTGGGGCTGGCCGACACCGTCATCGTGCAAGTGACGCTTGACGACCATTCCGACCAGGCCCTGTTCGAGTTCGGCCACGCGCTGGCCATGATCCCCGAAGTGCTGGAAGCGTTTCTCGTCTCCGGCGACTACGATTACTACCTGCGCATCGCGGTCAGCGACACGCGCGACTACGAACGCCTGCTGCGCGAGCGCCTGTATAAGATTCCCGGCATCCGGCACAGCAAATCGAGCTTTGTCTTGCGCCAGCTCAAGCAGAGCTATTTGCCCCTGCAACGATAAGTCTGCCTGCATGGCGGGAGTTTTTCCCTAGTTCCCAGATGGTGGCTGTCCGATACTGGAGAGTAATAAAAACCACTATAAATCGGGGACCCGCATGAAACTGACTTTATTCGCCGCCGCCGCCATGGCGCTGTGCCAGGCGCAGGCCGCCGAACCGGCCGCCGCCAGCCTGGCCGCGAACCTGGCCATCTCCGGTGACTTGCCCACCGTCATCATCACGGGCAGCATGCCCTTGCCCACCGTGGACCAGCCGCGCGATGCGCTGGCCGCGCCCGTGCAGACGGCCAGCGCGCAGCAGATCGCCCGCAGCGGCGCGCTCGATATTTCCGCCTTCTTGCGCCGCAACCTGGGCAGCGTCTACGTGAACGAGGTGCAGAACAATCCGTTCCAGCCCGACGTCAGCTACCGCGGCTATACGGCCTCGCCCCTGCTGGGCACGCCGCAAGGACTGTCCGTGTATCTCGATGGCATGCGGCTGAACCAGCCGTTTGGCGATGTCGTCAGCTGGGACTTGATCCCGCGCATGGCCATCGAATCGCTGACCCTGATGCCCGGCTCGAACCCCCTGTTTGGCCTCAATACCCTGGGCGGCGCGCTGGCCCTGCAGACCAAGGATGGCAGGAGCAGTCCCGGCACCGCCATCGAGGCGCGCCTGGGTTCCGATCAACGGCGTGCCGTGGAGGTCGAACATGGCGGCAGCAATGCGCAGGGCTGGCACTGGTATGTGACGGGCAATCGCTTCAAGGAAGACGGCTGGCGCGACGATTCGCCGTCCGACGTGCGCCAGGTGTTTGGCAAGCTGGGCTGGAGCGATGCGCGCACGGACGTGGCCGTCACCTTGGCCCACGCGGACAATGCGCTGACGGGCAACGGTTTGCAGGAACAGCGCCTGCTGGCGCGCGATTACCGCAGCGTCTACACCAAACCGGACTTGACGCAAAACAAGTCGACCCTGCTGAATGTGACGGGCAAGCACCAGGCCGGCGCTGGTTTGCTATTGTCCGGCAATGTGTACTACCGCAAGATCGACACGCACACGTTCAACGGCGACCTGAACGACGAGTCGCTCGACCAGGCCGTCTACCAGCCCGGCGCGGCCGAGCGGGCGGCGCTGGCGGCCGCCGGCTACACGGGCTTTCCCGCCAGCGGGGCGAACGCCGGCAATACGCCGTTTCCGCAGTGGCGCTGCATCGGCAACGTGCTGCTGAACGATGAGCCGGCCGAAAAGTGCAACGGCATGATCAACCGCAGCCGTACCAAGCAGGAAAACTATGGGTTCTCCGGCCAGTTCACCGCACTGGCCGACGTGGCCGGCATGCGCCATGCCGTCACGGCCGGCGCCGCCTTCGATGCGAGCCACGCCACCTTCCGCCAGACCAGCCAGTTCGGCTATCTGAACCCGGACCGCAGCATCACGCCCGTGGAGTTCTTTGCCGACGGCACGCAGATCGACGACGATGGCACGCCCGTCGACAATCGGGTCGATTTGAGCGGGCGCATGCGCACCTGGAGCGTGTCTGCGAGCGACAGCATGGCGTTCAATCAAGACCTGACGTTGACCGTTTCCGGCCGCTACAACCGCAGCACCGTGCGCAACCGCGATGCCATCACGCCCGGCGGCGGCAGCGGCTCGCTCGATGGCGACCACCGTTTCAGCCGCTTCAATCCCGCCATCGGCCTCGCGTATGCGCCAGCTGCGGGCGTGAGCGCCTACCTCGGCTACAACGAAGGCAGCCGCACGCCGACGGCCATCGAACTCGGTTGTGCCGACCCGGAGAACCCGTGCCGCCTGCCCAACGCCATGGCCGGCGACCCGCCATTGAAACAGGTGGTGACGAAGACGTGGGAAGCGGGCCTGCGCGGCCAGTGGGGCGCGGTGGCCCGCTGGAGCGCCGGCGTGTTCCGCGCGGAGAACCATGACGATATCCTGTTCGTGGCCGACAACCAGGCCGGTTTTGGCTACTTCAAGAATTTCGGCAAGACGCGCCACCAGGGCGTGGAACTGGCGGCCGACGGCAAGGCGGGCGCGCTGGACTTCGGCGTCAACTACACGTGGTTGCAGGCGACGTATCAAAGCCGGGAGCTCGTCAACGGCAGCGCCAACAGCAGCAGCGATGCGGACGCACCGGGCCTGGAAGGCAATATCGTCATCACGCCCGGCAACCGGATTCCCTTGACGCCGAGCCATATCCTGAAGGCGCACGTGGAGGTTCAAGGAGGACGCGACTGGACGGTGGGCCTGGCCATGACGGCCGTGTCGGGCGCCTATGCGCGCGGCAATGAAAACAATGCGCACCAGGCGGGCGGACCGGCTTACCTGGGCGCGGGCAAGAGCGGCGGCTACGCGGTGGTTGAACTGAATGGCAAATACCAGCTGACGCCGCAACTGAGCGTGTTTGCCCAGGTAAATAACCTGTTCGACCGCAAATATGCGACGGCGGCCCAGCTGGGCGCGACGGGTTTCGACGCCAACGGCAATTTCGCCGCCCGGCCGCTGCCCGCCGTGAATGGCGACTATCCGATGGTCAACGCGACCTTCTATGCGGCCGGCGCGCCGCGCAGCGTGAACGTGGGCTTGCGCTATGCGTTTTAAGGCTGGACGTGCTCGATGACGCCGTTGCGCAGCGCAAGATGAACGAGGGCGGCGGGGCCGGGCACGTCGAGCTTTTCCTTGATGCAGGTCTGGTGGTTGGCCACCGTCTTGCTGCTCACGTGCAGCAGGCGGGCGCAGTCGGCGGCGCTGCGCCCTTCGGCCAGCAGGCGGAAGATTTCGAATTCGCGCTGGCTCAGGCTGCTCAAACGCTGCGCTTCCATGCGGGCCGTGCCTTGCAGCACGCCGGGCGCGCTGTGCGGGTCCAGGTAGCGCCGGCCCGCGTGGGCGGCGCGCACGGCGTCGACCAGGTGTTCCGGGTCGGCCTGCTTGCTGATGAAGCCGCAGGCGCCGCCGTCAAACGCGCGCGCGATCAGCTGCGGCGTGTCGTGCATGGAAAACACCAGCACGCGGGCGCTGGCGTCGCGGGCGAGCAGCTTGCGCAGCAATTCCAGGCCGCCGATGCCGGGCATGGACAAATCCGTCACGCAGACGTCGGGCGTGTGCTCCAGGTACAAGCCATATGCCGTTTCGCCATTGCCCGCCTCGGCCACGACGGCGATGTCGCCGCCCTGTTCCAGCAGGCGCCGGTAGCCCGTGCGCACCACCGGATGGTCGTCCACCAGCATCACGCGGATCGGCCGCATATTGCCACTCATTGCGCTCATGGCGTTCATGCCGCGCACCGTGCCGCCAGGGCCACTTCGATGCGCAAGCCGTTGCCCAGCGCGCTGATCCAGCGGATATGGCCGCGCAAGCCAGCCACGCGCTCGCGCATGCCCAGCATGCCGAAACCATCTGCTGGCGTTTTGTCCGGGCACAATCCCTGGCCATTGTCTTCGATGGCCAGGTGCAGCAAGCCGTGCGCATCGGCGCGCAATTCCACCGTGGCCCGGTCGGCGCCCGCGTGGCGCGCCACGTTCGTCAAGCCTTCCTGCACCAGGCGGTAGATGGCGGTGGCAGTGCTGTCGTCGAGGCCGGCGGGGATGGCGTGCGGCGCGAAATGGCAGGCGATGCCGTGCTGCTGGGCCCAGCTGTCGCACAGCGCCTGCAGCGCCGCTTCCAGGCCCAGACTGTCGAGTACGGGCGGGCGCAGCCGGCGCAGCATGCTGCGCACCATCGCATGCAGCGCTTCCGCAGAGCGGGCGATGCTGGCGGCGCAGGCCTGCACGTTTGCCTGGTCGCCCTCGCGCGCGCGCAGGATGTAGCTGGCGGCGGCGCGGATGGCCGTGCAGTCCTGTCCTACCTCATCGTGCAGCTCGCGCGCCAGCGCGCAGCGCTCCTCTTCCTGCGTGCGCAGCAGGCGCTGCGTGAGTGCACGGTTTTGCGCCAGCAGCAGCGCCACCTGGCGTCCGCGCCACACGGCAAAGCCGGCCAGCGCCAATATCAGCAGCAGCAGGCTCAGGGCCAGTTCATCGAGTTGCCAGTGCTCCTGGCGCCAGAGCGCGTGCGTCAGCCGTTCCGCCATATCCAGCCTGGCGGCCAGCAGGAAAAAAGCCAGCGCCAGCGCGCAGCACAGCAGGACGGTCCGGCGCGGCCGGGAGTGCGCGCTTGTCTGGGTGTCAAGTTGATGGTGTTCCATGATGCTGCTCCCTGAGCACGGTCGATGTCGTTGTTGTGCAAGCTTCATGCCATCGGCGCCGTGGCACCGGGGGCGCGTCTTGCGGGGGGCGGTGGAGATCGATAACTGTTCCAGGATGGAACAGGTGTACCGCGATGTGACGGGGGAGGCCGGCGCGGCAGGCGCGGTTTTCGAGCTTATCTGAAGTGAGGCCGGCGCGCTGGCGCGCACGCCAGCCGTGCGATGCATTGTTGTTCAGATGTAACGTTGAGACTCCTCAAGCTTTCATAGATAAAACAAAACAAAGTTTCGTGGAGTTAGATAAAAAATAAATAAATGATATTAAAAATATGATATTTGTTTTATGCGATTTGCTATATTTGTTGACACTTTTGTGAAAAAGCTGAAAGCGGGCGCCAGACCTGCCGACCTATCTATCCACAACAATCAAGGGAATAGAATGAATCGTCCATCACATGCGCGGGTATCGCCCGCCACCGCCACTCCGCCCGCTACCCGCGGTCGCACCACCGTCCTTGCCGCGTTGGCCACCCTGTCCGTGCTGGCCTCGGCGCCCGCCATGGCCGGTGTCCTGACCTTCGATAACTTGCGCCCCGACATATATGAAAGCGGCCAGACGCTCAATACGTCGAGCTACAACCTGCTGTTCCTGGCCGACCCGACGACGGCTGCCGGCGGCGGCGTCAGCGGCGTGGGCGCCATTCTCGATGGCCGCGCGGGTTCGTCGTGCGATATCGCCGCCTGCCCGCAGGGCGCCAGCGGCAATTATCTGGCCATCCTCAACGATGGCGGCGTGAATTTCGCGCGTGCCGACCACCAGGCATTCACCCTGGCCGGTTTCGACTATTCCTTCATCGCGCCCGTGTCCGGCTTGCCCAACATGCAGTGGGGCGAACTGCAGCTGAGCGGCACCCTCAGCAACGGCCAGGTGGTCAGCACCTCGCTGGCGTTTCCCGGCCAGGGCAGCGATGGCAGCTACTATTTCCAGAGCGCTTCCCTGCTGGGCGGCTTCAGCAACTATGCGTTTACGGGCCTGACCTTCAACGCCTGCATTTTCAACGACACTGGCGCGTGCAGCAATTCCCTCGATTTCCCCGCCTTTAACCAGGGCCAGTTCGCGCTCGACAATATCAATGTCAGCGCCGTGCCGGAACCGTCGACCTACATGCTGATGCTGGCCGGCCTGGGCGCCATCGGCATGCTGTCGCGCCGCCGCAGCGGCAAGTTCGTCGCGCTCACCGTGCAAGGAGCGTGAGATGAAATTACGTCCCGTTTCACTCGCTATCCTCCTGCTGGCCGCCAGCCTGGCGCAAGCGGCGCAGGCGCAGGAACGCCGCTCCTACATCGTGCAACTGGTCGACAAGCCGGCCGCCACCTACACGGGCCAGGTCGACGGCCTGGCCGCCACCAAGCCGGCCCCGGGCGCGCGCATCAACGTGGGCGCCGCCGATGTGCAGGCCTACCTGAGCTACCTCGACACCAAACAGGCCGCCGTGGCCGGCACCGTCAGCGCGGCGGAAATCACGCACCAGTACAGCGTCGTCTTCAACGGCTTTTCCGCCTTGCTGACGGATGATGAAGTGCGGGCCCTGAAGAAAAACAGCGGCGTGGCCAGCATCAGCGCCGATTCCGTCCTGCAGCTCGACACCAGCTACACGCCCAGCTTCCTGGGCCTGGACAAGCCGGGCGGCATCTGGGAGCAGCTGGGCGGCAAGGCGCACGCCGGTGAAGACATCATCATCGGCATCGTCGACAGCGGCATCTGGCCGGAGAACACGGCCTTTGCCGACCGCCTCGACGAGAACGGCGTGCCCAGTCACAGCGGCAACAATGTCGTGTACGGCGCGCCACCGGCCAGCTGGCAGGGCGCTTGCCAGACGGGCGAGGGATTTTCCGCCGAGAATTGCAACAACAAGTTGATCGGTGCGCGCTACTACCGCGCCGCCACCTCGGCGCTGCACTGGACGGAATTTTTGTCGCCGCGCGATTCCGTCGCCGGCCTGACGGGACACGGCGGCCATGGCACGCACACGGCCTCCACGGCCGGCGGCAACAATGGCGCCATCGCCACCTCGAACGGCGTATCGCTGGGCAAGGCCTCGGGCATGGCGCCGCGCGCCCGCATCGCCGCCTATAAAGTGTGCTGGACGGCTGCCTCGACGGGCCGCAACGGTTGCGCCACGGCCGACAGCGTGGCCGCCATCGACCAGGCGGTCAAGGATGGCGTGAACGTCATCAACTTCTCCATCGGCCCGAACGCGGGCGGCGGCGCCTTCGATGAGCCGACGGAAGTGGCCTTCCTCGGCGCAGCTGCAGCGGGCGTGTTTGTCGCCACGTCCGGCGGCAATTCCGGCCCGGCCACGCCCGCACCCGACGTGCCGGCGCCCGTGTCGCACATCAGCCCGTGGTTGGCAACAGTCGCCAATTCCACCCACAACCGCTTGTACGCGGGCAATGTCATCCTCAGCAACGGCAGCAAACTGGAAGGCGCGTCGAGCAATGCGAATACGCCGGCGCTGCCGCTGATCCGCTCGCGCGACGCGGGCCTGGCCGGCGTGCTGCCGACGGACGTCAATTTGCTGCGCTGCTTCGGCGCGGCCGATGCCACCTCGGCGTATCTGGATCCGGCGAAAGTGGCCGGCAAGGTGCTCGTGTGCGACCGTGGCGGCAACGTGCTGGTCAACAAGAGCGCGAATGCGAAGACGGCCGGCGCCGCGGGTGTGGTCATCGCCAACGTGGCCGGCGGCGCCAACACCGTCATCAACCAGGCGCACGCGCTGTCGACGGTGCACCTGGCGCAGGCGCAGGGCGACGCGCTGAAGGCCTTCATGGCGTCCAATCCGGACGGCACGGCGGCATTGGGCGAAATCCATACCATCGCCGACACGACCGTACAGGCGCCCATCGTCAGCGACCGTTCCTCGCGCGGGCCGAACGTGGCCAACGCGAACATCCTCAAACCGGACCTGTCGGCGCCCGGCACCAACGTGCTGGCCGGCGTGACGGCCGACCTGACCCCGGCGCAGCGCGATGCCGTGGCGGCCGGCGGCGTGGCGCCAGCGGCCGAGTGGGATTTCTATTCCGGCACGTCGATGGCCAGCCCGCACGTGGCCGGCGTGGCGGCGCTGCTCAAGCAGCAGCATCCGGACTGGTCGCCCGCAGCCATCAAGTCGGCATTGATGACGACGGCCTTCAGCACCTATTCGGATGGCTTGAACGGTTCCGTGTCGTGGGATGCCACGGCGAAGAATTCGGGCCAGCTGCCATGGGGCCAGGGCGCCGGCCATATCGCGCCGAACAGCGCGGCCGATCCCGGCCTCGTGTACGACATGTCGGAAATCGACTATGCGCGCTTCCTGTGCGGCCTGAACCTGAAGGTCTACAGCGCCGCCACCTGCCAGGCCATCGGCACCATCCCGGCCTATAACCTGAACCTGGCGTCGCTGACGGCGGCCAACGTGCTGGGCACGCAAACCCTGACGCGCATGGTGACCAACGTGGGCGCCAGCAGCGCCGTCTACAACGTCTCGGCCAGCCTGCCCGGCTATACGGTGGCGGTGACGCCAACGAGCCTGAGTCTGGCGCCGGGCGCCAAGGGCCAGTACCAGGTCAAGCTGACGCGCACCACGGCGCCGGCCAATACCTGGACCTATGGCGCCCTGAGCTGGACGGATGGCACGCACACGGTGCGCAGCCCGCTGACGGCGCGCGGCACCTCGCTGGTCGCCATCCCGCTGGTGAAGAGCGAAGCGGCCACGGGCAGCAAGGTGCTGACCCTGGGAACGGGCTTCACGGGCGCGCTGGTGGGCGTCAAGTCGGGTCTCGTCGAAGCCGTGCGCCAGGCGCGCACGATCGGCCAGGCAGCGACGGGCGCTGCCGCATCGGCTGCCTGCAAGGCCGGTGGCGCCACGGGCGTGAACGTGCACAGCGTGGTCATCCCGGCCGGCACCCTGGCGGCGCGCTTTGCCACCTACGATGCGGAAACGACGGGCGGCGCAAATACCGACCTGGACATGGAGGTCTACAACGCCGCCAATGTGCTGGTCGGCAGCAGCGGCAATGAAAGTTCCAATGAACAAGTGGAACTGCGCCTGCCTGCCGCTGGCACCTACAAGGTATGCGTGATCGGTTATGCGCCGCAAAACGGCCAGGCCGACTACACCTTGTCGTCGTGGGTGCTGGCGCCGGGCCTGTCGAATGGCGGCTTCAAGGCGCTGATGCCGGGTACGGCCTACACGGGCGGTACCGCGTCGGTCTCCCTGAGCTGGTCCAACCTGGCCGAAGGCAAGCGCCACCTGGGCGCCGTCGGCTACCAGGTGGGCGGCGTGCTGCAGGGCGTGACGGTGGTCGAGGTCAATACCAATGATCCCGTGCCGCTGTTCCAGAACGCACGCGGCGCCAGGCCTGTGCTGGCTGACTAAACGGTTCATTGTGTGAACGCAAGGCGTGCTTCCGGGCACGCCTTTTTTTTATTCATTCACCCCCGTTCAGGAGGAATAGCACTTGCATGGCGGTAACGCCCCCGGTATCTTGTCGGATAGCCATGGCTTTGTGCCCTGGCATTCTTGGGGAGTCGCGCGTGACCAGTTTCCGCACCAATACCGATCGCCTGCTGGAAGTGCGCCTGCAGGATGAAAAAGTGCTGGCGATTGCCGGCGCGATGGTCGCCTATACGGGCGCCATCAAATTTGAAAAGTCCCTGCTCGGTGGCGAGGGCCTGTTCGGCGCGCTCAAGCGCAAGGTGACGAACGAAGGCATGCAAGTGATGCAGGCTTCAGGCAGCGGCACGGTGTTTTTCGCGCAGAATGCGGCCGAGATCACCGTCATGGCGCTGGCCGGCGAAAAGTTGACCATCGAAAGCAGCAGCCTGCTGGCCTACGACACCAGCCTGAAGACGGGCACCAGCTTTGCGGGCTTGCGCGGCGCCAGCTCGGGCCAGGGCCTGTTTTCCACCACCGTCGAAGGCCATGGCAACCTGGCCGTCATTTCGCGCGGCAACCTGATCATGCTGGAAGTGACGCCGGCGCACCCGCTGCGCGTGGACCCGGACGCCTTCGTCGGCTTCAAGGGCGACATCCGCCAGGAATTCGTTTTTGACGTCAACTGGCGCACCATGATCGGCCAGAGCTCGGGCGAATCGTACCAGCACAAATTCACAGGCCAGGGCGTGGTGTTCATCCAGCCCGCCGAACGTTAAGTCAGCGAGGACCCGCCATGCCTGTCTATCAGCAGATCAATGAAAAGATGCTTGAGGTCAAACTCGGCAATGAAGAAGTGTTCGCGCGCAAGGGCGCCATGGTGTCCTACCAGGGCGATGTGGCGTTCAGCCGCGCCTTCCTGGCCGGCCAGGGCGTGCAAAGCCTGGCCATGCGCGCCGTCACGAGCGAAGGCTACGCCATGATGTCGGCGCGTGGCACGGGCAGCGTGTTTTATGCGCAGGGCGGCCTGTTCGTCACCATCGTCCCCGTGCGCGGCGAAACGTTCTATGTGGAAAGCGATTCCCTGCTGGCCTTCGATGCGCGCCTGACGGCTGGCACCATGTTCCTCGGCAACCAGGGCGGCGTGCAGGGCGTGGTGCGCGGCATGGCCTCGGGCCAGGGCTTGTTTACCACCACCTTGCAAGGCACGGGCGAAGTGGCGATTTTGTCGGACGGAAATGCCATCGGCTTGCCCGTCACGCCGGACGTGCCCGTGTTTGTCGACCCGCAGGCGTATATCGGCCACACGGGGCAGCTGAGCTCGGCCATCGTCACGGACCTGAACTGGAAAACCTTCGTCGGCCAGGCGTCCGGCGAATCGTACCAGGTGAAGTTCACGGGCCAGGGCACGGTCTATATCCAAGCGAGCGAAAGGTAAGCCATGACGATTTACACTCCCGATACCTTGCCGAAGAACGATAACCTGAACCGTTTTTCGTATGTCATCGACGTCAAGGAACAGATCTTCATTCGCAAGGGCAAGATGATCGCCTTCTATGGCGAGTTGCGCTTCGAAGCCATGGGTAGCAGCGTGCTCGACCTGATCGTGCGCAACGCCTTCAATGCGCCCAAATACCTCCACCACTTTGTCGTGGCGCAAGGGCAAGGCCAATTGATTTTGGGCGACAACGGCAACGACCTGGCCTGCTACGACCTGGACAACGCCAACATGACCATCCGCGCGAAAAACCTGCTGGGTTTTACGAAGGACGTGATTTGCCAGGAATCGACCTTGCCCGGTTATCTGACCATGATCGGCACGGGCAAGGTGATCGCCTCGTCGAACGGCCCCGTGCACTTCCTGGAACTGCCATGCCGCGTCGACGAGCAGGCCGTGCTGGGCTGGGCCGATTGCCCCAGCCCCTCGTATCACTACGACTACGCCCACGTGCAGGGCTGGGCCTCGGCCGCCGGCGCGCTCACCGGTTTCAGTTTGTCGGGCGAGGAAAAGCAGATCGACTTCACGGGCGCCGGCACGGTGCTGGTGCAATCGTCCGAGCTGGACGTGACGGGCAGCTCCGCCCTGATGCAGCTGCTGGCGCAATTGCCGCTGCTGGGCAAGGAAGACCTCGGTACCCTGAGTCTTTCGGTCCAGCAGCAGATGAAGGACAGTCGTTAAGACTATGGAGTCCAAGAGTACCTGACAGAATCGTAGCGAGCGGAAGGGAGAGGTAGCCGAGAAGCGCAACCGTACTAAAGTACGGTGAGCATCGCAGGCTGCCTATACCGACGCGCAGTAGGTTCGGTCAGGTACTCAAGGCCGCGCCCAGCCGGGCGGCCGCTTTTCCAGGAAGGCGGTGACGCCTTCGTCCGCATCCTCTTCCATCATGTTGCGCGCCATCACGTCGCCCGCATACGCATACGCCTCGTCCAGCGGCAGCTGGCGCTGCCGGTAGAACATCTGCTTGCCGTAGCGGATGGCCGTCGGGCTTTTTGCCATGATCTGCTGCGCCAGGCGCGCCACGGCCTCGTCGAGCGCCGTGTCGGCCACCGTCTCATTGACCAGGCCCCAGTCGGCGGCCGTGTCGGCGTCGATGAAGCGGCCCGTCACCAGCATGTCGAAGGCCCGCTTGGCCGACACATTGCGCGACAGGGCGACCGATGGCGTGGCGCAGAACAGGCCCACGTTGATGCCGGAGACGGCAAAACGGGCCGAGGCGCCCGCCACGGCCAGGTCGCAGCTGGCGACCAGCTGGCAGCCGGCCGCCGTGGCGATGCCGTGCACGCGGGCAATCACGGGCACGGGCAAGGTTTGAATGGCTTGCATCACGCGCGAGCATTGCGCGAACAGGGTTTGATAGTAATCAAGCTGGCGCGTGGCTTGCATCTGGCGCAAGTCGTGGCCCGCGCAAAAGGCCTTGCCTTCGGCGGCCAGCACCGCGCAGCGCACGTGCGGCTGCCCGGCGATGAGGTCGAGTTCAGCCTGCAGCGCCGCCAGCATGGCTTCCGACAGGGCATTGAATTGCAGGGGACGGTTCAGGCGCAGGGTGACGAGGCCACCCTCGTCCTCGCGCAGCACCAGCGGTGCCTGCGTGTCATGTGTTGCGGTCATGCGGTCTCCAGTGGCCTGATGGCCTTGTTGTTTTAGGAAATCTTATTTGGCGGCATTCACGCTGCCGATGCCGGCGACCGATTTGTGCACGATCTTCGGCTTGCCGTAATACGTCAGTTCGCCCATGCCGCGCACGACGGCGTTCAGTTCGCCCGAGGAATATACCTTGACGGAGCCGATGCCTTCAAAATTGACGTCGACGTTTTTCGCCAGCAAGGCTTTCGTATCGACTTCGCCCACGCCTTGCGCCTTCAGGCGCAGCCAGTCAACCTGGCCATCGGCGGCCAGGCGGCCCGCGCCCTTGTAGCTGATGTCGACTCTTGGGCCATGGAGCTTGGTCAGGATTTTTTCGCCCGCGCCTTCCGCGATCAGCTTGCGCAAGGTGGGCATGGTGATGATGATGCGCGGGTCGCCTTCCGTCTTCTTGATATCTTTATCCTTCATGGAAATCTTCAGCTCGCCATCGACCACTTCCGTGATCACGCCGCTGAGGAATTTCTGGTCGCCGCGCAGCAGCAGGCTTTGCTCCTTGCCCGATTCGACTTCGATGCTGATGGGGCCGCGGATGTCGATGGCGTTGAAGGCGCTGACCGTGCGGGTTTGCTCGTCGGCATGCGCGAGGGTGGAGAGGCAGGCGAGCGACAGGACTGACAACAGAAACAGAGGGCGCATGGCGGTTTCCTTGAGTAGTTGATCAGTGTATTCTATTGTGCAACATCTCCATTGGGGAGAAATTTGCGACGAACTGCACAAATCGCGGCGCGGATGACCGCTGCCATCGGGCTGCCGCGCGCCCGGCGAGGCGCCGTTGGGCTATGCTATGGCATACCGCGTCCTGGAGACTGCATGAAAAATTACCATAAAGAAGATTATCCCGTCGCCGATATCCGCCGCTTTCTCGAACCGGGGCCGGTGGTGCTCGTCAGTTCAACGTGGAATGGTGAAAGCGACGTCATGACCATGGCCTGGCACATGCTGATGGAATTTACGCCATCCTTGCTGGGCTGCTTCATTTCCGACGCGAACCACAGCTATGAAATGATCAAGCGCAGCATGGAATGCGTGATCAACCTGCCCACGGCCGACATGGTCGACCAGGTGGTGGCCATCGGCAATTGCAGCGGCGCAGACACGGACAAGTTCACGGCCTTCGGCCTGACGCCGCAGCCGGCCGAACTGGTGGGCGCGCCCCTGATCGCCGAGTGCTACGCCAACTTCGAATGCAAGCTGGCGCAGGTGGCGGGTAATCCGAAGGGCGGCTTCTTCATCTTCGAGTGCGTGAAAGCCCATGTGGCCACCTCGCCCAAGCTGCCCGAAACCCTGCACTACCGTGGCAACGGCGAGTTCATGGTGTCGGGCCGGACCATCAGCCGCAAAAGCCTGATGAAGCCTGAAATGAGTTAACCCCAAACGCAAGGGCCGGGGTCGGACCCTGAGGGTCCGACCCCAGATTTTGTCATTGGGTTAAATGACTCCCTGCGCCAGCATGGCGTCGGCGACTTTGACGAAGCCGGCGATATTGGCGCCGTCGACATAGCTGACGGTGCCATCGGCGCGCGTGCCGTATTGCTTGCACGCCGCGTGGATGCCTTGCATGATCTGCAGCAAGCGCGCGTCGACTTCTTCGCGCGGCCAGGAAATGCGGGCCGCATTCTGGCTCATTTCCAGGCCGGAAGTCGCCACGCCGCCAGCATTGCTGGCCTTGCCCGGCGCATACAGCACGCCGGCTGCCTCGAACGCCTTGGCCGCCTCGATGGTGGTAGGCATGTTGGCGCCTTCGGCCACGCATTGCACGCCATTGGCGATCAAGGTGCGCGCATCGTCGATGTTCAATTCATTTTGCGTGGCGCAAGGCAGGGCGATGTCGACCGGCACATGCCATGGCGACACGCCCGCCTCGAAGCGCACGCCCGTGCGTTCGGCGTAGTCGCTGACCCGGCCGTACAGATGGTTCTTGATCTCCATCAGAATGGCCAGCTTTTCCGGCGTAAAGCCTTCTTCGTCGATGACGGTACCGCTCGAATCGGAGACGGTGATGACTTTCGCGCCCATGGCCATGGCTTTTTCCACCGCGTACTGCGCCACGTTGCCCGAGCCGGACACGGACACGCGCATGCCTTCGAACGAGCGGCCCCGCGTTTTCAACATTTCTTCAGCAAAATACACGGTGCCGTAGCCCGTCGCTTCCGGACGCATCAGCGAGCCGCCGAAGCTGGCGCCCTTGCCCGTGAACACGCAGTCGGCGCGGTTGCTGAGTTTTTTCATCATACCGGCCATGTAACCCACTTCGCGCCCGCCCACGCCGATGTCGCCGGCCGGCACGTCCGTGTCCGAGCCCACATGACGGAACAGTTCGCTGACGAAGGCCTGGCAGAAGCGCATCACTTCGCCCGGGCTCTTGCCCTTCGGATCGAAATCGGCGCCGCCCTTGCCGCCGCCCATCGGTAACGTGGTCAGCGCATTCTTGAACGTTTGTTCGAAGGCGAGGAATTTCAGCACGGACAGGGTGACGGAAGGGTGGAAGCGGATGCCGCCCTTGTATGGCCCGATGGCCATGCTGTGCTGGATGCGGTAGCCGCGATTGACTTGTACTTGCCCATGGTCATCGACCCACGACACGCGGAACATCACCACGCGCTCGGGCTCGATCAAGCGTTCCAGCAAGCCTTGTTCCGCGTATTTCGGGTGCTGTTCCAGGAACGGCCACAAGCTCTCCATGACTTCGGTGACGGCTTGCAGAAACTCGGGCTGACCTGGATTGCGTGCGGCGACATGCTGGACATACTCGTGAGCAGATGCGTATTTCATCAGAATTCCATGGAGGTAATCGGTTATTTGGGCAACTATCATCGCAGATTTCGCACAAAAATGGTGCGGAAATTTGGTTTTGAGGGGTTTCTGCTACATTGTGGGGATTTTTGAGCGCTCTGCGGCCGATGCGCGTGGTAAACGACAACGCCAGCCCGAAGGCTGGCGTTGTCGTTGCGGCTCGCCTGGTCAAGCCAGGACAGGTATCACCCCGCCATGCCGCGCAGAATCAACCCCGTGATGTAGGCGCCGTAGGTGCCCAGCGCGTAGCCGAGCACGGCCAGCAGCACGCCGACGGGGGCCAGGGACGGGTGGAAGGCGCTGGCGATGACGGGGGCCGAGGCGGCGCCGCCGATGTTCGCCTGCGAGCCGACGGCCATGAAGAACAGGGGCGCGCGGATCAGCTTGGCGACGAGCAGCATCAGGCCGCCATGCACGGCGATCCAGATCAGGCCCAGCAGGAACAGGAAAGGCTTGTCGAGCAGGGCTTTCAAGTCCATGTGCATGCCGATGGTGGCCACCAGCACGTACAGCATGGCCGAGCCGATGGTCGAGGCGCCCGCGCCTTCCAGGCTGCGCGCGCGGGTAAAGCTGAGCAGCAAGCCGAAGGTGGTGGCGAGCACGACGATCCAGAAGAAATTCGACGTCAGGCTGTAATCCTGCAGGCGCCATGCGGCGGGCAGGGTGGTGATCCAGCTGATGATGGGACCGGCCAGGAAGTGCGACAGGCCCGTCACGCCCAGGCCCACGCCGAGGATGACCATGATGTCGGTCAGGCTGGCAACGCGCGCGTGCTGGGCGCGGTAGCTTTCGATGCTGTCCTTGAGCGCATTGATGGCCGTCAAGTCGGCGCCGGTCCAGCGGTCGAAGGCGCCTGCGCGGCCGGCCAGGAACAGCAGCACGGCCGTCCAGACGTTGGCCACCAGCACGTCGACGGCGACGAACTGGCCGAACAGCGTGGCATCGACTTCAAACACTTCCTTCATGGCTGCCTGGTTGGCGCCGCCGCCTATCCACGAGCCGGCGACAGTCGTCATGCCGCGCCACGTGTCGCCCGCCACCGTTTCCGGGTGGATCAGACGCAAGGCTTCGAACGAGACGAGGGCACCCAGCATCACGCCGAGCGTTCCTGTGAGAAACATGATGATGGCCTTGGGGCCGAGGCGGATGATGCCGCCGAAGTCGATGGCCACGCACAGCAGGACCAGCGCGCTGGGCAGCAGGTAGTCGCGCGCCACGGCGTACAGGCCGGATGCATTGCCGTCGATGATGCCGAAGGTGTTGAGCAGTGCCGGGATCAGGTAGCACATCAGCAAGGAAGGAACATACGTGTAGAACTTTTTCCAGAAGCCCTCAGTGCGGGAGGCAGTCCAGAAGACGGCCCCCAGGGTCATGGCAAGCAGGCCGAGGACGACGGCGTCATTGGTGATCAGGGCGGTAGTGGCAGGTGGCATCGGGGATTCCGGTGAACGTGTCAGGGACGCACGGGATGCCGATAAGGCCCCCGGGCGCAGGGTGGCCGTATCGTATAGTAATGTTGAAGCCTAAACAAATTATTTAGGCGGTGATGTGCAGATTTTTACTTGTCAAATCAAACACTTGTGGACCGGTTTGCCGCTGCCGCCGCCAGACTGGCGCTTACAAATAGCGCGCCAGCAAGGCCTTGTCGAGGGCTGCGTCGAGTTCGATGCGCACGAAGTGGCCGCTGCCGGGCGCCACCTGGATCTCGTTGCCGTCATCGCTGAGCATGCGGGTAATGGTGAAGTCGCGGTTGCCGCCCGGATGCACGGCCTCGATGCGGTCGCCCACGGCGAAGCGGTTTTTCACGTCTACCCGTGCCCAGCCGTCCGTCACGCCCAGCACGTCGCCCACGTACTGGCTGCGGTCCGCTTCCGACGCACCCCGCATGTAGTTCTGGTGCGCCTGCGTGTGGTGGCGTTGATAGAAGCCATCCGTGTAGCCGCGGTTGGCCAGGCCTTGCAGCTGGCCCAGGAGGCCGATATCGAAAGGGCGGCCCGCAACGGCGTCATCGATGGCCTGGCGGTAGACTTGCGCCGTGCGCGCCGCGTAGTACAGCGACTTGGTGCGGCCCTCGACCTTCAGCGAATCGACGCCGATTTTCACCAGGCGCTCGATGTGCTCGACGGCGCGCAAGTCCTTCGAATTCATGATGTAGGTGCCGTGCTCGTCTTCGAGGATCGGCATCAGCTGGCCCGGGCGCTGGGCCTCTTCAATGAAATAGGGCTGGTCCGCCAGCGGGTGGCGCGGCTGCTGGTGCAAGGCGGAAAACGCATTGTTGTCGGCCTCGGCCAGCGCCTGGTGGAATTCCAGCGGCACCACCTGCATGCCGCCCAGGTCGCCGCTGGCGTCTTCTGACGCATTTTTCACCTTGTAATCCCAGCGGCAGGAATTCGTGCACGTGCCCTGGTTCGGGTCGCGGTGGTTGAAATAGCCGGACAGCAGGCAACGGCCCGAATAGGCGATGCACAGGGCGCCGTGGACGAATACTTCCAGTTCCATCTCCGGGCAGCGCTGGCGGATTTCCTCGATCTCGTCGAGCGACAGTTCGCGCGACAAAATCACGCGCGTCAAACCCATGCGGTGCCAGAATTTGACGTCGGCCCAGTTGACGGCATTCGCCTGCACCGACAGGTGCACGGGGATGTCCGGCCACTTGTCGCGCACCATCATGATCAGGCCCGGATCGGCCATGATCAGCGCGTCGGGACGCATGGCGATCACCGGCTCCATGTCGCGCAAATACGTTTTCAGCTTGGCGTTGTGGGCGAAGATGTTGCTCGCGACAAAGAACTGCTTGCCGCGCGCATGCGCGCCATCGATTCCTTCCTGTAAGGCTTGCAAGGTCGAAAAATCGTTATTGCGCACGCGCAAGCTGTAGCGCGGCTGGCCCGCATAGACGGCGTCGGCGCCAAAGTCGAAGGCGGCATGCATCTTGGCCAGGGAGCCGGCAGGCAGGAGGAGTTCGGGAGCGTGGCGCATGGAGGAGGGGCAAAGCCAGCAATTCTATGCGGACAGGCGCGCCAGCGCCTTGCCTTGGGTCAAGGGATTGACATGTGGTGCCAGCTGCCCGGCAGCGGACTGGCCGCCAGATGGCCCAGGGGCTCGCCTGCCTCGCCTCCCGTGCACTCGGTCGGTGCTTGCGCGCCGCTTCGGCTGGCGCAACGCCATGTCGGCGCCGCCTTCATCATCGGTCCCGTGCTGGGCGGCGTACTGGGCGATGATGGGCTGCGCCTGCCGCTCGTGCCGGGCCTGGGCAACAGGACGCCTGCGGCCAAGCTGGCGTCCTGAGCTGTCAATTCCGCGTGACCGGAGCGTACTAATGTGTGTGCGAAACGCCGCTGGCGCTGCTGCCGGCTTGTCCCGTCATGGGCAAGTGTTCGGGCGGCATGCCGTCCTTGAACAATTGACGCAGTTGCTGGCGCAACTCCGGCGTGTCGTGGTGATGGTGTACCGAGACTGCGTGTTCCACAGCAATACCCAATAGCTCTTCTTCGCTGTCGGCCGAGATGGCCACCGAGCAATGCGTGTCGCTTGGGAATTCCCGGCAATCGATGAATTTGCGCGTCATGATCGACTCCTTTCTGTCAAGAGCGGGCACCGTACCCGCTTCATTCAGTATAGGTCGCAATTTGCCCCAGGCTGCGCGGCTGCAGGTATCGGGTGTGCCGGCAAGTGTTCCAGCTGTGCCGCACGGGCGGCAAAATCATCGACCTGGATCAAGCCGTCGGCCAGGCGCGCATATTCCAGCAAGGCATTGTGCTCCTGGCCGCTGACGGTGTCCGCCGCCTTGGCCGTTGCCAGCCACTGCTGCATGGCAGACAGGCTTTGCGGCAGGTGCCGCAGGGCCGCCCCTGCGGGCGTGTCTTTCAGGCGTTTTTCGATGTGCAGGACCTCGGGCAGCAGGGTCAATGCCCGTTCGGCGCAGGCCACCGGGTCTGCCGCGTCGCTGGCCACATACCCGTCGGCCAGCAGGCGTTCGCGGTCGGCGCCCGGCGTTTGCAGGGCCAGCGCCACTTCACTGCCCAGCTCGTCGGACGGTGGTCGATGGGGCAGGCCGAACGGGAACAGCACGGTGCGCAGCAACACGGCCAGCGCGCGCGCGGGGAAATTGTCGAGCACGCCCGTCAAGCCCTGCTGCGCCTTGACCAGCGCATCTTGCAGCGACCAGTGCACATAGGGCAAGTCGGCCTCGGGCCGGCCATCGTCCTCGTAGCGCTTCAGGACGGACGAAGCCAGGTACAGCTGCGCCAGCACGTCGCCCAGCCGGGCAGACAGCCGTTCGCGGCGCTTGAGCTCGCCACCGAGCACGAACATCGACATATCCGTCATGACGGCAAACGCCGTCGACAGTCGCGTCAAGGCGCGGTAGTAGGGCACCAGTGCGGGTGCGCCGGCGTCGGGCACGGCCGCCAGGCGGGCGCCGCCCAGCCCGTACCACAATCCCCTGGCCAGGTTGCCCAGCACGAAGCCCACGTGGCCAAAGAAGGCAGCGTCGAAATCGCGCAAGGCCTTGCGGCCGTCGCTTTCGCCGACGGCGGCCATTTCCCTGAGCACATACGGATGCGCGCGGATGGCGCCCTGGCCGAAGATGATCAGGCTGCGCGTGAGGATGTTGGCCCCTTCGACCGTGATGGCGATGGGGGTTTGCTGGTAGGCGCTGGCCAGGAAATTGTTGGGGCCGATGCAGATGCCCTTGCCGCCGAGAATGTCCATGCCGTCATTGACGAGTGCGCGTCCCCGCTCCGTGACGTGGTATTTGACGATGGCGGAAATGACGGCCGGCTTCTCGCCCAGGTCGACGGCGTGCGCGGCCAGGGTGCGGGCCGCGTCCATCAGGTACAGGTTGGCGCCCATGCGGGCCAGCGCTTCCTGCACCCCCTCGAACTTGCCGATAGCCATGTTGAACTGGCGCCGCACGGCCGCATACGCGCCGGTGCCGCGCACGGCCATCTTGCCCATGCCCACGCTGGACGAGGGCAGAGAGATGGCACGCCCCGCCGCCAGGCATTCCATCAGCATGCGCCAGCCTTTGCCCACTTGCGCCTGGCCGCCGATGACCCAGTCGATGGGGATGAAGACGTCGTTACCGGACGTGGGGCCGTTCTGGAAGGCGGCATTCAAGGGATGGTGGCGGCGGCCGATCACCACGCCGTCGTGGCTGGCGGGGATCAGGGCGCAGGTGATGCCCGGAGTGTCATTCTCGGACAGCAAATGTTCGGGATCGCTGGTCTGGAACGCCAGGCCCAGCAAGGTCGCCACGGGCGCCAGCGTGATATAGCGCTTGTTCCAGGTGAGGCGGAAACCCACGGTGGCGCGGCCCTCATGCATGCCCATGCACGCCACGCCCAGGTCGGGGATGGCGGCCGCATCGGAACCCGCATACGGGCTGGTCAGCGCAAAGCAGGGAATGTCGGTGCCGGCGGCCAATCGCGGCAGATAATGGTTTTTCTGTTCTTCCGTGCCGTAGTGCAGCAGCAATTCGGCCGGCCCCAGCGAATTGGGCACCATCACGGTCACCGCCAGCGCCGAGCAGCGGCTCGACAATTTCATGACCACTTGCGAATGCATATAGGCGGAGAACTGCTTGCCGCCATATTGCCTGGGAATGATCATGCCGAGGAAACCCTGGCTTTTCATGTAGGCCCAGGCTTGCGCTGGCAAGTCGAGTTGCTGCTGCGTTTCCCAGTCGTTGACCAGTTCGCACAGGCGCTCGACATCGTGCTCGAGAAAGCGGCGTTCCTCGGCCGTGAGCGAGGCGCGTCCATACGCCAGCAATTTTGCCCAGTCGGGCCGGCCGGAAAACAGGTCTGCGTCCCACCAGGTGGTGCCCGCCTCGAGCGCGTCGCGTTCCGTGTCGGACATGGTTGGCAGGATGCGCTTGAACAAGGCCAGCAGGCGCGGAGCGAGCAGGGCGCGGCGCACGGGGCCGGGCGCGAACAGTAAAGCCAAGCCCAGCAAGGCCACCATCAGTATGATCGTCAGCATGCGATATCTCCCTGTGAATGAGAACAGGGTAGGCCGATGCGGCCGATGTTACTGTGCGGTACAGCGCATACGCACAACGCCAACCGCATGGGTTGGCGTTGTGCGGGAACCAGGTTCCCGGTGCTACACGGCGCTAACGGTATTAGCGTTGCGGAACGACAATCACCGTGTCGCCCGTTTCACCCGTTTTGCCCTTGGCGCCATCGTCGCCCTTGGCGCCTTCGTTGCCTTGTGCACCAGTGGCGCCCTTGGCACCGTCGAATCCGGCAGCACCGCTGTCGCCGGTCTTGCCCGTAGCGCCGGTGGCACCGGTTGCGCCGGCAGACGCTTCAGCGCCCGTGGCACCCGTGGCGCCTGTTGGACCAGGCGCGCCGGCAGGGCCGGGGACGACTTGCACGACGGTAGGCGCGGGCGGCGCTTCGCGCTGGCAAGCGGTCAAGGCGAGGGTAGAGGCGAGCGCGAGCAATATCAGGGTAGGTTTCATGATGCATCCTTTGGCAGTGTGCCGTTATGTACGGAACGGCTCGACGGCGTCGGGCGCGAGTTTCGCATGGCGGTGTGGCGGGGAGAGCTGACCAGGTGGCCGTTCCGCCGTGTCGCGCAGGACGCTGGCGGCGGGAAGGGTGTGTGGTCTGCCTGCAGCATGGACGCTTCGGCGGCGGCAGTCCGTACGTTTGCGTACACAGCGGCGGGATGGGGCGGAAGTTTTGTGAAAAGGAAACAAAAAAGCCAACCCGGAGGTTGGCTTTTTGATATTTCCTGCTGAATTCTTGGTGGCCCGGGGCGGAATCGAACCACCGACACAAGGATTTTCAATCCTCTGCTCTACCGACTGAGCTACCAGGCCAAGGCGGCGAATTATAGCAGAAAGACTTCCCACCTGACCAGAGCTTGCTGTGTTCAAATGCAACAGATGGCCAAAACATGGTGTTTTGGCATCCTTGTCTGACCTGAAGGGATGTGGCGATGCAGCGATGTATTGGAGTGCAAGGCCTGGCCGTGGCGGGCGTGTTCAGTTTGTTGTGCGGCGCGGCGCGGGCCGACGGGCTCGCTGATTTGAATGCGGCGCTGGCGCGCTTGCAGGGCCAGATGCCCATCAAGGCGCAGGTCGAATCGAGATCCTGGCGCCGCGAGGGCGAGGGCAAGGCGGCGGAAGAGGATAGCGGCCAGGCCACAGTCACTGTCGAGGGCGGGCCGGCGGGTTTGCAGGTGCTTTACGGCAAGGACTTGCTGGCGAAAGTGGAAGCCGAGCAGCGCGCCAGGGTGAAGGATCCGAAGGTCAAGACGCCGATCGGCTTTGCGCTGGGGGAAATGAAGGCGACGGAGCTGCGCTCCATGGTGTCGGCGGCGGATGCGCTGTCGCGCGAGATCGAGGAAGCCGTGTTCAGCAGCGAAAAGATGGATAGCTACAAGGGCAAGCCGGCGCGTTTGCTCAGCTTTACCTTGTCGCTCGACAAGGTGCCTGAGAAAGACCGCAAGTATGTGAAGAAGTTCGAAGGCGGCATCGAGGTATGGATCGCCGCGGATGGCACGCCGCTGGCCAGCCATTTTCACTTTGACGTGAGCGGGCGCGCCTTTGTCGTCGTCAGCTTTACCCAAAAGTCGGACGAGACGCGCCAGTATGGCGTCAGCGGCGACCATTTATTGTTGCTGCGCAAGGAAAGCCGGAGTGCCATGTCGGGCGCGGGCGAGAAGGTGGACAGCAAGATCGTCAAGACCTTGCAATTGCAGTCTTGACGCGTTGCAGTATCACTCGATTACATGGCCGAACTGCCGCCCAGGCCGTTCTTTTGCAGCACGCAGCGTCCCGCCTGGCAGGTGGCGCCCGGGTCCGTGATGATGGAACAAGTCGACATCATGCCGTCCGCTTGCTGCTGTTTGCGGCTCGCTTCGGCTTGCGCCTGGGCCAGTACCTTGAGTTTCTTGCCGTCATTGCCCTTGCTGGACCAGGCCAGATAGCGCTCGGGGCCGCCGCAAGCCTTGGCGCCGATGGCGATGGTGTGGCATTGCTCGGTGGAATCGCAGGCGGCCGTGCCCACTTCCGCCTGGATTTGCGCCAGCAAGCCGGCATTGCCGGGGGCAGGCGGCGCATCATCTTGCGTGGGGGCGCTGCCGCAGGCGCTGGCGGCCAGCAGCAGGAAGCTGGCGCACGCGGCGCGCAGCAGTGGCAACAGGGTGGAGTAGGTGGGTGTGTGCATGCCTTCATCATGTGCCACGCTTGCGTAAATGGCAAGCGCGATTCGCGCTTGGCTGGAACCTTGATCCCGGTCATTTATATGATCAAGCCGTCAAAGTTAATATAAATCAACATCCAATCAGCGATGTACGGGGGGCAACCGGGCCGGCGCGCTGCATTCCCGCGCTGGCGCGTGCCGCCGATTCGGGAATGCTTCCAGGAGTTAGACTATGCGCCGCACCCTCTCCCCCTTTCTCTTCATCGCCAGCCTCGCCTTCGGCGGCACGTCGCATGCCGTCGAGAAAGAGCCGATCCAGCCGGTCACTGCCGCCAAGGTCGCCAATCCGGCCATGGTCGAGCTGGGCAAGAAACTGTTTTTCGACCCCCGCCTGTCGCGCTCGGGCTTTATTTCCTGCAACAGCTGTCATAACCTGAGCATGGGCGGCACCGATAATATCAAGACCTCGATCGGCCATAACTGGCAGCGCGGGCCCATCAATTCGCCCACCGTGCTCAATTCCAGCATGAACGTGGCGCAATTCTGGGATGGCCGCGCCAAGGATTTGCAGGAGCAGGCGGGCGGCCCCATCGCCAATCCCGGCGAGATGGCTTTTACGCATGCACTGGCCATCGACGTGCTGGCCTCGATTCCCGCCTACCGCGCGCAGTTCCGGCAAGTGTTTGGCCAGGATAAATTGACCATCGAGCAAGTCACGCGCGCCATCGCCGCCTTTGAAGAGGTGCTGGTGACGCCCGGTTCCCGCTTCGATCAATGGTTATCAGGCAAGAAAAGCGCGTTGACGAAAGACGAGCTGGCCGGCTACCAGCTGTTCAAATCGAGCGGCTGCATCGCCTGTCATAACGGTCCCGCCGTGGGCGGCAACACCTTCCAGAAGATGGGCGTGGTGGAGCCGTATAAAACGGCGATGACGGCGCAAGGGCGCTCGGCCGTGACGGGCAAGGATGCCGACCGTTTCAACTTCAAGGTGCCGACCCTGCGCAACGTGGAGCTGACGTATCCCTACTTCCACGATGGCGAAGCGGCGACCCTGACCCAAGCCGTCGACGTGATGGGCCGCTTGCAGCTGGGCCGCACCTTTACGCCCGACGAGAACGCCAGGCTGGTGGCTTTCCTGAAGACCCTGACGGGCAAGCAGCCGCACATCGTGCTGCCGATCCTGCCGCCGTCGTCGGACACGACGCCGCGGCCGGTGCCGTTTGACTGAGTGATTGCTTCGTTTACTTCAGCGTGCGCTGAAATAACTGATAAATCCTACGGTACTCGTCATACCACGCTTCCGGCTGCACGAAGCCGTGGCGCTCCATCGGGTAGCTGGCCATTTCCCAGTTATCCTTTTTGAGCTCGATCAGGCGTTGCGACAGGCGCACGGAATCCTGGTAAAACACGTTATCGTCGATCATACCGTGGGCGATCAGGAGGTTGCCCGTCAGCTTGTCGGCGTATTCGATTGGCGACGAAATTTTATACGCCTGCGGATCGACGTCCGGCGTGTTCAGGATATTCGCCGTGTATTCGTGGTTGTAGGTGGTCCAGTCGGTCACGGGGCGCAGGGCGGCGCCCGATTTGAACACGTCCGGCGCGCGCATCAGGGCCATCAGGCTCATGAAGCCGCCATAGCTGCCGCCATAGATGCCCACGTTCTGAAGGTCGCCCTGGTGCCGGGCTGCCAGCCAGTTGGCGCCGTCGATGAAATCTTCCAGTTCCGGGTGCCCCATCTGGCGGTAGATGGCCGTGCGCCAGGCGCTGCCGTAACCCATCGAGGCGCGGTAGTCGACGTCGAGCACGATGTAGCCTTGCTCGACCAGCAGATTGTGGAACATCTGTTCGCGGAAATACACGGGGTAGCGCTGCGTCACGTTCTGCAGGTAGCCGGCGCCGTGCGCGAACATGACGATCGGATAGCGCTTGCCCGCTTCCAGCTGCTTTGGCCGGTACAGCTTGGCCCAGATGGGCGCTGCGCCATGCGTGGACGGCACTTGCACCAGTTCCGGCATGATCCAGTGGCGCGCCTTGAAGGCGTCGCTGCGCGTATCGGTCAGGATACTTGCCGTGCCGCCCGCAACGGAAATCGTCGCCAGCTGGGCCGGCAGATAGCTGCTCGAATAGCGCAGCAGCAGCTTGCCGTTATCGGGCGACAGGCCGAAGTTTTCCACGCCTTTCAGATGCGTCACTTCGCGCGTGCCGCCATCTTTCGCCGTGCTGGCGCATACTTCATACGTGCCGGGCGCCTGCCGGTTGCACATAAAATAGGCATTCTTGCCGTCGCGGCTCCACTCGACGGCGCTCACTTCCCACTGGCCGCTGGTCAAGGCGCGCGCGGGCGCCGCGCCCGTTTTCGCGTACAGGTGGGCGTAGCCGCTTTCTTCGGACAGGTACCACAGGGTGGCGTTGTCGGGCAGCCAGCCGAATTCGTCGGCGCGGCGGTTGACCCAGGCCGCATCGCTGAGGCGGTGCACGGGCACGAGGGTGCCGTTGGCCAGGTCGACGTTGGCGATCCAGCGGTCCTTGTTGTCGATGGCGCGCACGCGCACGGCCACCTTGGAACCGTCATCGCTCCAGGCGATGCCGTCGCGCTGGGCGTCGATGCGCACGGCACGGTTGCCTTTCAGGGGCGGCAGCTTCTGTTCGGCGCGCATGGCTGCCAGCGGATCGGTGGCGATGCCGGGCAGGCCCTCGAAAGCGATGTCGCGCACCTGGCCCGTGCGCAGGTCGGCCAGTTGCAGGCTTTGCGCGATGGGCATGTTGCGGCCCACGCGCGTGCGCTCGTCATCCACGTCCGGGTAGCCCGTTTCCGTGACGTAGCGGGCCAGCTTGCCCAGCTTGCCTTTCTCGGCGGCCTTCTCTTGCGTGACGAACAGCAGCCAGCGGCCGTCCGGCGACAGGGCGCTGCCGGAAATGGTGACCTTGTCGCCCAGGTAGATCGGTTCCGGCGCGCGCGTGCTGTCCAGGCGGCGCTCTTCCTGGCGGCGCGCGCGGTTCGCATCGCGGTCTTCCTTCTGGCGCGCCAGGTTGACGATCAGGCGCAGCTGCAGCTCGCGCAGGGCGTCCGCTTCCGGCTTGGCGTCCGGGTCCTTGGCCGCGCGCAGCAGGGCCACGGGGGCGCTCAGGCGGTCAGAGCGGTTCCAGCTGAACCAGTCGGTGCCGCTGCGGTATTGCACGGCGCCGCCGTCGGCGGAATATTGTGGGTCGCTGATGGCCGGGACGCCGCGCGTGATTTGCGTCAAGGCGCCGTTTTTCAGGTCGCGCTCGAACAAGTCGCCGTTGCGCAGCAGGATGGCGCGCGTGCCGGCCCGGTTGACCACCATCTGCTGGCCATCGAGGTTGGCCAGCTGCCCATCGTCGACCTTCTTGCCGCTATTGAGTTTCGCATTCGCGCCAGATACTTGAAACGTGTCGCGCAGGGGCGAGCCGGGGCGCTTTTGCTTGTAGTAGAGCTGGCCATTCCAGCCCCACCACGCCGCTTCGACGGGTGTGCCGATCCAGTCGGGATCGGCCATGGCCTGGTCCAGCGTGATCGGCGTGGGCGCGGTGGTGGAGGGGGCCGCATGGGCGGCGGGCAGCAGAGCAAGCAGCAGGAGCGGCAGCAGAGGAAGAACCAGACGCATCGGGGATCACTTTATTCAACGGGGATGGTGAAGGTACAGGCTATGAGGCCGGTATTCTAGCGGAGGAGTTTCGTGCAGGAAATGTCGGAAAGCTAAGCTTGATTTTGAGCGAGCCAGGCGAGAAAGTCGTCGAGCGGCATCGGCCGCGCATACAGGTAGCCCTGCAAGCCGTCGCAATCGTGGGCGAGCAGGAAGTCGGCCTGCTCCTGCGTTTCCACGCCTTCGGCCACGACGCGCAAGCCCAGGTGGCGCGCCATGGCCAGTATCGCTTGCACGATGGCCGTGTCGCGCGCATCGCGCGGCGTGTCGTCGATGAAGCGCTTGTCGATTTTCAGTTCGTACAGCGGCATCGAGGTCAGGTAGGCGAGGCTGGAATAGCCGGTGCCGAAATCGTCGATGGAAAAGCGGATGCCCAGGGTCGCCAGTTCGCGCATGCGCGCCAGCGAGGCGTCGCGCTGGTCGATCAGCAAGCCTTCCGTCAGTTCCAGGATCAGGGCGCCGGCCGGCGTGCCGTGTTCGGCCAGCGCCGCCTGCACGCGGGCGGAAAAATCGGGCTGGCGAAACTGCGCCGGACTGACATTCACCGACACGGCGACGGGCGATCCGGCCCGCGCCAGCATGCTGGCGGCGCGGCATGCTTCGCGCAGGGCCCAGTGCCCGAGCCTGACGATCAGTCCCGATTCCTCGGCGATGGGGATGAAGACGCCGGGCGTGATGTGCGTGCCGTCGGCCTGCGGCCAGCGCATCAGCAATTCGGCCCCCGTCACCCGGCCGTGGCGGTCGACCTGCGGCTGCACGTGCATGCACAATTCGTCCAGGGCGAGGGCGCGCGCCAGCGCCCGTTCCAGGGTCAGGCGGCGCTCCAGGCCCGCCTGCATGGCCGCTTCGAAAAAGGCGATGCCATTGCGTCCTTCCGCCTTGGCGCGGTACATGGCGATGTCCGCTTCGCGCAGCAGATCGTGCGCCTGCTGGCCCGCTTTCGGCAGCAGGGATACGCCGATGCTGGCCGAGCAGTGGTAGGACTGCCCGTCGATATCAAAGTCGCGCGCGATGGCGGCGCGGATTTTTTCGGCCACCTGTGCCGCCGCGCGGGCGGCGCTGTCCAGGTCATCGGCCAGGTGCGCCAGCAGCACGACGAATTCGTCGCCGCCGATGCGCGCCACCGTGTCGGTCTTGCGCATCAGCTGCGCCAGCCGTTCGCCGGCCAGGCGCAGCAGCGCGTCGCCCGTGGCATGGCCGCGCGCGTCGTTGATGTGCTTGAAGTGGTCGAGGTCGATGAACATCAGCGCGCTGATGGTATGGTCGCGCGGCGCGGCGGCCAGCAAATGGCCGATGCGGTCCATCAGCAGGCGCCGGTTGGGCAAGCCCGTCAGCACGTCGTAGAAGGCCAGGCGGTGGATATCCGCTTCCGATTGCTTGCGCTCGTCGATTTCGCGCTCGACGGCTACCCAGTGCGTCTGCTTGCCGTCCGCATCCGTGAACGGCACCAGTTCCGCTTCGACCCAGTATGCCTTGCCGGCCTTGTTGTAATTGAGCAGCTCCGCCCGTGCCGGCTGGGCGCGGCCCATGGCGGCGGCAACGCGCGCCAGTTCGCCCGCATCGGTGGCGGGCCCCTGCTGGAACAGCAGGCTGCGGCCCATCACCTCGGCGCGCGCATAGCCGCTGCTGCGTTCGAAGGCGTCGTTGACGAAGATGATGCGCGTGCCCGGTACCGCGCCGGGGCCGCGCGGGCCGTCCAGCACTTCGGCGATCATCACCATGTCGTTCAGGCGGGCCAGCGCCGTGGCCGTCAGGCGCAGCTCGGCGTTCAGCTGCGACAGGGCCTGGCTGCTGCGCTCCAGGTGGCGCAGCAGGAAGGCGCAGGACAGGGTCAGCACGGCGGCGATGAACAGGAAATTCAGGGCCACGATCAGCGCGCGCAGCACGGGAGAATCGGGCGTGCCCGGCATTTGCAGCGCGACGTCGGGATGCAGGCCGAGGAAAAAGATGCTCAGCGAGGTCAGCGCCAGCGTCGACAAGGCTGGCCGCATACCCAGCAGCAATGCCGCCAGCACGGGCATGAGCATCATGTAGATCTGGCTGACGGGGCCGATTTTCAGCAACAGGCCCACGCCCACCAGGTAGGCGACGATGAGGAATTGCCACACGCGCCAGCGGTAGGGCATGGCGCGCCAATGCCAGATGACGCCGACCCAGCCGATGGCCAGCAAGTCGAGCGCGACAATGGACCAGATGGCTTCGCTGGCGGCCAGCAGCGCGCTGGGAATGGCCGTCAGGAAGCCAAGCAGCAGCACCACCTGTAGCAGGCGGCTAAAGACCTGGCCGCGCCAGTGCGCGAGATCGTTCGACGCCGCCACGCTGCCGTCCTTTCTCCAGAATGCCGTGTAACCGTACTGAGCAGTAGGTTGATTAAATACTACGCGCTATCTTTCTGCATGTCATCTTGATCATTCGGCATGGTTGATGCCATGACCACCTGCAGGGCGCATCGGTCCGCCTATTCCGTTTGCGCCGCGGGCCAGTAGTGGCTATCCGGCGTGTCCCGCGCGCCGAAGATGGCCTGGCCGACCCGCACGACGGTGGCGCCTTCCTCAATGGCGATTTCATAGTCGCCGGACATGCCCATCGACAGCTCGTCGAGGCTGATGCCAGCGGGGACGTCCTGGCGCAGCCGGTCGCGCAGTTCGCGCAGCAGCACGAAGCAGCGGCGCACGCGCACCGCTTCCGCCGACAACAGCGCCAAGGTCATGAGTCCGCGCACCCGCAACGCCGGGAAGGCGGGCAGTTCGCGCAGGAAAGCGGCCACCTGGTCCGGCGGCAAGCCGTACTTGCTGGCTTCTCCCGAGGTGTTCACTTGCACGAACACATCGAGTCCACGCCCTTCCGCTTGCAGGCGCCGCTCCAGCGCCTCGGCCACGCGCAGGCTGTCGAGCGCCTGGAACTCGCTGGCAAAGCGCGCCACCAGCTTGGCCTTGTTGGTCTGCAAATGGCCGATCACCGACCATTGCAGGTCGGCCAGGTCCGCCATCGCTTCCCACTTGCGGGCCGCCTCCTGCGGCTTGTTCTCTCCCAGCAGGCGGCAACCTGCGGCGTAGGCCAGGCGCACGCTCGCTTCGGGCTTGGTCTTGCTGACGGGCAGCAGGCGCACGCCGGCCGGATCGCGCCCGACCCGCCGGCATGCGGCCGCCATGCGCGCATGCACTGCCGCCAGATTGCGGCGCAAGTCGTCCACCGACACGGCTTGCGGCCAGCGCCCATGCTGCTCGTGCATGGTGGGAGTGAGCAGGGGAATGCCATTGTGCATGTGTCAGTCTCGTTGGCGGAAGAAGTGCGCAGATTGATGTATGATTGTCCTATGCCAAAATATATCATGTCTGAGCCTACCGTGAGAATTACCGGGAAAACCGCGGCGCAGCTATGCGACAGCATCCGCGCGCTGACGCAGGCGGGCGAACTGGCGCCGGGCCAGGCGCTGCCGACCGTGCGCGAGCTGGCGGCGACCTTGGGCGTGAACCGCAATACCGTGTCGCTGGCGTACAAGCGCCTGGTGACGGCCGGGATCGCCGTCACGCAAGGGCGCCTGGGCACGGCCATCCGCGCGCAGCGCGATCCCGGCGAGCAGGAAGGTCTGCTGCCCGGCTCGCCGCTGACCGACCTGGGCGGCGGCAATCCGAACCTTGCCTGGCTGCCCGATGTTGGCGCGGCCCTGGCGCGCAAGCCATACCGGGCGCGCCTGTATGGCGAGGCCACGCTGGATCCGGCGCTGGAACTCCTGGCGCGGCGCTGGCTGGCCGGCGATTGCCCGGAAGAGCACGACGTCACCCTGGCGAATGGGGCGGTCGATGCGGTCGAGCGCCTGCTGGCGGCGTACTTGGCCGCAGGCGACAAGGTGGCCGTGGAAGACCCCTGTTTCGTCAGCAGCATCAACACCTTGCGCATCGCCGGGCTGCATGCCGTTGGCGTGGCGGTCGATGCCGAGGGGATGCGGCCCGGGGCGCTGGAACGGGCGCTGGCGCAAGGCGCGCAAGCCGTCATCGTGACGCCGCGCGCGCACAATCCGACCGGCTGCAACCTGAGCGCGGCGCGCGCCGATCAGCTGCGCGCGCTGCTGGCCGCTTACCCGCACGTGCTGGTCATCGTCGACGACCACTTTTCGCTGCTGTCCGTCGCCGGCTACCACGATGTGATTCCGCCTGCCGCCCGGCGCTGGGCGCTGATCCGTTCGGTGTCGAAGATCTTCGGCCCCGACCTGCGCCTGGCCGTTGTCGCCAGCGACGGGCAGACCGCGCAGCGCCTGCGCCTGCGCCTGGCGCCCGGCACGAACTGGGTCAGCCATCTCTTGCAGGATGCCGTGAGCGCCTGCCTGTCGTCGCCCGAAGTGCTGGCGCAGGTGGGTCTGGCCCGCGAAGACTACGCGCGCCGCCGCGGCATCCTGGCGGCGGCGCTGGCGGCGCAAGGCCTGGTCTGCGCCGACCCTGCCGATGGCCTGAACCTGTGGCTGCCGCTACCGGGCGCCAGCCAGGCGGTCGTGCAGGCGCTGGCCCGGCATGGCTGGCTGGTGCGCGGCGGCGAAGCCTTCGGCGTGCAGGCCCCGGCGCAGGGATTGCGGATCACCGTGTCGACCATCGACGAAGCGAGCGCGCAGGCGTTCGCCGGCGTGCTGGCCCAGGTGCTGGGCCGGCCCTAGTTTTTTAATTCCTCGTCACAGAAAGGGAACATCATGAAAGTCCATTTCATCGTGCATGAAGCGTTCGAGGCGCCGGGCGCCTATGAAACATGGGTGCGTGAGCGCGGCTACGCGGCCACGTATTCCCGCGTCCATGCCCATGAGCCGCTGCCCCGCTCCATCGCGGACATCGACCTGCTGGTCGTCATGGGCGGGCCGCAGTCGCCGTCCACGACGCGCGAGGAATGCCCGCATTTCGACGCCGCAGCGGAACAGGCCTTGATTGCCGCATGTGCTGCGGCGGGCAAAGCCGTCGTCGGCGTTTGTCTGGGCGCGCAGCTGATCGGCGCAGCCCTGGGAGCGCGCCATGCGCACAGCCCAGAAAAGGAGATCGGCAAGTTCCCCATCATGCTGACGGCAGACGGAAAGGCGAGCGACAAGTTCGCCCATTTCGGCGATGTCCTGGATGCCGGGCATTGGCACAGCGACATGCCGGGTCTGACGGATGACGCGAAGGTCATCGCCAGCAGTGAAGGCTGCCCCCGCCAGATCGTCGAGTACGGCAAGCTGGTGTACGGCTTCCAGTGCCATCTGGAGTTCACGCCGGAGGTGGTCGAACTGTTGATCGCCGCGTCAGAGCCGGAACTGGCCACGCTCGCCGCGCACCGCTTCGTGCAGCCGCCAGCGGTCCTGCGCACACACGACTGGCACGCCATGAACGGCAAGTTGTTTGTTTTCCTTGACCGGCTCATGCAGGCGTACGCCTCGCCGTGAAAAAAAACGCCAGCGTGACGCTGGCGTTGTGGGGCGGGCAGGCGAGGCGCTTATTTCTTCGGCGCGCTCAGGCATTCCTTCATGAAGGCCTTGCGCGCGTCGCCCTTCATGTCCTTGGCGTCGGCATTACACGCCTTCATCTTGTTTTGCTGCGTCATGGCCGGCGCCGGCTTGGCGCTCAGGCATTCTTTCATGAAGGCCTTGCGCTCATCGCCTTTCTTGCCGGCGGCGTCCGCATTGCAGGTGGTCATTTTTGACTGTTGCGCCGTCTTGGCGACGGGCGCCGCTTCCGGTGCGGCGGCAAAGGCGGTACTGGCAAACGCGGCGGCGATGCAGAGGGCGATTAATTTTTTCATGGCAAATCCTTGTAGACGCAGTCAGTGGAAGGGAGCATGCAACCGGCAGCTAAGCCGATATGCAGAACGTAACTAACTATATGACATTTATCAACAAAATTGCCACGCGAGTGTGTCTTTTTGTTACTGCTGGGCGTTGGACGCTCGCCAGCCGGCCCGGGCAGCCATCTTGCGGCGGCAGCGCCCCTGTTTTTTGCTATGCTAGCGTCTTTCCACCGGCCGATGCCGCTGCCTTGGCCGGCGCACCCTCAATACGGAGTAGTTATGGTCTCGTTGCAAGAGCAGTTTTTAAAGGCCGGCCTGGTCGACAAGAAGAAGGTCAAGCTGGCCAACCAGGACAAGAGCAAGCAAAAAAAGGACGAGCGCAAGAGCGGCACGCAAAGTGTCGACGAGGTGCGCCTGGCCGCGCTCGAGACCCAGCGCAAGAACGCGGAACGCGCGCGTGAACTGAACGCCCAGCGCGACGCGGCCGCCAACCAGAAGGCCATCGTGGCGCAGATCGCGCAAATGGTGCAAAAGAACCGCCAGAGCAAGGGCAACAACGGTGACGTGCCGTACAACTTTACATTTAATAACAAGATCGAGCGCATCTACGTGACGGCCGCCGTGCAAGCCCACCTGGTGGCGGGCCGCCTGGTCATCATCTGCCTGGGCGGCGCCGTGGAACTGGTGCCGCGCATCATCGCCGACAAGATCGCCGAACGCGACCCTGCCATCGTCGTGCGTGTAAAACAGGCCAGCACCGAAGTGGACGAGGACGATCCGTATGCGGCGTTCCAGATTCCTGATGATTTGATGTGGTAAGCACGTGGGGCTGGCCGCAGGCGGCCGCCTGGCATGAACTGACAACGCCAACCTGCGGGTTGGCGTTTTTTTCGTTAGCTTCGGTGGGGCAGAAGACGCCGCTGCGGGACATGCCGTTCCAGGGCCAAGCGCGCATTAATGGATGCACAGCAGTTACTGTGCTGCCGGCGGGTCTTTTTCCTGCATGGCCTGGCCGGCGACAGGCAGGCCAAATCCGGCGGGTAGTCGCCCCAGGATCTTGCCGGTGATGCCGGAGTAAAAAATAAGGCTCTGTCCTCGGCAAATAGGGGAAATGCCGGAATCTTCCCTTGGCAGTGCT
>NZ_JCAQAV010000034.1:0-64472 GCF_059617925.1 Janthinobacterium sp. JF4 | reverse complement strand
TGCCAAGAGAAGATTCCGGCATTTCCCCTATTTGCCGAGGACAGAGCCTAAAAAAACCGCCTGTGCATGGCAGCAGGCGGTTTGATCTCGGACAAAACCAGGCTTACTTGGCGGCCTTGCGGCGGCGCAGGAAACCCATCAGGCCCAGGCCGGCCAGCAGCATGGCGTAGGTTTCCGGTTCCGGCACGGCGGCCATCACGGACACGTTGTCGATCACGGCGCCCGAGTACTTGTCGAACGGCGTGCCGGCCTTGGCGGCGCTGGCAAACGACAGGGTCGCCAGGCCGGTGGAAGCGGCCGTGAAGCTCAGGGTGTTGCTGTACAAGGTGTTCGAGGCGGCGGCCGTCGAGTAGAAATCACCGGCCACGCCACCGAAATTGACGCTCACGCCCTGGCCTGCGGGGCCGCCGGAATTGCGCGCCATGTCAAAGCTCAGGCTATACGTCTGACCGGCAACGACACTGAAACTTTGCGAGAGGAAACCCGGACCAGGTGTGCCCAGCATATCGATGCTGTAGCCATTGATGGCGTTATACGCATTGCGGATCAGGTCAACGGAACTGGCGCCCACGGTCCAGCCCGTGATGGCCGACGCACCGCTGTTGACGACTTTAAAGCCGCTGTCGAAGGTGTAGCCGGCAGCGACCGTTTCAAAATTGCCGTTCGTGATCAGGTTGACGGGGCTGGCGCTGGCGCTGCCTGCTGCAAACAGAGCGACAACTGCGGCGATGGTGGCGATTTTCATGAGCTGATTTCCTTGCCTTGCTGGCATTAAAGTTACCTTAAGTGAAATCATATCTCAGCCATGATAAAAATCAAAGAACTTTGCAAAAACATATTGAATGTGGATATTTTGCAACCTCTTCAGCCCCCCCTCATGGAGGGCGATAGCTCAATCGAGTTGCTGGCGCGCCACCAGGATGCCATCCGCATCGGCGTAGATCCAGTCGCCCGGATGCACGGTCACGCCGCCGATCTGCACGCGCACGTCGCGCTGGCCGGCGCACGTCTTGTTGCTCTTGCGCGGATGCGTGGCCAGGGCGCGCACGCCGATCTGGCAGACATTGATTTCCTCGCTGTCGCGGATGCAGCCATCGACGACGATGCCGGCCCAGCCGTTGCTTTCGGCCAGCACGCCCAACTGGCCGCCTACCAGCGCGCGGCGCAGGCTGCCGCCGCCATCGATCACCAGCACATGGCCCTGGCCCGGCATTTCCAGGGTACTGCGCACGAGCGCATTGTCTTCGAACACGTGCAAGGTGGTGGCAGGGCCACTGAAACGCACGCGCTGGCCAAAGGCGCGGTACACGGGCGGCAGCACGGCCAGCGTGCCATCGTCCAGCATGGCTGCATAGTCGTCGCACAGGTCGGTGGTGGCAAAGGTCATGGGGATTCCTTTCGTTGCAGATGGCAACGATTCTATGCCCTTTGCAGCGCCGCCGCGCGGGTTTTTCCGCCCACGCCGACGGCCGTGGCAATCGCCAGTGCCTGGAACACGCCGATGAAGACGAACAGCAGGGCCGGATGGTCGCCATCCATCAGCGCGCCAAAGAACAGGGGCCCGACGGCCAGGCCGCTGTCGAGGCCCGAATACACGACGCCATACACGCGCCCGGTGGCATTCTTCGGCGCTGCCGCGCGTATCATCAGGTCGCGCGACGGGCCCGCCACACCGGACGTCAAGCCGATGGCGCCCATCAGCACCACCGCACCCCAGGCCGGCACGACGGCCATGGCCAGCAGCACGGCCAGCAGCGCGGCGGCGGAAAAGGCGATGGCCACGTTGTGGTCCGGCTGCTTGCTGCGCGCGCCCACCACGCCGCCGGCCAGCATGCCCACGGCCGAAGCCAGCATATAGGCCGTGTAGGCACTGGTAGCCAGCGCCAGGCTCATGCCGTACAGCTTGACCAGGGCCACGCTGGCAAAGCTCTGGATGCCGCCCAGAGCGATGGCGGTAATGAAGAAGAAGGCAAAGCACATCCACACGGCGGGCAGGCGTAAAAAATCCAGCGTGCCTTCGCCGCCAGCCGCCTGGCCTGGCGCCGCCTTTTTCACGGGCTCGGGGCGGATGGCGTGGCGGTTCAGGAACAGGATCAGCAGCACGCCAAACGGCAGCACGGCCGCGCATTGCAGCGCCACACGCCAGTCATACTGGGTGGCCACATACGTCATGAACAAAGGCGCCAGGGCCCAGCCGATATTGCCGCTGATGCCATGCACGGAAAAGCCGTAGGCCACGCGTGCCGCCGAGACGCGCTGGTTGAGGATGGTGTAGTCGGCCGGATGGAACACGCTGTTGCCCATGCCTGCCAGCATGGCGCCCAGCATCAGCGCCGCATAGCTGTGCGCGGTGGACAGGGCAAGCGCCGACACGCCCAGCAAGAAGATGCCGGAAAACAACACGGCGCGGGCGCCGAAGCGGTCGACGACAAAACCGGCCAGCGCCTGTCCTACGCCCGAGATGATGAAGAACACCGTCATCAGCAGGCCCAGCTCCGCATATGACAGGCCGAAGGCCGGTTTCAGCCAGACGAACAGGGCCGCGAGGATCAGATGGTAGAAGTGCGACACGCCATGCGCCAGCCCCACCAGGGCGATGACGCGCGCATCGCTGCGCAAGGTTGGCGGTGACTGCGGTGGCAAGTCCATTGCCGAGTTAGTTGTTATCATGTCATACCCTGTCTTATACTGATGAAGCTCAAGTGTATGCAAAATACCATCGTCTGTTTTCCGACAGAACGACATAATTTATCGAATTAAGGCCAAGCTGATGGGTGTACCTATCCTCCACCATACCCGCATGTGTCCGCCACGGGAAGCGCCCAGCGCGACCATTCCCGTGACCATGATCGCGCGCGACCTGCAACCCGATGAATTCTTGTTACCGCACAGCCACCCTTGGGGCCAGGTCACGATGGCGCTCGAAGGCGTTCTGCGCATCACCGCCAACAACAGCAGCTGGGTGCTGCCGCCCATGCGCGCCATCTGGATCGCGCCCAACGTGGAGCATGCCGTCACGATACTGGAAAAAACCCGCTTGCGCCCCCTGTGCATCCATGCCGCGCGCGCACCCTTCGCGGGCCACGATTGCAAGGTACTGGAAGTATCGAACCTGCTGCGCCAGCTGATCATGGCGCTGGAACAGCTGGACCCGGGACAGGAACCGGCGCGCGAGGCATTGCTGGCCGAACTGATCCTTGATGAATTGAAACGCTCGGCCACGCGTCCCATCCGCGTACCCTTGCCCAGCGACAAACGCCTGAAAACCCTGTGCGACAGCCTGATCGAGAAACCGGGTTCGCACCAGACCCTGGAACACTGGGCGCAGCAAGTGGGCGCCTCGGAACGTACCCTGGCGCGGCTGTTCGAACGGGAATTGGGCATGAGTTTTGGCCAGTGGCGCCAGCAAGTGCGCCTGGCGCACGCGGCGCCCCTGATCGCGCGCGGCGTGCCGTTGTCGCAGGTGGCCGAAGAACTGGGCTACGCCAGCCAGTCGGCCTTTTCCGCCATGTTCAAGAAGACCTTCGGCAGTTCGCCGTCGGCCTTCTTTGCCCAGGGCGACAGAATCTAGCCAACTGGAAAGCGCGCCGATACAGCGCTCAGGGCAAGGCGCAACGCCGCAGGCAGTACGCTGGTACGGCAAGGCGGTGCAACGCCGCCATGCGCGCTCTAGCGGTGCGCCCTTAAGCCATGAAGTCAAATAAGGAATTTTTACCGGTATAGCCCGGCAAGGCCGAGTTCGTGCCCATCTGCTCCTGGGCCGAATACGCCTTCACCAGCGCCTGCGCCTGCGCCGTCAGCGCCTTGGCCAGCACGGCCTTCTTGTTGGTCAGGGTGGTGATGTCCTTGCCGACCGTCTGCACTTCCTTGCGGATGATGCTCGTTTCGCCCGTCAGCTCGCCGATCTTGCTGGCGAACTGATCCGCCACGCCCTTGCCGTTGTTGGTAAACATCTTGCTGACGGCGTCCGGATCGGCCGCGATGGCGGCCTTGAGTTTCTTGTCGTCAAGCACCAGTTCGCCGCTCTTGCCCAAGGTCACGCCGGCGCTGCTCAGCACCGACGACGGCACGCCCGTGCTGGCCGTGCGCAGCACTTGCTCCATCTGCGAACGCACCTGGCCCAGGGCCGTGTCGGACTTCAAATCGCCCTGCTGCAGGCTCTGCAGCTTGCTGTTGAGTTCATTGTAGGCCGTGACGAAGCTGGCCACGTTGCTGGCGATCTGGCTGCTGTCCTTGGCGATGACGAGGTCCGTCGTGCCTTTTTTCTTCAATTCGATGGTGGCGCCCTCGACAGCCGTCGTCAGGGTATTCGTGGCGCTCTTGATTTCCTTGCCGTCAACCGTCAGCAGCGCATCCTGCGCGGCGGCCGTTTGCTGCATGCCCTTGCCAGCGCCGGGCGCATAGCTGAGCAGATTGCTGACGGCCGCGTCGCCGGCCACGCTGATGCGCATGCTGCCGTCGGCGCCGCTCTTGCCGTTCAAGGCCAGCGAATAGCCATCGGGGCCCTTGACCACGCTGGCGTCGATGCCCTGCTGCTTGAGTGCAGCGGCGATGCCGTCGAGGCTATTATTGCTGCTGTCGATGGTCAGCGAAATGATCTTGCCGCTGCCGGGCGTAAATTGCTTGCCGTCGGCCGAGCCCACTTCGATCTTCACCAGCGCCGGCGCACCCGTGCCGATGGCCGCACTCGACGACTTTTGCGCGCCACTGAGCAGGGTCTGTCCCTGCGCCAGCTGCTTGACGTTGAGCTCATGGCTGCCGCTGGCGGCCTTGTCGGTGGTGGTGGCGCTCAGCACATCCTTGCTGCTCGATGTGGCCGAGGTCGCCAGGCCGCTACCGGCCATGTTCTTGGCCACGGCCTGGAATTTCGCCAGCGCCGATTGCAGCTGCCCCAGGCCCGAGAATTTGGCCTGGTCGCGCGCCAGGCTGGCGTTGAGCTTGACGACGCCCGTGTTTTGCGACTGCATCTGGCGCTCCACCTTCGCATACACATCGGCCGAGATATTGCCCTGCGTCGTCTGCTGCGTGTTGTTGGTGTAGGCCCTGCTGTTGATGGTCGAATTAAACATGGTAGGCGTTCCCGTCGGGTGTAAGGTCATGGCACACGGTTCAGGTCGTGACCGTGCTGCGCTGGAGACGGACGGCTGGCGCGCGTGGCGCGGCAAGGTCCCTCTTCTGGTTGATAATTATGCAGTATTACCGGAATATCAAAACAGCGAACAGAACAAGTTTTTCCTGACTGCAAACCCATATGCACCATTCTAGCGCATTTCACCTGCCGCTTATCGTCAGCCATGCCTCAGCGCATGAATTTCGAGATGGCACTGCTGACGGCCATGTCGAGGTGCAGGAAAGTGAGTCCCACCTTGAAACCGGCACTGCTGAAAATGCAGTGCGAGACGGACGCGCGCGCCTCGATGATGTGCGCCGAGCCATCGTAAAACAACTCGAACAGCACCTTGCCCTGCTTGCCTGTCGGCACCGGTTCCGCGATGACGGCCGCCATGCCGCCCGGCCCCACATCGAGGGTGCGCGCCGCCACGGGGCCCGCGCCATCCATTACCAACATTGCCTTGGCACGCAAAATCTTGCGTGCGCCCTGCCTTTGCTCAACTGACACTGTATTCCGCTTCTCTATCAATTCATTGTCGATGCGGATTCATGGGGTGAATCCATCGGACAAATATTATAGTTCTAAACGGAAATTTTGTTTGACTTGCCTCAAGCTTGGCATTTACACCATACCAACTCTTACTCCAGGTCGCGCAACTTGTTAAACGCTTCATCGATGCGCTCGACGCCGATGACCTTGAGGCCTTCGATCGCTTGCTTGGGCAGATTGGACTTGGGCACCACGGCCAGGGTAAAGCCCAGCTTGGCCGCTTCGCGCAAGCGCTCCTGGCCCCTTGGCGCGGGACGGATTTCGCCCGCCAGCCCCACCTCGCCAAACACCACGAGGCCCCGCGGCAGCGGCTTGTTGCGCATCGACGAGTTAATCGCCAGCAACACGGCCAGGTCGGCCGCCGGTTCCGTGATCTTCACGCCGCCGACGGCATTGATGAAGACGTCCTGATCAAACGCGGCGATGCCCGCATGGCGGTGCGCCACGGCCAGCAGCATGGCCAGGCGGTTCTGCTCCAGGCCGACGGACAGCCGGCGCGCGTTGGGCAGGTGACTGGTGTCGACCAGGGCCTGGATTTCCACCAGCAGCGGGCGCGTGCCTTCCTGCGTCACCATCACGCAGGAACCGGGCACCTGGTTGTCGTGCTGCGACAGGAACAGGGCGGACGGGTTCGACACCCCTTTCAGCCCCTTTTCCGTCATGGCGAACACGCCCAGTTCATTGACGGCGCCGAAACGGTTCTTGATGGCGCGCACCAGGCGGAAGCTGGAGTGCGCGTCGCCCTCGAAATACAGCACCGTGTCGACGATGTGCTCGAGCACGCGGGGGCCGGCCAGCGCGCCCTCTTTCGTCACGTGGCCGACTAAAATAATGGTCACGCCCGTCTGCTTGGCCGCGCGCGTGAGCTGCGCCGCGCATTCGCGCACTTGCGCCACGGAACCGGGCGCCGAGCTGAGGGCGTCCGAATACACGGTCTGGATCGAGTCGATCACCACCACTTCCGGCTTCAGGTCGTGCAAGGTGGACAGGATCTTTTCCAGCTGGATCTCCGCCTGCAGTTTGAGTTCCTTGGCGTCGATGACGAGGCGCTTGGCGCGCAGGGCGATCTGCGCGCCGGACTCTTCGCCACTGACGTACAGCACGCGCTTGTGGTGCGACATGTTGGCCAGCGCCTGCAGCAGCAGGGTCGACTTGCCGATGCCGGGGTCGCCGCCGATCAGCACGACGCCGCCCGCCACCATGCCGCCGCCCAGCACGCGGTCGAATTCCTCGATGCCCGTGCCGAAGCGGGGCACGTCGATGGCGTCGATATCGTCGAGCGACAGCACGGGCGCCGTCTGCGCCAGCGACATATGCTGCGGGTTCGAATAGCGGTTGTTGCCGCCCGTCTCGGGCAGGGTTTCCACCATGGTATTCCACTGGTTGCACGAAGTGCATTGCCCCATCCATTTGTTGCTGATGGCGCCGCAATCGCTGCAGGTGTAGATGGTCTTGACTTTTGCCATGGTGTACTGTGCCCGGGTAAGGTGAATATGCTGTCTATATATACAGTGGATTCACAGTATATACAAACGGCGGGCCGCCGTCACTGTGCCGCTTCGACCACGGGCACGCGCGGCGCCAGGGCGCACATCAGCTCGTAGCCGATGGTGCCGGCGGCCAGGGCCACCTCGTCGATCGGCAGGCCCTCGCCCCACAGGGTGACGGCACTGCCGACTTGTGCGCCCGGCACCTGCGTCAGGTCGACCATCAGCATGTCCATCGAGACGCGACCGATGAGGCCCGTGCGCACGCCGTCGACCAGCACGGGCGTGCCTTCGGGCGCGTGGCGCGGATAGCCGTCCGCATAGCCGCACGCCACCACGCCCACCGTGATATCGCCGGCCGCTTCGTAGCGGCTGCCATAACCCACTACGTCGCCGGCGGCGATATGCTGGATGCCGATAATGCGGCTGCGCAAGGTCATCGTGGGCAGCAAGCCGAACGCTTGCGCGGACGTGCCGCCGGGAGCGCCGCTGGGCGTGCCGCCATACAGCATGATGCCGGGACGCACCCAGTCGCTGTCGAGCTGGTGCAGCAGCACGCCGGCCGAATTGCACAGGCTGCGCGGCAAAGCAGTACCAATGCTGGCCGCGCCCGCTTCAAAACGCAGCATCTGCTGGGCCAGCGGCAAACGCGTGGCCCCCGCCTCGTCCGCATTGGCGAAATGCGTCATCAGGGTGATCGTGCCGATATGCGGCATGGCGCGCAGGCGCGCATAGGCCCCCGCCACGGCTTGCGGCGTGAAGCCCAGGCGATTCATGCCCGTATTCATTTTCAGGTGCACATCGATGGCGTGCGGCAAGCGCGCCGCTGCCAGCATGGCGATCTGTTCTTCGCAATGCACGCTGCCGTTCAGCTTGTGCTGCGCCATGACAGGCAAATCGCTGGCGTCAAAAAAACCTTCCAGCAGCAAGATGGGCTTGGTCCAGCCCAGTTCACGCAAGCGCACGGCGTAATCGACCTCGACCAGCGCCAGGCCATCGGCGTCGGCAAAGCCCCGCATGGCCCGTTCCAGGCCATGGCCGTAGGCGTTCGCCTTGACGACGGCCCACACGTTGGCGCCGCGGGCACCGGCACGCGCGCGCGCCAGATTGTGTTGCATGGCATCGAGATGGATGGTGGCGATGAGGGGCCTGGGCATATGCGTGACACTCGGCGGGTGGGAAAGCCGTATTTTACCGGATGCACAGTACGCGGACACGGCAGACGCCCACGATCGTGTGCAGAGGACATTATTTACAAAATGCTCATATGTGATGTATTTTTCTACGGCAGAAAAATTAAGCTTCGCTTAGGCAAGACGATGCAAAGCAGCCCCTTGCAAACTTGGGGTTTGCCGTTTTTTCGTGGTATAAAGCAAGCCAGATATGATTTCAGGCAATTCAGAATGAATCGTGGTTTTTATACCATCATGGCGGCGCAGTTCTTTTCCTCGCTGGCAGATAACGCCCTCTTTTTTGTCGCCGTCGATTTATTGGTGTCCATGAAATCCCCGGCGTGGATCACGCCGCTGCTCAAATTGTCGTTCGTGCTGTTTTACGTGCTGTTGGCCGCTTTTGTCGGCGCCTTCGCGGATGCTCTGCCGAAAGGCAAGGTCATGTTCATCGCCAACATGGTCAAGATCTTCGGCTGCGCCCTCGTCTTCTTCCATGTGCATCCGCTGCTGGCCTACGCCGTCGTCGGTTTTGGCGCGGCCGTGTACTCGCCCGCCAAGTACGGCATCCTGACGGAACTGCTGCCGCCGGAAAAGCTCGTGGCGGCGAATGGCTGGATCGAAGGCTTGACCGTCACCTCCATCATCCTCGGCACCGTCATGGGTGGCGCGCTCGTCAGCGGCCACGTGTCCGACATGCTGCTGTCCATCGACATCCCCCTGATCAATACGGGCATCACCAGCAAGACGGAAGCGGCCCTGTGCGTGGTGGTCGGCATTTATGTGCTGGCGACCCTGGCCAACCTGAAGATTCCCGACACGGGCTGCGTGTATGCGCACCAGGAACGCAATCCTATCAAACTGATTACCGATTTTGCCAATTGCTATTCCATCCTGTGGAAAGACAAGCTGGGCCAGATCACCCTGGCCGTGACCACCCTGTTCTGGGGCGCTGGCGCCACCTTGCAGCTGATCGTGCTGGAATGGGCCAAGCAATCGTTGAACATGCCGTTCGACAAGGCGACCAGCCTGGTGGGCGTGGTCGCCATCGGCGTGGCCGCCGGCGCCGTGCTATCGGCGCGTTTCATTCCCTTGCGCAAATCGCTGACCGTTATCCCGCTGGGCATCGCCATGGGCGTGATCGTCATGATGATGACGCAAGTACACTCCGTGTGGATCGCCTACCCGCTGCTGATACTCATCGGCGCCCTGTCCGGCTTCTTCGTCGTGCCAATGAATGCATTGCTGCAACACCGCGGCCACGTGCTGATGAGTGCGGGCCATTCCATCGCCGTGCAGAATTTCAATGAAAACCTGTCGATTCTGACCATGCTGGCCGTGTATTCGATCATGATCCGTTTGCACCTGCCGCTCAATATCATCATCACCCTGTTCGGCCTGTTCGTCGCCGGCACCATGTACATGATCATGCGCAAGCACAAGCTGAACCAGCTGGAACATGACAATCTTTCTCTGATTGGCGAGCAGAAACATTAAACCCAAGCAAGGGCTGGGGTCAGACGGGGACGCCGAGTCCCGGCGGGGGAATGTATCCCAATGGGATACATTCCGATCGCAAAGCGACTGACCCCAGCATTACGCTGGCAGCGTACCAGCCAGCCGCCGCGCGGCAGCCTGCTCCGTCCAGTCAGGCGGCACGACAAAACCGCGCGTGCGCTCCACTTCCCAGCCTTCGACAGTATCTACCATGGCCACCATCACCGGTTGCGCCAGATCAAACAACTGCGCGCGCAAGGCATCGGCATCCAGCACCTCCACGTCGCGCCCCTTGAACGGCGCCAGCCATTGCAATCGCGGCAGCACGACATAGCGCCGCGCCGGCAATTGCGTTGGCGTGCACCAGAAGCCGTGTCCGTGTTCCTGGGAAATGCCGTCCATGACGGGCGTGGCGCCCGATGCATAGAACAGCCAGCCCTTGACCAGCGCCTGCGCCGCGCGCACGGGCTGCGTCAGCAGAGTTTGCGCGGCCGGATGACGGGACAAGGCCAATTGCTTATCGAGAATCTTGCGCATCTTCAAGCCCAAAGTATCGGCCAGGTTCGGGCCGATCAAGTGGTTGAAAATGCCGGGATCGGGCGCGCCTTCGAGCAGGTAGAACTTGGTGGCAAATTCCCAGTGCAGCAAGCCATCTCCGTCACGCAGCAGGAAATCGAACTCGCCCACCGTGTCGCTGCGGTTGACTTGCACCTGCAAGCCATGCGCCTGCAGCAGTCCATGCTGTTCAAAATAAAAGGCCAGCAGCTTTTCAGCATACAGGCCCAGGCGGGAATAGAATTTCGGCCCCAGCGCCGCATCGAGCGGCGACGGATCATCCTGCAGCGCTCCCAGCCACGCCGCGACAAAAGGCGTGACGGGCGCAAGGCTGGCGATGCGCCCGCCCCAATGCTGACTGGCCGGATCCAGCAAGTCGGGCGAATCGAGCAGCCAGGCCAGCGCGCGCACCCGGGGGTGCGTCAGATGCCCCCAGCGGCGCTCGAAGCGGGCCTGGAAGGTGCCGGCGGCCGCATCAATCACCGTGCGAATCACCGTGCGTGCTTTTCGCCAGGCACAGGTCGGCCCAGGCGCGGGCCTTGGCCTTGCCCGTCTCGTCCTGCAGCAGCATTTCCGGATGGAAGGTGGCCACGACCGAGGCATTGCCCAGCTGGCGCACGGTGCCGCGCACGGGTTTTTCGCCAGGACGGATGCCGGCGGCGGCCATCGAACCGAGCGTCAAGATAGTGCGCGGCTGCAGCAGGGCCAGTTCGCGCTCAAAATACGGGCGGCAGGCGGCCGACTCGGTTGCTGTCGGCAAGCGTTCCTGCCCCGCCTCGTCGAGCGGACGGCATTTCAGCAAATGCGTGATGTACACGTCGCGACCCGCATCGAGGTCGATGGCTTTCAGCATATTGTCGAGCAGTTTGCCCTGCTCTCCCGGCAAGGCGCGTCCTTCCCGTTCTTCCGCGCGCGAGGGGCTGCTGGCCAGCATCAGCCAATCGGCCTGGCGCTCGCCACGGCCCATGACGACGCCCTTGCGCGTCTTGCACAAGTCGCAGCGCGCGCACTTGGCGACGGCGGCCGTCAAGCCATCCCAGTCGAGGGCGGCGATATCGGCATCGCTCAGCGGTCTGGCGGGCGGCGGTGGCGGCGCATCGTCGAACCAGGCCGTGTCGTCCGACTCCGTGGCAGGAACTGGCGTGGCGGCCACGGCGACGGGCGCTTCGGCCTGCACCTCGGCGACCACCTCCATCACTGCTTCAACGGCTTCGGCAGCAGGTGGCACCACGGCGACGTCCATCTCCACGGCAGCCTCGACGACGGCGTCAACGGCCTCGGGCGCGCCACCCTGGCGCAAGCGCCACAGGGGGCCGACGCCCATTTCATCGAGGAAAACGGCGCTGCGGCTCATAAGGTATAACGCATCACGATGGCGTCCTCACGTTGCGAGTTGCTGGCCGGATAGTATCCCTTGCGCCGGCCGATCTGTTCAAATCCATAACGCTGATAAATATCGAGCGCGCGCACGTTCGACGGACGCACTTCCAGCAGCATCGATTCCATGCCCAGCTGGCGCGCGCAGGCGCAGGACTGGTTCAGCAGGAAGCGGCCCAGTCCCTGCCCCTGGATGGCGCCCTCGACGGCCACGTTGAGCAAGTGCGCTTCATCGACGACCAGCATCAGCAAAAAGTAGCCGAGCAAGGTGCCATCGACGTCGCGCAGCACCCAGGCCGGGTAGCCGCTCTTGAGCGAATCGACGAAGTTGCCGTGCGTCCAGGGATGCGGATACACGCGCTGTTCCAGCGCCAGCACTTCCGCCAAGTCCGCTTCCTGCATCGGCTGATAGTCGAGGCGCAGCAAGTCCCAGCCGGCAGCGCGGTCCTGGCCCGCTTCCATCATTGCGCCGACTCCGCGGCGGCCTTGGCAGCCTGCATGTCGAGGCGTTCCGCGCTCGTGTAGGCGATCTTGTTGCGCAAATACAAAGGCTGCGCCTCGGCCGCCGTGACGAAACGGCCGGCCGCGAAGGCGATGCGCGCCAGCTGCGCCACCTGCACGGCGTGCGGCATGATGGCCGCGTCCGCGCTGGCGGCACATGGCAGCGCGGCCAGTGCTTCGGCGTATGCACTAAAACCGTTGCCACAACCGGTGACGTCGCCTTGCGGCGCCACGCCAGCCGGCGCGCTCAGGGCCGGCGGCAACACGGCTTGCAAGCCATCTTGATAATCATATTGCGCCCAGTACACTTCACCCATGCGGGCGTCAAGCACGGTCACGATGCGCTGCGCGCCATGCTGCTGGTGGCATGCGAGCGCCATGGCGTCGAGCGTGACGACGGGCACGACGGGCAAGCTGGCGCCGTAGGCCAGGCCTTGCGCGATGCCGCAGGCCGTGCGCACGCCCGTAAACGAGCCGGGGCCGGAGCCGTAGGCGATGGCGTCGACGTCGGCCAGGGTCACGCCAGCTTCAGCGAGCAATTCCTGCACCATCGGCAAGATGGACTGGGAATGGGTGCGCACGCCGGACGACGAACGGGACAGAACGGCATCGCCGCGCAACAAGGCGCAGGAGGCCAGTTCGGACGAGGTTTCAATAGCAAGCAGGGTGGGAAGTAAGGTAGACATAGCGTATTTTACCTTGCCGCGCCATGCTGCGGCACTCCCCGGCATGGCATGCATGAACCAGCCGGGCAGCGGTCAGGCCGATGCGGCTTGCACAGCGGGCCCGCGAGGACGGCTATAATGAAAGACGCAGCTTATTATTTGACCGGCATCAAGTCTGCCGCGCCAAGCATTGGCTCAGCCATTATTCAGCCATTACTAAGCCACATTGTCTTCCCACTCTTGCCCTGGTCCGTTCCGTGAATCCACTTCTTGCTAAACTGCAACCATATCCATTTGAAAAGCTGCGCCAGCTGTTTGCCAGCGTGACGGTCAATCCCGAGTATGCGCCCATCAGCCTGGGCATGGGCGAACCCAAGCATCCGACGCCAGTCTTCATCGAGCAGGCATTGACCGACAATATCCATGGCCTGGCCAGCTATCCGACCACCATCGGTTCGGAAGCCTTGCGCAGCGCCATCGCCGGGTGGCTGGAGCGCCGCTACGGTATCCCCAAGCTCAATCCTGCCACGCAAATCCTGCCCGTGAACGGTTCGCGCGAAGCGCTGTTTGCGCTGGCGCAAACGGTGATCGATCCGTCGGCCCGTTCGCTCGTGATCAGCCCGAACCCGTTTTACCAGATCTATGAAGGCGCGGCCTACCTGGCCGGCGCCGAACCATATTTCGTCAATTCCGACCCGGCGCGCAATTTCGGCTGCGACTACGACAGCGTGCCGGCCAGCGTATGGGAAAAGGTCAAGCTGCTGTTCCTGTGTTCGCCCGGCAACCCGACGGGCGCCGTGCTGACCCTGACGGACTGGGAACACCTGTTCGCCCTGTCCGAGCGCTACGATTTCGTCATCGCCGCCGACGAGTGCTATTCCGAGATCTACCACGGCGACACGCCCCCGCTGGGCGCGCTGCAGGCGGCGCACATGCTGGGCCTGTCCACCATCGAACGCCCGTACGCGCGCCTGGTGGTGTTTTCCAGCCTGTCGAAGCGCTCGAACGTGCCGGGCATGCGCTCGGGCTTCGTTGCGGGCGACGCGGAAGTGCTGAAAAAATTCCTGCTCTACCGAACCTACCACGGCGGCGCCATGAGCCCTGCCGTGCAGGCGGCCTCCGTCGCGGCCTGGAACGACGAAACCCATGTCGAGGAAAATCGCGCCAAGTACCGCGCCAAGTTCGACGCCATCACGCCGTTGCTGCAAGCGGTGATGGACGTGCAATTGCCGGACGCCGGCTTCTACCTGTGGGCCGACGTCAGCCGCACGGGACTGTCCGACACGCAATTCGCGCAACGCCTGTACGCCGAATATAATGTCACGGTATTGCCTGGCAGCTACCTGGCGCGCGACGCGCACGGCATCAATCCGGGACGCAACCGCATCCGCATGGCCCTGGTGGCCGAAACGGCCGAAGGGCTGGAAGCGGCCTTACGCATAGTAAAATTCTGCCAGCAGCTTTCCGCATCCGCATCAACCCCTACATAAACAAGACATCATCATGAGCCAACAACTGCAAACCATCATCGACCAGGCCTGGGAAAACCGCGCCGAGATCAATCCAGGCAACGGCACGGCCGAACTGCGCGACGCCGTGTCCCACGTCATCAATGGCCTGGACAACGGCAGCATCCGCGTGGCGGAAAAAACCTCGGGCGACTGGGTCGTCAACCAGTGGGTCAAGAAAGCCGTGCTGCTGTCGTTCCGCCTGGAAGACAACGTCGTCCTGCCATCGGATGGCACGATGCAGTTCTACGACAAGGTCCCGACCAAGTTCGCCAATTACACCAAGGAAGACTTCGCCAAGGGCGGTTTCCGCGTGGTGCCGCCAGCCGTCGCCCGCCGCGGCAGCTTCATCGCCAAGAACGTCGTGCTGATGCCGTCCTACGTCAACATCGGCGCCTACGTCGATGAAGGCGCCATGGTCGACACCTGGGCCACCGTCGGCTCCTGCGCCCAGATCGGCAAGAACGTCCACCTGTCCGGCGGCGTCGGCATCGGCGGCGTGCTGGAACCGATGCAAGCGAACCCGACCATCATCGAAGACAACTGCTTCATCGGCGCCCGCTCGGAAATCGTCGAAGGCGTGATCGTCGAAGAAAACTCGGTCATCTCGATGGGCGTGTACATCGGCCAGTCGACCAAGATCTACGACCGCGCCACGGGCGAAGTCACGTACGGCCGCGTGCCAGCCGGCTCCGTCGTGGTCTCGGGCAACCTGCCATCGGAAGACGGCAAGTACTCGCTGTACTGCGCCGTGATCGTCAAGCGCGTGGATGCGAAGACGCGCGCCAAGACCGGCATCAACGAGTTGCTGCGCGGCATCTAAATACTGCGCCGCAAGGCGCACGTAGCCCCCTGAATGTCCCGCCCCGGCGGGACATTGTCGTTTCCGTCCACCCCGGCGCAACACTTGTTGAAGGTAAAGCATGTCCAGAGTCGATTACGAAGCGTTGGAACCATCAGAGGATTTCCTGCTGATGTGCTACACCGGCAAGCCGTTTAGCGGCGTGGCATTTGAAAACGATTATAATGGCATATTAATAACAGAAACCAGTTTTATTGATGGCCAAAAAAGCGGGATCTCCCGGCAATGGTCGGCTGCAAGCAGACTTATTCTCGAAGAATGGTTTGCCCTGAATGCGCTACATGGCACGGCCCGTGAATGGCATGACAATGGTGCACGCAAATCCGATGGCCACTATGAACTCGGAATATGTATCCAGGAACAAGTGTGGGACGCGCAGGGGACTCTGCTCAAGGACTATCGGATAGATGAAGCAGGCGCGCAATTTGCAACGCTGAAAAAACTGCGAAGCAGTCAGATTGGCGCCATTGCCGGCGCCGCGCATCTCCTGAACAGCGCCTGAGCACCCTCTCCAATCGTCCCGCAGCCTTACGCCATCCTGTCCTATACTGGATGGCATGCATACTCCTCCCGTCCTGATCGTCGGCGCCGGTCCTACCGGCCTCATGCTTGCCTTGCGCCTGGCGCGCCATGGCGTCGATTGCCGCATCATCGACAAGAACAGCGGCCCCGGGCAGGCGTCGCGGGCCATGGCCGTGCATGCGCGCACCCTGGAGTTTTACCAGCAGCTGGGCTTTGCCGACGAGCTGGTGCAGCTGGGCATCAAGATCAATGCCGTGCACATCCATGAAGGGGGCGAGGAGCTGGTGAAACTGGCGCTGGGCGAGATCGGCGAAGGCTTGAGCCCCTACCCTTTCGTGCTGAGCCTGCCCCAGGACGAGCATGAACGCTTCCTGATCAGCAAGCTGGCGGCGGCCGGCGTGCACGTGGAATGGAACGTGGCGCTGGACCTGTGGACGCAGGACGATAGCGAAGTGCAAGCCATTCTGCTCAAGGAAGGCGAACGTCAATATTGCACGTTTGACTACATCTGCGGCTGCGACGGCGCCCGCAGCACCGTGCGCGAGATCGCCGGCTTCGAGTTCTCTGGCGGCACCTACGACCACCTGTATTACGTGGCCGATGCGCAAGTGGCCGGCAACAACACGGATTTGCACGCCCACCTGGGCGCGAACGCATTTGCGCTGATGCTGCCCGTGCGCACCAGCGGCATGCAGCGCCTGATCGGCATCCTGCCCGATGTGCCCGATGGCGCGCCGGCGCCCATCTTCGACGACGTGCGGGAACAGGTACAAGCCTTGCTGAATATCCGGGTCGAGCACGTGAACTGGTTTTCCACCTATAAAGTCCATCACCGGGTGGCGGCGCAGTTTCGCGAACGGCGCTGCTTCATCCTCGGCGACGCGGCCCATTTGCACAGCCCCGTGGGCGGCCAGGGCATGAACACGGGCCTGGGCGACGCCGTCAACCTGGCCTGGAAACTGGCGCAAAAGCTGCGGGGACAAGGCAACGACGCCCTGCTCGACACCTATGAAAGCGAGCGCAGCGTGTTTGCCCGCAAGCTCGTCGCCACCACCGACCGCGCCTTCCAGGCCATCGTCGCGCAAGGCATGGCCGGGCAATTCCTCCGGCGCTGGCTGGTGCCGCACGCGCTGCCCTTCCTCTCCGGCTTCGGGCGCGCGCGCCGGCTGCTGTTCCAGACCGTGTCACAAATCCAGATCAGCTATGAAGACAGCGCCCTGTCCGCGGGCCATGCGCAATACCTGCGCGGCGGCGACCGCCTGCCATGGTTCTCCGATGGCACGCAAGACAATTTCATCGCCCTGCGCAGCATGGCGTGGCAATTGCACGTCTACGGCGAGCCGGCGCCCGAACTGCTGGACGAAGCGCGCGTGCTGAAACTGCCCGTGCATTGCTATACCTATAACGTGGCCGCCAAGCTGGCCGGCCTGGGCCGCGACGCGGCCTACCTCGTGCGCCCGGACGGCCACATCGCGCTGGCCCTGCACCTGCAGGAAAGCGGCGCCCTGCGCGCCCTGGCCCTGCGGCTGGGCCTGCATTTCGGTCCGGCGGAGTCAAGCAAGGCGGCGCCACGGCCCGTGTAGGGGAATCACGGGGCCGTGTTGCACTGCCGCATCGACTCCGCATCGACTGTATAATGTCGGCTACCATCGCATTTTGTCCTGGCGCAAGCGCCGCGATCAAGCGAACCGCATTCATTCCCCTTGGCCCTACCCATGACGACCATTACACTCTACGGTATCCCCAACTGCGATACCGTCAAAAAGGCCCGCACCTGGCTGGCCGCGCAGCAACGCGATTTCACTTTCCACGACTTCAAGAAGCAGGGCCTGGAACGCGCCACCGTCGAGGCGTGGCTGCAGCAATTGCCGTGGGATGTGCTGGTCAACAGGAAAGGCACGACCTGGCGCGCCCTGTCCGACGAGCGCAAAGCTTCGATCACCGATGCGGCCAGCGCCGTGGAACTGATGCTGGAAAACCCGTCCATCATCAAGCGCCCCGTGCTGGACAAGGATGGCAAGTTCAGCGTGGCGTTTTCGGATGCGCAATACAAGACCCTTTTCTCGCTGTAACCATACTTAGTTGACCACCGGAACGCTGTTGCCGGCACGACCTTACCCATGACCACCTCCAAAACCCTCGCCCTGACCGAAAAACTGATCGCCCTGTCTTCGGTCACGCCCGATGACAAGGGCTGCCAGCAGCACCTGATCGACATCCTCACGCCGCTGGGCTTTGTCTGCGAGACGATACAGTCGAACGACGTCACCAATCTGTGGGCGCGCCGCGGCACCACCTCGCCCGTGTTCGTCTTTGCCGGCCATACGGACGTGGTGCCCACGGGGCCTGTCGAGCAATGGCGCTCGGAACCGTTCATCCCCACCCACCGCGACGGCAAGCTGTACGGCCGTGGCGCAGCCGACATGAAGACGTCGATCGCCGCCATGGTGGTCGCTTGCGAGGAATTCATCGCCGCCACGCCCGACCACACGGGTTCGATCGCCTTTTTGATCACCAGCGACGAGGAAGGCCCGGCCACGGATGGCACCGTCATCGTCTGCGACAAACTGAAAGCGCGCGGCGAGCAGATCGACTATTGCCTGGTGGGCGAGCCGACGTCGAGCGCGCAGCTGGGCGACATGATCAAGAATGGCCGCCGCGGTTCGCTGTCGGGCCGCCTGACGATCAAGGGCGTGCAAGGCCATATCGCCTATCCGCACCTGGCGCAGAACCCCATCCACGAAGCGGCGCAGGCGCTGGCCGACCTGGTCGAGGAAAAGTGGGATGCGGGCAACGAATATTACCTGCCGACCTCGTGGCAAATGTCCAACATCAATGCGGGCACGGGCGCCAATAACGTTATTCCCGGCGACATGGTGATCGACTTCAATTTCCGCTTTTCCACGGCCAGCACGGCGGAAAGCCTGCAGGAGCGGGTGCACGCCATCCTCGACCAGCACGACTTGCAGTACGACTTGCAGTGGACCCTGAGCGGCCTGCCCTTCCTCACGCCGCGCGGCACCTTGAGCGATGCGCTGTCGTCCGCCATCCTGGAAGAAACGGGCATCGCGACGGCGCTGTCGACCACGGGCGGCACCTCGGATGGCCGGTTTATCGCGCAAATCTGCCCTCAAGTGATAGAATTCGGGCCGCCCAATGCCAGTATTCACAAGATCGACGAGCACATCGAACTGCGCCACATCGATCCCCTGAAGAATATTTACCGGCGCACGCTGGAGCATTTGCTGCCCGCCTGAAGCAGAATACCGAGGCCCGTCACGGCGGGCCAGAACACCGTCTTTTCGAGAATGCCATGACCCCGAACCCGTTTTCCACGCCACGCGACCTGCTGCGCTACGCCGTTACCCGTTTCAATACCGCCAAGCTGTTTTTCGGCCACGGCAGCGCCGAAGCGTTCGACGAAGCGGCCTATCTGATCCTGCACACGTTGAAGTTGCCGCTTGACAAGCTCGAACCTTTCCTCGACGCCAAGCTGCTGCCATCGGAAGTGGCCAGCGTGATGACGGTCATCGACCGCCGCAGCATCGACCGCGTGCCGGCCGCCTACATCACCAAGGAAGGCTGGCTGGGCACGTACAATTTTTATGTCGACGAGCGCGTGATCGTGCCCCGCTCCTTCATCGCCGAGCTGATCCCTGAATACTTCTCGCCATGGGTGGCGGAACCGGAAGCCGTGGAAAACATCCTGGAACTGTGCACCGGCTCGGGCTGCCTGTCCATCATGATGGCCGACGCCTTCCCGAACGCCGCAGTCGACGCCGTGGACATTTCCGCCGACGCGCTGGCCGTGGCCAAGCGCAACGTCGACACGTACAAATTGCAGGACCGCGTCAACCTGATCGAATCGGACCTGTACGCCAACGTGCCGGCCAAGAAATACGATTTGATCATCAGCAACCCGCCGTACGTGAATTCCGCATCGATGGGCGCCCTGCCCCAGGAATACCTGGCCGAGCCGCAAATCGCCCTCGACGGCGGCAGCGACGGCATGGATCTGGTGCGCAAGATCATCGCCGGCGCGGCCGAGCGCCTGACGGACGACGGCATCCTGATGATTGAAATCGGCAACGAACGCGCCTACGCGGAAGCGGCTTTCGGCGAGCTGGGCCTGACCTGGCTGACGACGAGCGCCGGCGACGACATGGTATTCCTGCTGACGGCCGAGCAGCTCAAGCTGGTTTAATCGACTTGGTAGGTCGGATTAGCCCGCAGGGCGTAATCCGACGGGCAGCGGCCACTTGTCGGATTACGCTACGCTAATCCGACCTACCTGAATTTTACGGCGCGGGTTCATTCCCAGCCTTTACAAAGAAAAAAATGATACGTTTCCTACAAGTAAGCCTGATGCGCGGCATCAAACCGTTGCTCGAACAAGTCGATGTCACCCTCAATCCGGGCGACAAGATCGGCCTGATCGGCGCCAATGGCGCGGGCAAATCGAGCCTGTTCGCCATGATGCGCGGCGAATTGCACCCTGACCAGGGCGAGATCGATTTCCCGGCCAAATGGCGCGTGGCTTACGTGGCGCAGGAAACGCCGCCGCTGGACCGTGCCGCGCTCGACTACGCGATCGATGGCGACATCACCCTGCGCAAACTGGAAGCGGAACTGGCGCGCCTGGAAGCGGAGCCGGCCACGTCGGAAAACGGTATCGCCATCGGCGAAATCTACAGCGCCATGGCCGATGCCGACGCGTATACCGTGCAGTCGCGCGGCGAGCAATTGCTGCTGGGCCTGGGCTTTACCCTGGACCAGATGCAGCAACCGGTTGCGAGTTTTTCCGGCGGCTGGCGCATGCGTTTGAACCTGGCGCAAGCGCTGATGTGCCCATCCGACCTGCTGCTGCTCGATGAACCGACCAACCATTTGGATCTGGACGCCATCATCTGGCTGGAAGACTGGCTCAAACGCTACGCCGGCACCTTGCTGATCATTTCCCATGACCGCGACTTCCTCGATGAAGTGGTCAACGTCGTCGTGCATATCGACGAACGCAAGCTGAAGCGCTACTCGGGCAACTACTCGAGCTTCGAGCGCCAACGCGCGGCGCAGATGATCCTGGCCGCCGGCGCGCTGGAAAAGCAGCAGCGCAAGCGTGCCCACCTGGAATCGTTCGTGAACCGCTTCAAGGCGCAAGCGTCGAAGGCGCGCCAGGCGCAAAGCCGCATGAAGGCGCTGGCGAAGATGGAAGAGCTGGCGCCCTTGCGCGCCGCCGCCGAATTCTCTTTCGAGTTCCGCGAGCCTTTGAGCGCACCGAATCCGCTGCTGGTGATGGAAGACGTCGATGCGGGCTACAAGATCGAGAACGAAGCGACGGGCGAAATCACGCATAAGACCATCGTCAACGGCATCAAGTTTTCGCTGCAGATCGGCCAGCGCATCGGCCTCCTGGGCCAGAACGGCGCCGGCAAATCGACGCTGATCAAGACCATCGCCGGCGAACTGATGCCACTGACGGGCGACGCCACCATGGGCAAGGGCTTGAACATCGGCTACTTCGCCCAGCACCAGGTGGAAATGCTGCGCCACGACGAATCGCCGCTGTGGCATCTGGCCAAGATCGCCCCGACCGTGCGCGAGCAGGAACTGCGCAACTTCCTGGGCGGCTTCAATTTCCCGGGCAACATGGTCACCGCTTCGATCGCGCCGTTCTCGGGCGGCGAAAAAGCCCGCCTGGCACTGGCCCTGATCGTCTGGCAGCGTCCTAACCTGCTGCTGCTCGATGAACCGACCAACCATTTGGATCTGGAAACGCGCGAAGCGCTGACGGAAGCGCTGGCCCAGTTCGAAGGCACCTTGGTCGTCGTATCCCATGATCGCCACTTGCTGCGCGCCACCACCGACGAATTCATCATCGTTGCCGACGGCAAGCTGCAGCCGTTCGACGGCGACCTGGACGACTACAAGGACTGGCTGTTCAAGACCAAGCTGGGCAAGGGTACGGACGTGCTGCCAGCCGCAGGCAAGGCCAACAAGACGGACTTTCCTGTCGTTTCGCCAGTAGCCGCCGCCCCTGCCCCCGCCGCGCCCGTGCGCGACAAGCGCAAGGAAGCGGAAGAGCGCCAGAAAGCGGCCGCCCTGCGCAAGCCGATCGAAAACAAGCTCAAGCGCCAGGAAGAGCAGATCGCCAAGCGCAATGCGCAAAAGGCGGAAACCGACGCCAAGCTGGGCGAGCCGACCATCTATGACGCCGCCAACAAGGCCAAGCTGAAGCAATTGCTGGCCGACCAGACCTTCTTCACCAAGGACCTGGCGCAGCTGGAAGCGGAATGGCTCGATCTGCAGGATCAGTTAGAGAAACTCGGCTAACGCAAGACAAAAAGACGACTCCCCGGTCGTCTTTTTTTTAGGCCACCTGCATGGGGCTGGGGCTGCGGATGGCCATCAGGCGGTCGATGTCGACGAGGATCAGGCGGCGCCCCGCCACCGTGCCCAGGCCCAGCAGATAATCGGCTTCCGCCTCGCCCAGGCCGGGCACGTCGGCGATGTCGGCGGGGGCCAGGCTGACGATGTCGGTGACGCCATCGACCACCATGCCCATCACACCATTGCTCAGCTGCAAGATGATCACGTCGGTGGCCGGGTCGGGCGTGCCGTGGGCGCTGCCGAACGCGGCGCGCATGTCGACGATAGGGATGATCACGCCGCGCGAGACAGCCACGCTGTGCAGTACTTCCCCTTCCGAGGAAAAGCGGTCGAGTTCCTTCAGCGGACGCAATTCCCGCACGCAGCGGTAATCGAGGCCGTATTCCAGACCGCCCAGCCGGAAGCTCAAGTACTGCGTCAGATATTGGGCCGTTGTGGCGCCAGGCGTGGTCGTCGGCTGCATGGTATTCCTTTCATCCGGTAGGCGCTGCCAGGATGCGCAGTGGCGCAACGTTGGCCCCATGCTAACCAGCATCGCCGCCGCCAGCGTTGAGAAACATCAACTTTCCCGGAAGGCAGCCTGATCTCAGCGCCCGGCCTTGCGCCGGCGCAGCCATCTTCCCTTACAATACCCACATCACTCCCCACAGGCAGGCCATGCAACACCTCGTCAATCCCGCTGAAGTTGAATTTTCCGCCATCCGCGCCCAGGGCCCGGGCGGGCAAAATGTCAACAAGGTGTCCAGCGCCATCCATTTGCGCTTCCCCATCGCCGCCTCGTCGCTGCCGGAAGCGTACAAGGAACGGCTGCTGGCCCTGCGCGACAGCCGCATCAGCAAGGATGGCGTGCTGGTGCTCAAGGCGCAGCAGTCGCGCAGCCAGGAGCAGAACAAGGAAGAAGCGTTGCGGCGCCTGCAGGAAATCATCGACAGCGTGACTTTCCTGCCCGCCGTGCGGCGCGCCACCAAGCCCACGCGCAGCTCGCAGCGGCGCCGCCTCGACAGCAAGAGCACGCACAGCGTGCTGAAACAGTCGCGCGGCAAGGTGATCGACTGATCAGGGTGGTGGCTGGTAAGTCCAGTCCAGGCTGCCCGTGCTGTCGGCAAACACGCTCTGCGTGGCCGGCGTGGCGCTGCGCAGCAAGGCCTTGATTTCTTTCGGCGGCCGGTCGTAGACCTTGGCCGGTCCGGGCGGCACGACCAGGGTGCGCACTGCCGTTTCGCCATCGACCAGGCCCACGCTGCAGCGCGACTGGCCGGCCGTCGCCTGACGCTCCTGGCGCACTTGCGCCACCAGGGCCAGCATCTGCGCCTGCAGGATTTCCGACTGTTTCACTTCCACGCGCAGCCGCGCCACCTCCTTCAGCACGGGCGCGATGCGCGCCGCCAGCTTGTCGTACTGCAGCTGTTGCGCAGGCTGCAGCTGCAATTCGCCGCGCCGCAGCTGGCCCGCCAGGGTCAGGTAATTACGCACCTCGGGCAATTGCGCGATGGCGTCGATTTCCTGCTGGCGCTTGTGCTGCAGCTGCTGGTAGTGCGCGGCCTTGGCCAGGCTGTCCGCAATCTTTTGCTCCAGGGCGCTCAAATCGGGTACCAGCGGGAACAGCAGCATCTCCACCTGCTTGCGGGGACCGGCGCTGCCGATGCGGATGGTGCGCGCCGCCACGGCGCAGCCTTCGGCCAGTTCGATGACGACCTCGTCGGCAATGATCTCGCAATTGCTGGCGCTGTCGATCACCACGCGCGTGCCGGCGATGACGCAGCTTTCCGCGCGCTTCACATGCACTTCGCCGCTCAGCGCCTGCAGCACGGAGCCGGACGCGACGCCCTCGACGCGCACGTCGCCATGCTCATTGAAGGCCGTGCCGCCCACCAGGTTGCGCTGCAACAGGATCAGCCCGCCATGCGAGTGCAAGTGGCCGTAGACGTCGCCATGGATGGTGATGTCGCTGCCGTCGAGCTGGCGCTGCTCCTGCACTTCGCCATACTCCTCGTAGGCGGCGCGCAGCTTCAGATTGCCCGTCGTGCGGCTGCTGACGCCTTCACGGCTGACGATCTTGTTTTCGATCGACATCTTGCCGTGCTCATCGACATTCACATAGCCATCTTGCGTGGCGACGAGGAAATCGCCATCGCTAAAATGCTCGACGGCCGTGCCCGGCCCCGCCACCGTGGCCAGGTCCAGTTCCAGCGGCGCGGGCGGCGGCAGCAGCGTGCCGGCCAGGTCGTAGCCAGGCAAGCCGGGCATGCCCGGCAGCAGACGCAGCAGGCGCGCGTGCTTTTTCACTTGCGGAAAGCGATTCTTGAAGCTGAGCAAATCCAGGCGGCCATCGGAGCGTTCGCGCGGCGCATCGTCGCGGTGCATGCCTTGCGACACTTCCACCAGCTGGGCGTCGCGCCCCGGCTGCGGCGGCAGCACCCGCGCCACCGTGATGCGCTCGGCCTTGCCGCTGGCGAGCATGCCGCGCACGGCCGCGCCATCGATGCCGTAGTGCACGCCCTTGCACCACAGGTCGGCCACCAGCTCGTCAAACTCGCGGCGCGCCGGCACCTGGCCATCCGCATCAGCGGACAAGGTTTCAAAGTAAAACTCGGCGCTGTCGCCGCGGATCTTGACCTGTTGATACAGCGCGCGGCGCGGCGGCGGGAATGGCGCCACGCTGGCGGCGATGCGCAGCAAGGCGTCGCCCTTGGGCGCGGCGCGGGGAGTGGGGGCATGGAACAGGGTCAGCAGGAACAACGCGTAATCGAGGCCGGCCAGCAGCAGGCCCGACTGGAACAACTGGCCGACGGCGGCGCGCAGCTGCGCCGGCGCCAGCGACAGGTCAAGGAACACGCCGTCGTCGCGCTGGAGCAGGCCGTGCGGCAAGCCGCCTGCGGGGGCCGCATCAGGAACGGGTGTGTCGTCGTCGCTCACCACTTGCCTCCCCAAAAACCGAGAATTTCCTCATTGCGTTAGAACAATATCACGGGGCGGGGCCGTGTGCCTGACTGAGCAACAATGTTGGCGGCCAGATGCAAACAGGGCCATGTCTTGCGAGATGGCCCTGTCGGAGGGGGATGGCTGCCTAGCGGCGCGGCGGGTTGGAGTAAATATCCTGGCCCACTTCATTGATCTGGCGGCGCAGGTCGCGGCGCTCGTCGGGCGTCATGCGGCCCGTGCGGCGCGAGGCGTCGGCGCCATCGCTGGCGCGGCGCTGCTCTTCGGCGCGCGTCTCGAAACTGCGTGCGTCACGCTGTTCGCGCAGTCGCGTATCATTGCTATTACTGCGCTGTACCTGTTCATACCGCTGGGCCTGCATTTGCTGCTGGTCGTCACGGCGTGGCGGCGGCTGGTTTTGCGCTGACGCCAGGCTGGCGGCAAACACGGAGCAAACGGCAAATGCGGACAGCACAGCCGTACGTGCGGCGATAGCTGCGCTGGGAGCGGCGTGAATTTTTTTAGTAAAGATATTCATTGGGTTCCTCTTCCGCGATGCCGTATAAACTAAAGCTGATTTCCACTGTGGCCCCAGTGTATGATGCTTTACACGGTGCAGTAAGAGTAATTGGGTAAAGTTTGTAACACTTTGTAATGGGTCGCCACAGCCCCTTGCCGACGCCGCGCGAGGCGTTACTATAGCAACTAATATAAGATAACACGACACCTTAAATGACCACAACCTCCACTTCCGGCAGCAATACAACAACGCAATCGATCCACGGCCACCAGGCAAAAATCATGGTGGTCGATGACGATGTGCGCCTGCGCGACCTGCTGCGGCGCTACCTGACCGAACAGGGCTTCAATGTCTTCACGGCAGAGAGCGCGACGGCCATGAACAAGCTGTGGCTGCGCGAACGCTACGACCTGCTGGTGCTCGATTTGATGCTGCCGGGCGAAGACGGCCTGTCGATCTGCCGCCGCCTGCGCGGCGCGGGCGACCAGACGCCGATCATCATGCTGACGGCCAAGGGCGAGGACGTGGACCGCATCGTGGGCCTGGAAATGGGTGCCGACGATTACCTGCCGAAACCGTTCAATCCGCGCGAGCTGGTGGCCCGCATCGGCGCCGTGCTGCGCCGCAAGGGTCCCGATGAAATCCCGGGCGCGCCATCGGAAACGCCGCAAACCTTCGAATTCGGCGACTTCGTGCTGGACCTGGGCACACGCACCCTGAAAAAGAATGGCGAAACGGTGCCGCTGACGACCGGTGAATTTTCCGTGCTAAAAGTGTTTGCCCGCCATGCGCGCCAGCCGCTGTCGCGCGAGAAACTGATGGAACTGGCGCGCGGCCGCGAATACGAAGTGTTCGACCGCAGCCTGGACGTGCAAATCTCGCGCCTGCGTAAACTCATCGAACCCGATCCATCGAGCCCGCTGTTCATTCAGACCGTGTGGGGCCTCGGTTATGTCTTCATCCCGGACGGACAGCCGCGCTGATCGCAGGCGAGGCATGATGAAGCTTGTTCCCGATATCAGCCTGGCGCGGCTGAAAAGCGGCCTGTTCTGGCGCACCTTTTTGCTGCTCGGCACCCTGACCACGGTCAGCATGATCACCTGGATCGGCATGATTTCCGTCATCCAGCGCGAGCCGCAGGCGCAGCAGATTTCCGCACAGATCATTTCCGTCGTCACCATCACGCATGCGGCACTGACGCACTCGGCTCCCGAGCTGCGGCGCGAGCTGCTGTTCGACCTCGTCAGCAATGAAGGCATCCGCATCTTCTCGCTGGAAGAGGACGACCGCATCGAGCCGCCGCCCGACAATTACCTGATGCCCGACATCGAGGCGCTGGTGAAGGCCAAGCTGGGCAAGGACACGCGCTTTTCCGCGCGCGTCAACGGCGTGGCCGGCTTCTGGGTCAGCTTCAAGATCGACGACGATGAGTACTGGCTGATGCTGGACCGCGAGCGCCTGCGCGGCCTGACGGGCTTCCAGTGGCTGGGCTGGGCCAGCCTGGTGTCGCTGCTGTCCCTGCTGGGCGCGGCCATCATTTCCAGCCTGATCAATCTGCCGCTGTCGCGTTTGACGGCGGCTGCGCGCGACATCGCCAAGGGCAAGCAGCCGGCGCCGCTGCCGGAAAAGGGCCCGATCGAAATCATCGAGGCGAACCGCAGCTTCAACCAGATGGTCGACGACCTGAAACAGGTGGAATCGGACCGCGCCGTGATTTTGGCCGGCATTTCGCACGACTTGCGCACGCCGCTGGCGCGCATGCAGCTGGAGGTGGAAATGGCGAACCTGTCGGACGAGGCGCGCGAAGGCATCCAGTCCGATATCGGGCAAATGGACGCCATCATCGGCCAGTTCCTCGACTATGCCAAGCCGACGGAAGCATCGAGCTTCACCGATGTCGACCTGAGCGGCCTGCTGACCGACATGACACGCGAAGCGATGCGCCTACCGGACGTGAAGATCAACGCCAGCATCGCCGACGGCGCGCATGCGATGGGCAATCCCACCGACCTGCGCCGCGTACTCAACAACCTGATCGAGAATGCGCGCCGCTATGGCAAGACGCCCGGCAGCGACGTGACGGAAATCGACATCGCCTGCCAGGTGCGCACCAGCCACGGCGCGAAAAAGGTCATCCTCGAGATACAGGACCACGGCACGGGCGTGCCGGCGGAAAAGATCGAGCAACTGTTGAAACCGTTCACCCGTCTCGACACGGCGCGCGGGCAAGCAAATGGTGCCGGCCTGGGCCTGGCCATCGTCGACCGCGTGCTGCTGCGCCATGGCGCTGACTTACAAGTGCGCAACCGCGAAGGCGGCGGCCTGGCGTTTCAGATCAGCTTGCCAGCGGCGTAGGTCGGATTAGCGAGGCCTTGCCTCGCGTAATCCGACCTACGCCGCCCGACAACGGTCAAGCGGACGCCTGCTCCTGCGCCAGCAATTTATTCATCAACAATTCCGTCGCCCCGTAACCGTACAGGGAATCGCTTTCCATGCCCGGCGTGTCGAAGGGGATCGATTCCTCACGGTTCAACTTGGCGGGATCCGCATCCGCATAGCTGGCGCGCCAGGCGCGCTGCAGGGATTCATTGCGGCGGATAAAGGCCGGCATGGGCCAGTCGTCGCGTTCCCAGTGGCGACTGTCGCCCAGCAGGGGCCAGCGCTCGTTGAGCAGGGCCATGTCGCCCGTGCGCAGGCGGCGCACGGCCTGTTCCGGCCGCAAGCCTTCCAACTCTTCCAGCGCAGGCAAGCTGTCGCGCTTCGGCCCGAACATATACGCCAGCATGATGCGCCCGGCAGGCGCCCTGCGCGCCACCACGCCGACGGCATAGCCGCCGCCCGGCAAGGGCACGGCAAACCAGCTGCCTTCTCGGTATGGTAATGATTTCATCTCTGTAAACTCCCCCAAAATCGTGTTCGGGGCACAGTCTACGCGAAACGCGGCGAATGTGGCGTATGGTACGCCACAGCAACAAACCAATAGTTACAATATTTTCTCGTCATAGTGATATTGGGCAACAATCGGCCCCGCCTTGAACAGCGCTTCCTTCATGGCCGCATCCAGGCGCGCGTCGCGGCGGCGCATCCATTCGAGCAGCATGGCCGCTTCCTTGCGGCTGGTGTCGCCCGCATGCGCGAGCACGCGGCGCAGTTCCGGGTCCGTGCACGCCTCGAAGCGCTGGCTGTTCAAGTCCAGCGCCTGCAGCGCGGCGATGGTGGCGCCGATGGCGCGGTGCATGTCGAGCGCGGTGGCGGGCAAGCCCGCTTCTTCCAGTGGGACGGTGGTCATGCACATTCCTTTTCGCGTGGTGGTGATATCGGCTGCATTCTCCACCGCGCAGGCGAAAAGCTCAAGCGTCGACGACACGTTTCCACCCATTCGGCCATAATCATGGCTCAGCAACAGCCTAAACCTCAGCGGCAGGAGCCCCATGTTCAATTTCGACTTTTACAATCCGACGCAAATCCTCTTCGGCCAGGGCCAGATCGCCGCCATCGCCGGCCTGATCCCGCCGCAGGCGCGGGTCCTGATGACCTACGGCGGCGGCAGCATCAAGCAGAACGGCGTCTACGATGAAGTCAAGGCGGCGCTGGCCGGCCATACCCTGCTGGAATTTGCCGGCATCGAACCCAATCCCAGCTATGAAACCCTGATGCAGGCCGTGGCCATGGTGAAAAGCGAGCGCATCGATTTCCTGCTGGCCGTGGGCGGCGGTTCCGTGGTCGACGGCACCAAGTTCATCGCCGCCGCCGCCCTGCATGAGGGCGAGGCGTGGGACATCCTGGCGAAAGGCGGCAAGATCGTCGAGGCCGCCCTGCCCTTCGGCACGGTCTTGACCTTGCCGGCCACGGGTTCCGAAATGAATGGTTCGGCCGTGATCACGCGCAAGGCCACGCAGGAAAAGCGCTCGTTCATGAGCCGCAAGGTGTATCCGAAATTTTCCGTGCTGGACCCGTCGAAGACGTTCACCTTGCCGTTGCGCCAGGTGGGCAATGGCGTCGTCGACGCGTTCGCGCATGTGATGGAACAGTATTTGACCTACCCTGTGAACGCGTCCGTGCAGGACCGCTTCGCCGAAGGCATTTTATTGACCCTGATCGAGGAAGGCCCGAAAGCCCTGTCGCAGCCGGACGACTACGACGTGCGCGCCAACGTGATGTGGAGCGCCACCCTGGCCTTGAACGGCCTGATCGGCGTGGGTGTGCCACAGGACTGGTCCACGCATGCCATCGGCCACGAATTGACGGCCTTGTACGAGCTCGACCATGCGCAAACCCTGGCCATCATCCTGCCCAGCATGCTGCGCGTGCGCAAGCAGTCCAAGCGCGCCAAGCTGCTGCAATACGCGGCCCGCGTCTGGGGTCTCGATGGCGGCGACGAGGATGGCCGCATCGAGGCGGCCATCGCGCGCACGGAATTTTTCTTCCGCCACATGGGCGTCAAGACGCGTCTGGCCGACTACGGCCTCAATCACGCCAGCGTGGATGCCGTCGTGTCCGCCCTGGAAGCGCACGGCATGACGGCCCTGGGCGAACAGCGCGAAGTGACGCCCGCCGTCAGCCGCAAGGTGCTGGAACTCAGTTTGTAGATTCGCACCACACTGTTGTAAAACGGTCGGCCAGGGGGACAGCTGGCCGTGGTTCATGCTAAGCTATCAATTCGCTAGGGGTCCTGGAGCAGTCATCCGGGTGAGAGATACCCTTCGTACCTGATCTGGATAATGCCAGCGAAGGAAAGCGCAAAGTACCTCCCTCCTTTGATAGCTCCTGCGTTGGCGCCAGCCGAACAAGCAGCCTGCCGTGCTCTTTACAGAGTCGGCTTGAACCACGAGCAATCTATGTCCACACCGAATTTATCTGCGCATTTTTCCCGTCCTGTACTGACCCTGGCGATCCTGCACGCGTTTGCCGCGCCCGCCTTTGCCGCGCATGACTCCGCCGAAGCGGCCGGTCCGCAGGCCCAAAGCATGGCCGAAGTCGTCGTCACGGCCAGCAAGGCGCCAGCCGCCAGGCGCGCCTCCGTGGGCGGTTTTTCCGACGCGCCGCTGCTGCAGACGCCCGCGTCCGTCACGGTCATTGCGCAAAAAGACATGCAGGACTTACAGATCCGCAACCTCAGCGACGCCGTCAAGCTCGACGCCAGCATCAACGACGCCTACAACGCCGTCGGCTATGCGGAACAGTTTTCCATCCGCGGCTTCAAGCTCGACAACAATTCCAGCTACCGCAAGGATGGCGTGGCCATTCCTGGCGACACGCAAATCCCGCTGGAAAACAAGGAACGCATCGAAGTGCTGAAGGGCCTGGCCGGCTTGCAGGCAGGCGTGGCCGCGCCCGGCGGCGTGATCGACTTCATCGTCAAGCGCCCGACCAGCGCGCCGCTGCGTACCGTCACGGTGGAAACGCGCGAGCGGGGCACGCTGTACGGCGCCGTCGACCTGGGCGGACGCCTGGAAGACACGCGCTTCGGCTACCGGGTCAATGTGGCGGCCGAGCGCCTGCGCTCCTACATCAAGGGCGCGGACGGCAACCGCAAGTTCATTTCCGGCGCCTTCGACTGGCAGATTTCGCCGCAAGCCCTGCTGCAGCTCGATGCCGACTACCAGGACAAGGCGCAGGCGACGGCGCCCGGCTTCCAGCTGCTGAACAATAAAACCTTGCCAACCGGCATCAGCGCCGACGCCATGCTCAACCTGCAGCCATGGACGCGCCCCGTGGAAACCGTCACCAGCAATCTCGGCCTGCGCTTCCAGTACGCCTTCAATGACGACTGGCACGCCACCTTGTCGGCCAACCAGCATTCGTTCAAGCGCGACGATTACACGGCCTTCCCGTACGGCTGCAGCGGACAAGACCTGTACCCTGGCTTTTGCGGCAATGGCGATTACGACGTGTATGACTACCGCAGCCTGGGCGAGACGAAAAAGCCGCTGAGCGCGCAAGCCATGATCCAGGGCAAGTTCGCCACCGGCGCCCTGCGCCATGCATTCACGGCAGGCGTCTCGACCTTCCGCCGCAAGGACCGTGCCGGCCTGTACGTGTATGACTGGGCTGGCGTGAGCAATATCTACCGTCCGCAAATCGTCGACATGTCAACGGGCGTGCAAGGCCCCGTGCGCCTGGTGCGCAAGGATACGGAAAACTCCGTCTTCGTGCAGGACATCGTCAGCCTGGCGCCGAACTGGAAGCTGCATGGCGGCTTGCGCCATATCAATGTCGACGGCTACCAGTATGTGCTGAAGGCCGACACGGAAATCCGCGCCAAGCACGATTTCCTGCTGCCGAACGTGTCGCTCGTCTACACCCCGCTCGACAATGTCTCCATCTATGCAGCCTACTCGCAGGGCATGGAACATGGCGGCACGGCCGACCGCAAGGCGATGAATGCCAACGTGGAATTGTCGCCGAGCCGTTCGAAGCAGATCGAACTGGGCGCGAAGATGGATGTGACGCCGGACTTCATGCTGGCGGCCAGCCTGTTCCAGATCCGCAAGGGCCTGGAATTCCAGAATGCGGCCGGCTACTTCGTGCGCGCAGGCCAGGCGCAGCACCGTGGGCTGGAATTGTCCGCGCAAGGCAAGGCGACCCGCGACCTGAACCTGGGCATCTCGCTGACGGCCCTGAACAGCCAGCAATCGAACACGGGCGAAGCATCGCTCGACGGCAAGCGCGTGCCCAACGTGCCCGCCTTCAAGGCGGCCGTGCATGCGGACTACGCCGTGCAGCAAGTGGCGGGCTTGAGCGTCAATGGCAGCTGGGAATATGCGGGCAAGAAAGCGTTTGAGTACAACAACACGACCTTCGTGCCGTCCTACCACGTCTTCAACCTGGGCGCCGCCTGGGCCACGCGCCTGGCCGGCAAGACAGCCGTGCTGCGCGCCAGCGTCAACAACGTGGCAGACAAGTTCTACTGGCGCGACGTGACGCCGGAATCGGACGGTTATCTGTATCCGGGCGCCAGCCGCACCTTTAAAGTCTCGGCGCAGTTCGACTTTTAATTATGGCAGGCGCGGCAGCGAGCGCCTGCCGCAGCAAAGGCGCGGCCTGTTCCAGGCGCGCCTCCAGGCTGTCGTGCAGCACGTGGTAGGCGATGCCGCGCGCGTCGAGCTCGTCGAGCAGGTAGCGGTAGATCAGCTGGCGCACGGCTTCCGACTCGCGCTGCAAGCCGTCCGCCACCCACGGGCTGTCGGGCGCCGTCACCAGGGTCACGTCGTACCGCGTGGCGTCCGCCAGCGCCGCCAGCGGCGCATCGGCGCCAGCGAAATAATGGCGGCTGTAGACGGCCGTCATCAGCGGCGTGGTGTCGCAAAACAGGAAGTTGCGGGCTTGCGCGGCGGCTGCCGCTTCGCGTTCGACTTGCGTGCGCGCAATCCCAAACTGGTCGGCCGCGACGGGTACCCTGCCCTGCGTTTCGACAAATTCGCGCAAGTATTCGGGCACCCAGACGGTGCCATAGCGCTCGGCCAGGGCCGCCGCCAGGGTCGATTTCCCTGACGATTCCGCGCCCAGGATGGCCACGCGCACGCAATTGCCTATCACTTGAGGACCATCGCGCCGGGCGCGGCCGGTGCCGACTTCTTCCACGCCAGCAAGCCGATCGTGGCCATGACGACGAAAACGGCATACAGGATGGCCGTCAGGGTCAGGCCCTTGTGCAGGTACAGCCACACATACAGCACGTCGACGATGATCCAGGCGATCCAGTTTTCCAGCTTCTTGCGCGACAGCAGGAATTGCCCTACCAGGCTGCCTGCCGTGAGGAAGCCATCGGCATGGGGCACGTCCGTGTCCGTCGTCGTCAGCAGCCAGGCGATGAGCAGGAAGCCGATCAGCCAGCCTGCGCCGCAGGCCAGCCAGCCGCGTCCATCGAGGCGCGTGACGGGCAGGACCTTGCCGCCGCTGGCCGGGTGCAGCCACTGATACCAGCCCCAGAACGAGACGCTGATGAACAGCAGTTGCAAGGCCATGTCGCCATACAGGCGCGACTCGAAAAACACGACACCGTAAGCGGCCGAGGAAATGATGGCGAACAGCCACGCCCAGTGGTTCTGGCGGATGTTCAGCGCAACGGTTGTCAGTGCCAGGACAAAGGAAATCAGTTCAAGCGGCGTGGTGGCAAAACCCAGCAGGAGAAGCGTATCGTTCATGGGAATCGTGATGAGGCTGGTGGTGCAGTATGCAATACCAGCCATGAATAAGCAAGATTGCCCGCTCAGGCCAAGCCCCCCTTGACGGCGCGCGCCAGCGAACGCCGCACGATCAGCTTGTGGAAAGGCCGGATCAGCAGGATGTAGGCGCGCCCCACCCAGTTGTGGCAATGCACGACGCTGGACATGGTGATGCTGCCATGCCGTCCCGCGTCGCGGTGGCGCAGCACCGACAGGCGGAAGTCCAGGTGACTGTCATCCTCGCCCACGATGATTTCATCGTCACTGACGGCAAAGATGCGGAAGATGCCGATGCGCTTGCCGGGCCTGGCTTCCATCTGCTTTGCCGTCCGGATGCCGAAGCGCGCCACGATGGCGTCGCGCAGCACCATCAGCTTGAGCGCCCAGCCCGGCTGGCTGCCCAGCAGCACGCGCGCCAGGCTTTCCATGTCCATCTGGCGCGCCTGCGCAGTCGGCAGCGCAACGGCATACGCGTCGGCCAGGTTGCTGCCCGGGTACAAGGGGGCGATGCTGGCGCCTGGCGGCAAGGCCACGGCGCGTACCACGTTGCTTATCTCTTGCATGTGCTCTCCATGTGTTCAGTGATAACATGAGCATCATACACGACAATGTGAACAGCGATAACATAGAATGACGACAACGAGCACCTATCATCACGGCAACTTGCGCGACACCCTGGTCGCCGCCACCATCGCGCAACTGGCGCAGCAGCACGACGCCGCCCTCTCGCTGCGCGAACTGGCGCGCACGGTGGGCGTATCGATCGCCGCCGTGTACCGCCACTTTCCCAGCAAGGAAGCCTTGCTGGCCGAGGTGGCGGCGGCCGGCTTCGCCAGCCTGATCGCCAAATGGGAGGCCGAACTGCCGCCACCGGGCAGCCTGCCCTCCGAGCAGCGTTTTCAGCTGCTGGGCCAGCAGTACATCGAATTCGCCCTGGCCGCGCCGGCCCACTACCGGCTGATGTTCGAACACCAGGACGTGCGCCAGTTCCCCGCCCTGCAGCAAGCGGCGCAAGCGTGCTTCCAGTACGTGCTGCAGACGGCCGGCGCAGCCGTGCGCGAAGCGGGCCTAGATGCGCGCTGGGACAAGGCCGCCGCCAGCGCCGGCTGGTCGCTGGGCCACGGTTACGTGATGCTGCTGCTGAGTGGCCGCCTGGCCATGGCGGACAGCGGCGACGAGCTGTCGCCGGCGATGGTGCCGCGGTTTTTTCAGTTGCCGGTGGAGGCGTTGCGGCAGGCTGCCTTGCCAGGCGGGACAAGCGTAATCAAGTCACATTGACCCGGTTATCGGCAGGCGCCACCATCAGGCGCTGATGATTCAGTCATGCATGAGCCGCACCTGCTCGAGCAGCCGCTCCTCTTCATCCGTATCGGCATCGACTTGCGTGACCACGGTCCAGAATCGCGCGCACGTCTTGATCTGCTCGAAAGCATGGCTCGTTTCAAGCCGCACCATGGTTTTCCTGAGACTGTGCAGATAGCCTTCCTCGATGGCACACAGCAACTCGTCATCGGCAGCGTCGATCAGCGCAAGCAGCGCGCCTTCGATCCTGGCATGGCCCGCTTCCCACAGCTGGCCAATTTCCGGCACATCGACTTCCATGCACTCGTTCGACCAGTCCGGCGGGTAATCACCGCGCTCCCTGTTGTCGGGATCGGTGTCAAAGCTCAGCGAAAGGGAGGGGAACGAGACGGCGTTGAAGGCAAATGCTGAAAATGCCTGATCCTTGAATGGGGAGGCGCCAAGCACTGCCAGCGACGCGCTGGCCAGCCTGAACCAGGTTGCTTCAACGTCGTATGCCGTTTCAAACGTTTGCCAATCAGGCGGCGAATCGGGAGTCAGGGGCATGGAGCGACCGGTCGAAAAAGAAGGCGATGAATGGTAAAAGCCATTATACGTGGCGCTTCCAGCAAGCCAGACGGCAGCATGTGTACAGTCGCTTTATCTCTGTGGCAGATTGACGCTGAATGACTTGCTGTACTTGTCCATGATCTGTTTGATCTCGCCGCTGGCCGAGAGTTTCTTGACCGCTTCTTCCAGTGCCCGCGTCGTTTCCGGCTTTGCGGTTTTCTTGGAAACAAACAAAATGAAATCGTTGCTCCCCAGGACAAGCGGAACGCCAATATCTTCCGGTTTCACGCCGGCCATGTACGCGCCATAAAACAGGCCCAGGCTGGATCCTATCCCTGCGTCCAATCGCCGCATTGCCAACATTTTCGCCATGGTGACATAGTCATTGACGGGATACTTCTGGATCGCATTGTTGGTGTCGAATTGCTCCACATATTTGCTGGTGCGTACCACGCCGACGGTCTTGCCGTGCAATTCGCTCAGCTTGCCGTAGTTCTTGCCGGATGGACCCACGAGGATGATAGGCATGGACACGACAACGCCTGCCGGCACGGCGCCGCGCGTCATTTGATCGTTGCCGAAGCGGATGGTCACGTCGGCGATCCCGTTTTCAATATCGGCGGCGGTTCTGGGATAAGGGACAAGGGAATTGGTGTAGCGCAAGCCGGCAACTTCCGCGACGCGATTGCCGATTTCGTACATCATGCCGGTGGGCTGGCCGTCGCGCCCGATGAATCCCCATGGCGGGCCGAGAATGGTGGCAATCCTGAGCGGTGCGCTGATCGCCTGGCAAGGCAGTGCCAGCAAGATCGCGACAATGGTAAACAGCCTGAGAACTTTCATTTGCATCACTTTTCTAGATTCGTGCATTCCATTGATCCCGCGCATAGTGTATGCCCGATTGGCCTCGATGCACTACATGACGATCAATTTTCCATCATCTTGGTGCTGCCGGAAAGTCCGCGCCCGGCGGAAAACGGGCGGCGCTGCCGCAAAAAAGCCGCATCGGCCCTGCGGCGGATGCGGCTTTTATCTCAGCCAAGAAAGTTACTTCTTCGCAGCCTTGACTGCCTTAGGATACTTGATGGTCATTTCCTGCAGCAGGTTATCCGCATGGTCCACTTCCTTCATCACCCACAGCATGTAGCGGATGTCGAGGTGGATGGCGCGCGTGATGGCCGTGTCGAAGTACCAGTCCTTGGTGATCGATTCATAGGTCGAATCGAAGTTCAGGCCGATCAGTTCGCCACGCTTGTTCATCACGGCCGAGCCGGAATTGCCGCCCGTGGTGTCGGCGCTGGTCAGGAAGTTGACGGGAACCGTGCCCAGCACCGGATCGCGGAACTGGCCGTAGCGTTTTTCCTTGACGGCGTCGAGCAGCGCTTGCGGCGCTTCGAACGGGGCCTTGCCGGTGACTTTCTCGACGATGCCTTCCACGGTCGTGAACGGGCCCTTGGTCAGCCCATCGCGCGGCGAGTACGGCGACACCGTGCCGTAGGTGACGCGCAGGGTCGAGTTGGCGTCAGGATACACCGGCTTGCCTTGCGATTTCTTCCAGTCGATCACGGCTTGCATGTATTGCGGAATCACGCGCTCCAGGTTGCCGTCGATTTCCTTGCGGCGCGCTTCCAGCGCCGCGTCGACCGGCTGCAACTTGATGGCCAGCGCCATGAAGGCGTCGTCGGACTTGGCCACAGCGGCCAGATCCTTTTCCAGCCAGGCCAGGCGCTTGGCCGTGTCAGCCAGCTGCGTCTGCTGGTACAGGGCCGCCACGGCCGCTGGCGCCGGCAGCAGCGCGTCCAGGCCTTGTGGATGGCTCTTCGCCGCCAGTTGCGCGTAACGCTTCAGGCCAGCTGCAAAACGCGCCTGATCGACCTTGTTGACATACGACTGTTCCAGGCGCGCCAGACGGGCCTTGATGAAGGCCAGGTCGCGCTGCTGGAAGCCCGATTCGCGCTCGGCGTCCGCTTTCTGGCGCTCCAGCGACAAACGGTAGAGGGTGCGCGCGCTTTTGAGCAAGTCGCTGTTGGTGGCCACGCTCCAGGCGAACTCTTCTTCGCTCAAGGCCATGTCGCTGGCAATCGCCGCATCCAGTTCGGCCAGCAGGGTCGGCGACACGTTTGGCTGTTTGGCATACCAGGCGCGGAACTCGGCATCCTGCACGTCCTTGATGGCGGCGATGTCCTTGCGGGCGAAACCGTCGAGCAAGCCCTGGGTTTTCTTCAGCACGTTGTTGATGCTTTTGACCACGCTCGCATAGCGCACGGCAGCGGCAGCGTCGCCATGCGTCGCGTCAGCCATCACGGCCAGATCCGCTTGCAGTTCCGACACTTTCAGGGGGAAGGCCGTGTCGCGCGCGAAGCGGATTTCCGCCGGCAGCTTGTAGCGGCTGGTGCGGCCGGGATAGCCCGCCAGCAAGATGCCGTCACCGGCCTTCAAGCCTTCGGCCGAGACCACCAGGAAATCCTTCGATTTGTAGGGCACGTTGTCCGGCGACGGGTCGGCCGGACGGCCATCCTTGCCCACGTAGGCGCGCAGGAACGAATAATCGCCCGTGTGGCGCGGCCATTCGTAGTTGTCGATATCACCGCCGAAGTTGCCGATCTTGTCCGATGGCGCGTACACGAGGCGCACGTCGCGTATCATCATCTGGCGGATGCGGTAGTACTCGAGGCCGCGGTGGAAGGCGGGCACGGAGCAGCGGTACATCTTATCCGTTTCGCATTCGGCGATCAGGTCCTTGACGCGCTTTTCCACGGCTTCGTGGCGCGCGCGGCCGCTCATGTCAGCCGTCAAGCCTTTCAAGACCCGGTCGCTGACGTTCTCCACCTTGTCCGTCACATACACCAGGCTGTTCGGACCGCCCGGCAGCTCGCTGGCGCGCGTCTTGGCCAGGAAGCCATTGGTGATGTAATTGTGTTCCGGCGTGGAATTGCGCTGCACGGCGCCATACGCGCAATGGTGGTTCGTCACCACCAGGCCGGCGTCGGAAACGAAAGCGGCCGAGCAACCGCCCAGCGACACGATGGCGCTCATCGGGTGCTTGCTCAGGTCGGCCAGTTTTTCAGCAGGAATGTCGATGCCGACCCGTTTCAGTTCGGCTTTCAGCTGTGGCAGCTGGTGTGGTTGCCACTGCCCTTCGTCGGCGTGTGCACCGGCGAACGCGCCCAACAAGGCGACTGGTAAAACGATTGTTTTGAACAAGATATGCCCCTCCATAAATAGCAGGCGAAAGTATAGCCTGTCCAGGCGGCATGAGTCGGCAAAAATTAACCCTTTGCAATTTCTGTATCAGGCGGCCGGCCGCCCTGCCCCCTGCAAGGGAATCTGCAGGGTCAGCCGGCAACCGGCGCCCGATGCCGGCAGGCCCACCTCGAAGTGCCCGCCCAGCGCCGTCACCCGCTCGGCGATGCCGATCAGGCCAAAGCACTGCTTCTTGCGCTGCTGCTGCGGCGTGATGCCGATGCCGTTGTCGCTGATGGCCACATACACGGCGCAGGCATCCGAACTGAGTTCGATCTCGACCTGGCTGGCCTGGGCGTGCCGCAGGACGTTGCTGAGCGCTTCCTGCACGATGCGGAACAGCACGATCTCGGCCTGGCTGCCAATGGCGGCAAACAGGGCCTCGTCGCGGATCAGCAGCTGGCAAGCGACGCCGCTGCGCTTGCGGAAGTCGCCCACCTGCCACTCGATGGCCGCTTGCAAGCCCAGATCCAGTGCCATCGGACGCAACTCGTTCATGATGCCGCGCACGCTCTTGATGGTAGTGTCGACATTGCTGAGCACGGCGCCGACCCGGCGGTGCAGGCGCGGATGGGAACCCTCGGTACGGGCGCTGAGCATGGAGATATCGATGCGCAAGGCCAGCAGGTTTTGCCCCAGTTCATCGTGGATATCGCGCGAAATGCGCTTGCGCTCGTCTTCCTTGGCCGTTTCCAGGTGCAGCGCCAGCTGGCGCAGCTGCGCATGCGACTGGCGCAGGGCGCCATCCATCAGCTTGCGTTCGGTAATGTCCGTGTGCGCCACCACCACGCGCAGCGGCCCTTCGCCGAGGAAACGGCTGATCCTGGCCTGCGACCAGCGCGGGCCTGAGCGCGTGGCAAACTCATACTCGAGCGCAAACGTGTCCGCATTGCCGCCGATGACGGCACGGATGCCGGCGGCCAGCTCGCGTCCGGCGCTACGCTGCCAGCGCGGGTCCGTCTCGCAAAATTCCAGGTAGTGCAACGGCCGTGGCGTATGCCCGACGAAGGCCAGGCATGCCTGGTTCGCATGCACGACGCGGCCCGCCCGGTCCAGCACCAGCACCCGGTCCGTCAAGGAATCGATAGTGGCATGAAAGAACCGCTCGGCATCGCGCAAGGCTTCCTGCGCCCGCTCGCGCTGGTGCACTTCCAGCTGCAGATGCTGGTTGGCGCGCAGCAATTCGGCCGTGCGGTCGATGACCCGCTGATCCAGCTCGCGGTGCAGTTCGCGCAAGTCCGCCTCGGCCAGCTTGCGCTCCGTGATGTCGGAAAACACGCCGACAAAATGGCTGATCGCGCCATCCGGACTGCGCATGGGCGTGATCGACAGCGACTCGACGAAACGCTCGCCATTCTTGCGCCGGTTCACCAGTTCACCGTACCAGCTGCCATCCTGGTGCAAGCTGCGCCACATGGCCTCATAGAAATGCGGCAAATGCGTGCCGCCGCCGAGGAAGGACGGATCGCGTCCGATGGCTTCCTCCGCCTGGTAACCGGTGATGGTGGTGAAGGCGGGATTGACGGAAATGATGCGGTTGCCGCTGTCCGTCACCAGCACGCCTTCGCGTATGCTGTCGAGGATGACGAAGGCGCGCCGCAAGGCCGATTCGCGCGCATGCTCGTCGCCCAGGTCCGTCACCACCATGCGCGCCGTGGCGCTGTCTGCATCGAAATTGGCCTCGATGCGCACCATGCCGCCCATGCCGCCCGCTTCGCCTTCGAACAGTTGCGCTTCAAGCACCTGGCGCGCGCCGCTGGCAAAGACGGCATCGAGGAAACGGCGGAAGCTGCCCTGCGCCTGGGCGGCGACGAATTGCTCGAAACGCCGCCCCAGCAGCTGGTTCTTGTCGCGCTGCAACAAGCCGCAGGCCGCCACGTTGACGCGCGTGATGACGCCTTCGCGCGCCAGCGAAAAATAGCTGACGGGCGCCTGTTCATACAGCTGCGCATAACGGTCGCGGCTGCTTTCAAATTCATTCTTCAGCCGCTCCAGCTCGGCCAGGGCCACGCTCTGCATTTCCAGCTCGATCTGGCTGACCTGCAGCTCATGCAGCTGGCGCATCATGTCTTCATTCGACTGCGGCGGCGCTACGGGCTGGCGCTGCTGCGCCGCCAATTGCTCGGCCTGCTCTCGCAACCTGGCCAGCCCGCTCTCCTCGTCGAATGGTTCGTTCATGACGCGCTCTCTCCTGCTTTCCCGTCTGCCACGGCGCCGGACTGGATCTGGCGCAGCTGGGCTTCCAGCAGTTTCGATTCTGTAATGTTGATGAAGGTCACCACCACGCCGTCGATCACATTTTCCACCGTGCGGTAAGGCATGATGCGCACGTTGTACCAGCGCCCGTTCTTGGTCTGCACCTGCCGCTCGCAAAACACCAGGCTGCGGATCACTTCCAGTGCGTCCGCTTCCAGGTTCGGGTAGGCCAGGTCGTTGACGATGTCGCTGAGCGGGCGGCGCAAGTCCGTCTGGATCAGCTTGTAGATTTGCGTGGCCGGCGCCGTGAAGCGGCGAATGCGCAGCTCGCTGTCGAGGAAAATGGTGGCGATATCGGTACTATTGAGCAGATTTTTCATGTCGCTGTTGACCAGCGACAAATCATCGACCTTCGATTGCAGCTCCGCATTGACGGTGTACAACTCCTCATTGAGCGACTGCATTTCCTCCTTCGACGTGGTCAGTTCTTCATTCGCCGATTGCAACTCTTCATTGGTCGACTGCAACTCCTCGTTGGCCGATTTGAGCTCTTCGCGCGAGGTCTGCATTTCGTCGCGCACGGCCTGGATTTCATTGCGCGCCTGGATCAGCTGCTGCTCCAGCTCCAGCATCCTGGGACTCGACGAGCGGCCCCGGCGCGGCGCAGCCGCCAGCGGCGTGCTGGCAAACGTGACGAAGACCATGCCGCTCAGCGCTTCGGGCTGACGCAAGGCTTCCGCCGTCAAGTCCACGCCTTGCGCCTGTCCCGCGTGATCCTTGAGCACCAGGCCTGTCAGGCGTACCACGCTGTCGCTCTGCTGCGCCTGCGTGATCAGGCCCGCCAGCTCGTAGCGCAAACCCTCGCGCGCCATCGCGTGAATATTCCAGTTGGCCTTGCCGGCAGCCGGTTCCAGAAAGGTACCCGTGCGGCCGTTGATGTACAGGATATCCCCATCCTGGTTCAGCAGCACGGCCGCAGGCGAATATTTCTGGAGCAATAATTGCTCGACATGGGATTGGATTTTGGCGGGCATGCTGACTTCTCTCGTGTCGCTGGGGGTAGGAGGCGCGGCCGACGACACCTTCGTGGGAAAGTATGTCAGCAAGCGCTGGCGCGCCAGGTTGTCAAGGCGGCGGTACAGCCTGGTGGATGTCGTCAGGGGCGAAAACAGATCGGAAAAATGTGCCGGCGTGTCGGCGCTGCCCAACAGCAAAATGCCATCGCGGTTCAAGGCGTAGTGAAACAGGGGAATCAAACGCTGTTGCAGCTTGGCATTGAGGTAGATCAACAGGTTGCGGCAGCACAGGATATCGAGCTTGGTGAAGGGCGGGTCCGAAATGATGTTTTGCTGGGCAAAGATGATCATGTTGCGGATCTCTTTCCTGACCAGGTAATCGTTCTTGTCCTGCAAGAAAAACCGTTCCAGGCGCTCGGTCGACACCTCGCTGCTGATCGTTGCCGGAAAACGGCCCTGGCGCGCGCGGTCGATGGCGTCGGCCGACAGGTCGGTGGCAAAGATCTGCAGGCTGTATTTCGACGGCGGGTTGCTGCTGGCCACCACTTCATGGAACACCATGGCCAGCGAATAGGCTTCCTCTCCTGTGGAACAGGCCGGTATCCATGCCTTGAAGGCGCGCCCGTCCGGGTGGGTCGCCAGCATTTGCGGCAAGACCACCGTCTTCAGGTATTCCCACACTTTCGGGTCGCGGAAAAAATTCGTCACGCCGATCAGCAATTCCTTGAACAGCAGGTCGATTTCCGCAGGATTGTTGCGCAGATAGGGAATGTACTCTTCCATCGACGTCATCTGGTACAAGCTCATGCGGCGCTCGATGCGGCGCAGCACCGTATTGATCTTGTAGTCTGAAAAACTGTTGCCCGTATGTTCAGACAGCAAGGCGATAATTTCCTGCAACGCATTGCGTCCGCTCGGCTCCTTGCCTGGCAACGCCAGGAAGCTGCTGCGAAACAGGTAGCTGACGATCTTTTCCGGCATCTTGTCGGGAAAATCGACGAGGTCCACCGCCTCGGCGGCGATGGCGCTTTGCGGCATCATGTCGAACTTGGCCGTATCGGGGTGCTGGGCCAGGGTCAGGCCGCCCGCCTGCTTGATGGCCTGCAAGCCGCGCGTGCCGTCGCTGCCCATGCCGGACAAGACCACGCCCACGGCCAGTTCGCCCAGCTCGGCCGCCAGACTTTCGAAGAAAGTATTGATGGGCAGGCGGTGTCCGCGCAGCTGCAGCGGTTCGCTGAGCAGGAAACGCCCCTTCGACAGGCCCAGGTCGGCATTCGATGGAATCACATAGATGTGGTTCGGCTGCAATGCCGTCTGGTGCGTGATTTCCGTGACGGGAATGCTGGTGGCCCGTTGCAGCAGTTCCGGCAGCAGGGCTTTTTGCGTGGGATCAAGGTGCTGGATCACCACATAGGCGATGCCGCTTTCCACTGGCACATGGGTCAGGAAAGCCACAATCGGGTCGAGACCACCGGCCGACGCGCCGATGGCCACCACGGGAAAATCGATGGCGGCCACCTCATGCGCTGGAGCTTTGCTGTGTTTGCTGCGTGTCATCGTCGGCAAGAATGCAGCCGCGGCACGTGCGCCAGGCTGGCGGATGGATAATCTTGCATTCTAGCACTCAAGGCGCGCGGGAAAACGCGAATTTGGCGCAGGAGTTTTCCCCTGCGCCAGCCTGCCCTCTACTGCGTCTGCGGCACCTGCCAGCCGCCGCCCAGCGACTGGATCAGGGCCACGGCCGTCGTCTGGCGGTCCGCCTGCGCCTGCACCAGCGAACGGCGCGCCGACAGTGCCGTCACTTGCGCCGTCACCACGTCCGTGTAGCCGACCTGGCCCGCGTTGTAGCGGTTCAGCATCTGCTGCTCGACCTGGTCGGCGGCGGACGACGCCTGCTGGCGCAAGGCCAGCTGCTCGGCCAGCGCGCGCGTGGCCGACAACTGGTCTTCCACGGCGCCAAAGGCAGACAGCACCGTCTGGCGGTAGCGCGCCACGGCCGCCTCGTGGCCCGCCTTGGCCGCGTCCACGCTGGCCGTGGTGGCGCCCGCGTTGAACAGGGTTTGCGCGGCCGACACGCCCAGCGACCACAGGCTCGACGAGGCGTTGAACAGGTCGCCCACACGGCTGGCGCCGGAGCCGTACGATCCTGTCAGGTTCAGGCTGGGATAGTAGGCCGAGCGGGCGATGCCGATCTGCTCGTTGGCCACGGCGACTCTACGCTCGGCGGCGGCGATGTCGGGACGGCGCTGCAGCAGGGTCGACGGCACGCCCAGCGGCACGTCCGGCACGGTCAGGGTCCACGGCGCCACGGCCAGGCTGAAGTCGGACGGCGCCTTGCCCAGCAGGATGGCGATCGCGTGTTCGAGCTGGGCGCGCGCGCGCGTCTGGCCCGACAGGTCGATCTGCGCATTGGCCAGCTGCGTCTGCGCCTGCAGCAGGTCGGACTTGGCGGCGATGCCGGCATTGAAGCGGTTGCTGGTGATGTCGAGCACGCGCTTGTAGCCATCGATGGTGGCGTTCAGCAGCGCGATCTGCGCATCGCTCTGGCGCAGTGAAAAATAATTGGTGGCCAGCTCGCCCTGCGCCGACAGGCGCGCCGCGGCCAGGTCCGCCGCACTGGCGGCTGCGCTGGCGTCCGCCCCCGTCACGCCGGCGCGCAGGCGGCCCCAGATATCCGGTTCCCACGATGCGCCGATGGCGGCCTTGAAGTTGTTGTTCGTCTGCTGCTCGCCGCCACCGCCCGAACGGGCGCCGCTGCCCGTCAGGTTCACGCTGGGGAACAGCGAAGCGCGCTGTTCGCGCACCAGCGCGCGCGCCTGCTCGTAGGAAGCGATGGCGGCGGCCACGTTCTGGTTCGATATGTCGATGCCTTCGGCCAGCTGGTTCAGCTGCGCGTCGCCGAACAGGGTCCACCAGGGGCCCCGTTCCAGGGTGTCGGCCGGTACGGCAGGCTGCCAGCCGGCAGCCTCCTTGAATGCGTGCGGCGCGGCGGCCGTTGGCGTTTCATACGTCGGACTGACGGCGCAGCCGGCCAGCAGCAGGAAAGCGGTGGCCGCTGCCAGTGCCGGCAAATGGCGTGCGGGGACGGCGGACGGGATAGGTTTTACTTGCTTCATGATTGTGTGCTCGGGTTATCTGGCCCAGGAATGCGGCTCAATTGCTGCTCGTCGGCGCTGCGCGTGCGCAGCTTGTCGAGCAGGATGTAGACCACCGGGGTGGTCAGCAATGTGAGTAACTGGCTGGCAATCAGGCCGCCGATGATGGCGACCCCCAAGGGCTGGCGTAGCTCTGACCCCTCGCCGAAACCGATCGCCAGCGGCAAGGCGCCAAGCGCCGCCGCCAGGGTGGTCATCAGAATGGGGCGGAAACGCAGCAAACATGCCTCGCGCACCGCGTCCACGGCTGTCAGTCCGCGCGAACGCTCGGCCTCCAGCGCGAAGTCGATGATCAATATAGCATTTTTCTTGACGATACCGATCAACAGGAACACGCCGATCAGGGCGATGATGGAAAATTCCATGCGAAACAGCAGCAATGCCAGCACGGCGCCCACGCCCGCCGACGGCAAGGTCGACAGCACGGTGATCGGGTGGATCAGGCTTTCGTACAGGATGCCCAGCACGATGTAGATCACCACGATGGCCGCCAGGATCAACAGCGGCTGCTCCTTGTTGCTGTCCTGCGCGCTCTTGGCCGAACCCTGGAAGCTGCCGCGCACGTTCACCGGCATGCCGATTTCCGACTCCGCCTGGGCCACGGCCGCCTGGCCCTCGCTGAGCGGATAGCCGTCGGCCAGGTTGAACGACACGGTGGTGGCCAGTTCGCCGCCCTGGTGGTTGATGGAGGTGGCCGTCGCGCTTTCGGCAAAGCTGCTGAACGACGACAGCGGCACCATCGTCGCCAGGGTGGTACTCAATGCCGTGCCGCTGGACGGATCGCGCGCGGCCGTCGTGTTCGACGCCGACACCACGCTGGTGCTGGCCGTGGCGGTACTGGTGCTGGCCGTCGTGCCGGTGGCCGCGACGGCGGCCGCATTCGACGCCGGCACGTACACGGAGCGCAGCGCTTCCGGGCTTTGCGCATAGCGGGGCGCCACCTCCATGATCACGTGGTACTGGTTCAGCTCATCGTAGATGGTCGCCACCTGGCGCTGGCCGAAGCTGTTGTACAGCGCATTGTCGATATCCTTGACCTGCACGCCCAGCTGCGTGGCGCGGTCCTTGTCGATTGACACAAAGGTTTCCACGCCATTTTCCGCTTGGTCCGTGTCCACGTCGATCAGGGCCGGCTGCAGCTTCATCTGGTCGGCCAGCTTGGCCGCCCATTTTTTCAGGTCCGCCTGGTTGTCGCTGATCAGGGTGTACTGGTACGTGGAATTGCTGGCACGCCCGCCCATGCGCAAATCCTGCACGGGGTTGAGGAACAGCGAAATGCCCGTCACCTTGGCCAGTTGCGGGCGCAGCCGCGCGATCACGGCCTGGCCCTTGTCGGTGCGCTGCGACGCGGGCTTCAAGTCGATGAACATGAAGCCGCCCCCTGCCCTGCCGCCGCCCGTGAAACCGACGACGGTGGCGACGGCCGGATCGTCCTTGATGATGTCGACCAGCTGGCGCAATTTACTCTGCATGGCCTGGAACGAGATGCTCTGGTCGGCGCGCATGCCGCCACTGATCTGGCCCGTGTCCTGCTGCGGGAAGAAGCCCTTGGGCGCGGCTGCAAACAGATACACGTTCAGGCCGACGACGAACACGAGGATGGTCATCACCAGCGCGGCGCTGGACAGGGCCCAGTCCAGGCAATGCTCATACACTTTCAGCATGCGCTCGAAGCCCCGCTCGAACCAGCGCGCGACAAGGCCCGGCCGCTTGTGCTGCGCGCCGCTTTTCAGCAGCCAGGCGCACATCATCGGCGTGGTGGTCAAGGAAATGACCAGCGAAATCAGCACGGCGGCCGACAAGGTCACGGCAAATTCGCGGAACAAGCGCCCCACCTGGCCGCCCATGAACAGCAGCGGGATGAAGACGGCCACCAGCGACAGGCTGATCGACAGCACGGTAAAGCCCACTTCGCGCGCGCCCAGCAGGGCCGCCTTGAAGCGGTCCATGCCCGCCTCGATGTGGCGCTGCGTGTTTTCCAGCACCACGATGGCGTCGTCGACGACAAAGCCGGTGGCCACCGTCAGCGCCATCAGCGACAGGTTGTTCAGGGAAAAACCCAGCATGTACATGACGCCGAAGGTGCCCAGCAAGGAAACGATGGTGGCCACGGCGGGGATGATGGTGGCGCGCACGCTGCGCAAAAAAGCGCTGACCACCAGCACGACCAGCACGATGGACAATATCAGCGTGAACTCGATCTCGTGCAGCGAGGAGCGGATGGAATTGGTGCTGTCGGACGCCACCTGCAGCCGGATGTCGTCCGGCAGCTGCGCCTGCAGTTGCGGCAGCAGCGCGCGCACGCCGTCCACCGTGGCGATGACGTTGGCGCCCGGCTGACGCGTGATCAGCACGATGACGGCAGGGTCGCCATTGAACAGGCCCAGAGTATTGTTGTTCTCCACGCCGTCGACAACTTCGGCCACGTCGTCGAGGCGGATGGCGGCGCCGTCGCGCCAGGCCACCACCAGGCCGCGATAATCGGCGGCGCTGCGTCCGCCCGAGGCCGTCGTCGCGCCCGAATAGATCTGCAGGCTGCGCGCGTCGCCGGAAATCGCCCCTTTCGGCCGGTTGGCGTTGCTGGCCTGGATGGCTGCGCGCACGTCTTCCATCGACACGGCATAGTGACTGAGCTGATATGGCAGCAGTTCCACGCGCACGGCCGGCAGCGAGCCGCCGCCCAGTTCCACGTCGCCCACGCCTTTGACTTGCGCCACCTTTTGCTGCACCAGGTTCGACACGGCGTCGTAGATCTGGCCCGGCGTGCGCGTTTTTGACGTCAGCGCCAGGATGATCACGGGCGCGTCGGACGGATTGGCCTTGCGGTAGGTGGGGTTGCTGCGCAGGGTGGCCGGCAAGTCCACGCGCGAGGCGGCAATGGCGGCCTGCACTTCGCGCGCGGCCGAATCGATCTTGCGGTTCAGGTCGAACTGCAGGTTGATGCGCGTCGAGCCCGTGCCCGACGACGACGTCATCTCGTTCACGCCCGAGATCACGCCCAGGCGCCGCTCCAGCGGCGTGGCCACCGAGGTGGCCATGGTCGCTGGGCTGGCGCCGGGCAGGCTGGCGCTGACGGAGATGGTCGGATAATCGACCTGCGGCAGCGGCGAGACGGGCAGCACGAAGAAGGCGCCGACGCCCGCCAGCGCGATGCCGAGAGTCAGCAGCACGGTGGCGATGGGCCGCTTGACGAATGGTTCTGACAGGTTCACGCGGCGCTCCCCGCGTTATCGGCCGGCTTGTCCAGGCTCACGCCCCGCGTTTTCGACGCGAAGCGCTGGCCAAGGCGGTCGAAGCCCAGGTAGATGACAGGCGTGGTAAACAAGGTCAGCACCTGGCTGACGATCAGGCCGCCGAAGATGGCCAGGCCCAGCGGACGGCGCAACTCGGCGCCCTCGCCCCAGCCCAGCATCAGCGGCACGGCCGCGAACAGGGCTGCCAGGGTCGTCATCAGGATAGGACGGAAGCGCAGCAGCGCCGCCTGGTGGATGGCTTCCTGCGGGCTTTTTCCTTCATCGCGCTCGGCCTCGATGGCAAAGTCGATCATCATGATGGCGTTCTTCTTGACGATGCCGATCAAGAGGATGATGCCGATGATGCCGATCACGCCCAGGTCCTGCCCGGAGATCATCAGCGCCAGCAAGGCGCCCACGCCGGCCGACGGCAGGGTCGACAGAATCGTCAGCGGATGGATGTAGCTTTCGTACAGCACGCCCAGCACGATGTACACGCAGACGACGGCGGCCAGGATCAGCCACAGCTGGTTCGACAGCGAATTTTCATACGCGCCGGCCGCGCCGAGGAAGGTCAATGTCACCGATGGCGGCAAGGCGATGTCCTGCGCCGCCTGGCGGATGGCGTCGACGGCGCTGCCCAGGGCCACGCCCTGCGTCGTATCGAAGCCGAGGGTCGTGGCCGGGTATTGCGCCACGTGCGTGATTTGCAGCGGCGCCTGTTTTTCGCTGACGCTGGCAAAGGCGGACAGCGGCGTCGACTTGCCGGAACCCGTGCGCACCTGCAGTTCCGACAGGTCGGCCGGCGTGGTGACGATGCCCGGTTGCGCTTCGAGAATGACGCGGTACTGGTTGGTTTCCGTGAAAATGGTCGAGATGATGCGCTGGCCGAAGGCGTTATATAACGCGTCGTCGACGGTGGCCGTGGTCACCGACATGCGCGCGGCGCTGTCGCGGTCGATGGCCACGGTGACGGCGGCGCCCGTGGCGCCCGCATCCGTGACGACGTTGCGCAGCTGCGACTTTTCACGCATGCGCGCGGCCAGCTTGCCGGCCCACTCGGTGACGGTGGCCGTGTCGGCCCCTTCGAGCGAGACACGGTACTGCGTCGGTCCCGATTCCGCATCGATGGTCAGATCCTGCGTCGGCTGCAGATACAGGGTCACGCCGGCCACCTTGGCCACGCGGTTGCGCAGGCGCTCCATGATCTCGTCCTGGCTGCCGCTGCGCGGGCGCTTCAGGTTGATCAGCATGCTGCCCGTGTGCAGCATGGTGTTGTTGGCCGCATCGACGCCGACGAGGGAACTGAGGGTATCGACAGCGGGGTCTTCCAGCAGCGCGCTGGCGGCCGCCTGCTGCAAGGTGGCCATGCGTTCGTACGAGACGGCTTGCGAGGTTTCGATACGCGCCTTCAGCTGCCCCGTGTCCTGCGTGGGGAACAGGCCTTTCGGGATGGTGATATACAGGACGACGGTCAGCAGCAAGGTGGCCAGGGCCACCAGCAGGGTCAATCCCTGGCGTTTCAGCACCCAGACCAATGCATGGTCGTACTGCACGATGACGCGGTCGAGGAAGGCCTGGATGCGCTGGCCCGTGGCGCTGACCTTTTCATCGGCACGGCTTTTCAGCCAGCGCGCCGACATCATCGGCACCAGCGTCAAGGACACCACGGCGGAAATCAGAATCGTGATGGCCAGGGTCATGGCAAATTCACGGAACAAGCGGCCCACCACGTCGCCCATGAACAGCAGGGGAATCAGCACGGCGATCAAGGAGACCGTCAGCGAGATGATGGTAAAGCCGATCTGCGACGCGCCCTTCAGGGCGGCGGCCATCGGCGTTTCGCCCTCCTCGATGTAGCGGGCGATGTTTTCGATCATGACGATGGCGTCATCGACGACAAAGCCGGTGGCGATGGTCAGCGCCATCAGGGACAGGTTGTTCAGGCTGTAGCCGAGCAAATACATGACGCCGCAGGCGCCGATCAGTGAGATCGGCACGGACAGGCTGGCGATCACCGTGGCGCGCATGCTGTGCAAAAAGGCGAAGATCACCAGCACCACCAGCAGCACGGACAACAGCAGTTCCATTTCCACGTGTTCAACCGAGGCGCGGATGCCCGTGGTGCGGTCACTCAGCACGTCGAGCTTCATGGCCGCCGGCAGGCTGGCCTGCAAGTCCGGCAGCAGGGCCTTGATGGCGTCGACCGTCTTGATGACGTTGGCGCCGGGCTGGCGCTGCACGTTCAGGATGATGGCCGGCTGCTTGCCCGACCAGGCGCCCAGGCGCGTGTTTTCCGCGCTGTCGATCACATTCGCCACATCAAGCAGGCGCACGGGCGCGCCATTTTTATACGTGATGATCAGGCGCTTGTAGTCTTCCGCCGTGACCAGCTGGTCGTTGGCGTTGATGGTGAACGAACGCGTGGGACCGTCGAAACTGCCCTTGGCGCTGTTGACGTTGGCCGCCGCGATGGCCGTGCGCAGGCTGTCGAGGCCCAGGCCGTACGAGGCCAGCAGCCTGGTGTCGCCCTGGATGCGCACGGCCGGACGCTGGCCGCCCGACAGCGAGACGAGGCCGACGCCATTGACCTGGCTGATCTTCAGCGCCAAACGCGTGTTGACGATGTTCTGCACCTGCGTCAGTGGCATCGTGTCGGACGTGATGGCCAGGGTCAGCACGGGCGCGTCGGCCGGGTTGATCTTCGCGTAGACGGGCGGCGCCGGCAAGTCGGTCGGCAGCAGGGAGCCGCCCGCGTTGATGGCCGCCTGCACTTCCTGCTCGGCCACGTCCAGGGTCTGGCCCAGCGTGAACTGCAAGGTGATGATGGAGACGCCGGCCGCGCTGGTGGAGCTCATGCGCTGTAAGCCCGACATCTGCCCGAACTGGCGCTCCAGCGGCGCCGTCACGGTCTGTCCCATCACTTCCGGACTGGCGCCCGGGTACAGCGTCTGCACCTGGATCGTGGGGAAGTCCACCTGCGGCAAGGCGGCCAGCGGCAGGAACTTGAAGCCGACCAGCCCCGCCAGCACGATGGCCAGCATCAGCAGCGCCGTGGCGACGGGGCGCTGGATGAAGGGCGTCGATGGACTCATTGCGCTGCGCCCTTCGCTGGCGCGCTGGCCGGCGCCGATGCGGCAGGTACGCTGGCCGCGCCGTCAGCCTGCTGGCGGCGCTGGCGGCGTTCGCCATTGGCGGCTCCCGCAGCCGGCTTGTCTCCCGGCAGCGTGACTTTCGCGCCTTCCTTCAGGCGGTCGGCGCCTTCCGTGATGACTTGCTCTCCCGCTTCCAGGCCGGCGCGGATTTCCACCATGTCGGTGGTGGCCTGGCCGCGCGTGACCATGCGCACGGTGACGGTTTTATCCGCTTTCAGCACATACACGAAGTCGCCGTTGTTACTGTGCCGCAGGGCCGTGACGGGCACCAGCACGGCGCCCGTGATATTGCCCAGTTCCAGACGCACGTTGACGAACTGGCTGGGGAACAAAGCCATCTTGTCATTCGTGTAGCGGGCCTTGGCGCGCACGGTGCCCGTCTGCACGTCGACCTGGTTATCGAGCGCGCTCAGGCTGCCCTTGTCGAGCGTATGCGTGCGCGTGCGGTCCAGCGCCAGTGCCGCCACGGGCGAACCAGCGTTCAGGCGTTCCTGGATGGTTTGCACCTTGTCTTGCGGCACGGAGAATTCCACGTCGATGGGCGAGAGCTGCGTCACCACCACCACGCCGCCCGTATCGCTGGTGCTCACCAGGTTGCCGATGTCGACCACTTTCAGGCCCGCGCGCCCGCTGATCGGCGACACCACCCTGGTGTAGCCCAGGTTCAGTTTGGCCGTGCCTTCGGCCGCGCGGTCCGTCATGACGGTCCCTTCCAGCTGTTTTACTAATGCAGCCTGCGTGTCGACCTCCTGGCGCGCGATGGAATCCTGGCCCAGCAAGGTTTGATAGCGTTTCAGGGTCAGGCGCGCGTTTTCCAGCTGCGCTTCATCGCGCTGGCGCTGGCCCGTGGCCTGCATCAGCGCCATCTCGAACTGCGCCGGGTCGATCTGCGCCACCACCTGGCCCGCCTTGACCATGCCGCCTTCCTTGAATTTCAGCTCTTTCAAAATACCCGACACTTGCGGGCGCACCGTCACGGTGGACGCCGCCGTCACCGTGCCCAGCGCGTCGAGCACGACGGGCAAGTCGGACTTCACGGCCGTGGCCACGCCAACGGTGGTCGAGGGGCCGCCGCGGCGTCCACCGGGGCCGCCTGGCCCGCCTGGGCCACCGGCGCCAGGCTGCGCGCTGACGCCCGTATGCGTCAAATACCAGGCACCGCCGCCCAGCGCGGCCATCACTGCCAGGGCGATGACACTGCCGACGATTTTCGAGCTGCGGCTGCGCCGTGGGGTATTGGGTGCTGTCTGCGAATCCATCGCTTATCCTTGTATACGCCGCTGGCACGGCGAGTCTGTGGCGCCAGCCGAGGTGGGACACACTCAGGCCGGACGACCGTTTTTCGGGGTTGAATGAGCTACAAAGCGTCGGGAGTCAAGAGCTGAAAATCAGCTGAAAAAGCCGCGCTCCCATCGTGAAACGACTCTAGCATAGTCATGTAACTGTTTCATTTCGACTTGAAACAATTACACACAGTCAGGCAGGCATCGAAGGATCAGGCGGACCGGCAGGCATGCCGCCACTGCGGGGGGAACGGTGGAAAAATCAGGCTTGCGGGGCCAGGCACCGCCGCCATAGGGTTGGACGGACGGCTGGCAAGGCGATACAAACTCGCTACAAAATTTCTGCCAGCCTCCTTGACAGGGGCCGGCACAGCCGTTTCCGGAGGAGAAACGGCGGCGATTCTTTACCTGGATTTACAGCGTCATGCCAAGGATGACATCCTGGTAATCGGTGCAGCCCACGCGGAAGGTGCGCCGGCCCACCTGCGCAAAGCCGCAGCGCGCATAGAACGCCAGCGCGTCGTGGTTTTCCGCGTACACGCCCAGCAGCACCCTGCCCGCTCCGCTGGCGCGCGCCTGGCTCAGCGCCGCCTGCATCAGGCGCTGGCCCACGCGCTGGCCCTGGAAGCGGTGCAGCAGGTAGATGCGCTTGATTTCCAGGTCATTCGGCTGCGGGTTGTCCACCGGCAGGCTGGCGGGACTGAGCACCAGGTAGCCGACGGGGGCGCCACCGGGCGTGGCCTCGGCCAGCCACAGCCGCATGGCCGGCAGGGCCAGCCAGTCGCGGTACAGCTGCACGTCGTGCTGGCGCTGGCAATGGGCGATGACGTCGGCGCCATCGAGGATGCCGGCGAAGGTCTCGAGAAAAGTCGATTGCCCCACCAGCGCCAGCGCCGCTTCATCGCCCTTGGCGCAAGGGCGGATCGTGATCGCCGTGTCAATGTGTGTACTCATGTCACTTGCCATATTCTGCTCCTCAAGGAAAACAAGCCGGGCGTAGCCGGCCTGGGTATGCTGTTGATGTAGGTGTTACTTGCCGCCCAAAGGCACCTCGCACAGGCAGTGCGTGAGGGCCATGAACGGTTTGTGCTCGCGCGTGATGCCCGACAGCCAGGAGAGGTCCTGCGCCATGCCCAGCGCCGCGCCGGCCGGCAAGCCGGTCGTGGCCAGGCCCAGCTTCACGTGCTCGCCCAGTCCCAGCGAGGCCATGGCCTTGGCGCCGAACATGCCGATCAGGCGGTCCACGTTCGACGTTTCCTGCTCCAGGTACGTCACGCGGTAGTCGCCGCCCAGCTTGGCGCGCTTGGCCGCCGAGGCCAGCGCATCGCCATAGCTGCCGATGCGGTCGACCAGGTTGCGCTCTTTCGCCTGCAAACCCGTCCAGACGCGCCCCTGCGCCACTTCATTGATCTTTTCCGGCGTCGTCTTGCGCGCCTTGGCGGCCAGATTCAGGAAGTCGCCATACACGTGGTTGATCGAGCCCTGGATCACTTGCGCGAAGCGGGGGTCGAGCGGGCGCAATGGGTTGCCCGCGTCGGCCAGCCAGGTGGTCGGCGAGCCGGCCGTGTGGATGCCCAGCTTTTCCACCACCTTGTCGGCCGTCGGCAGAATCGCGAACACGCCGATGGAACCGGTGATGGTGGCCGCGTCGGCGATCACTTCATCGGCCGAGGTGCTGATCCAGTAGCCGCCCGAAGCGGCCACGTTGCCCATCGAGACGACCACGGGTTTGCCGGCGGCGCGCGTCAGTTCCAGTTCGCGGCGGATCAGTTCCGAGCCGAAGGCGCTGCCGCCCGGCGAATCGACGCGCAGCACGATGGCCTTGATCGATTTGTCTTCGCGTGCCTGGCGGATCAGGCGCGAGGTGGACAGGCCGCCGATGGCGCCCGGTGGCGCGATGCCGTCGCCGATCTCGCCCGAGGCAATGACCACGCCGACGGCGTCGCCGATGTGCACGGGGCGCAGACGCGCCAGGTAGTCTGTGTAATTGACCTGGCGGAAATTGGTGCCTTCCGTATTCTTGGCGCCGCGCGCCATCATGAACTGGCGCAGTTCATCGCGCGTTTTCAGGCCGTCGACCAGTTTGGCGTCCAGCGACAGCTTGCCCAGGTCGCCGCCTGCCGCCGTCATCATGGCGGGCAGGTTGTCGATCGACTGCATGATGGCGCCGGCCGGCAGCTTGCGCGCCTTTTCCACGTCCGTCGTGTAGGTGGTCCACAGGCCGCTGTTCAGGTAGCGGTCCGCTTCGGCCGCCGCTTCGGACGGGCCGTTGGCGATGAAAGGCTCGGCTGCGCTCTTGTAGGTGCCCACTTTCAGCAGGTTGACCGTCACGCCTACCTTGTCGAGCGCATCGCGGTAGTAATTGCGGTAGCGGCCAAAGCCTTCCAGCATGACGCCGCCCATCGGATGCACGAATACTTCGTCGGCCTTGGCCGCCACCAGGTACTGGCGCTGGTTGTAGCTCGAACCCCAGGCCGTGACCTTCTTGCCCGTGGCGCGGAAGCGTTCCACGCCTGCCGCCACTTCGCGCAGCGAAGCGAGGCCGCCGCCCTGCAACTCGTCGAGCAGGATCACCATGGAGCCGATGTGCTTGTCCTTGGCCGCCGTGTCGAGCACTGCCAGCACGTCGCGCAGCTGCACGCTTTTCTTGACTTCGCCGCTGACATTGGCCAGCACGGCCTCGCGCACGCCGCCCGGGGTTTCCTCGACCAGCGGGCCTTGCAAGTCCAGCACCAGCGTGGTCTTTTCCGCCAGGGGCTTGGCGCCGCCGCCAAAGATGGCGATCAGGATGGCGATGACGATCAGCAGGAAAATCAGATTGATGACCGCGCGGCGGGTGGCGTCCAGCGCGCGCCAGAATGCGCCAAAGCCGCGGCGCAGCGGCGGGAAGGGGTTGAGTGACATTGATGCTCCGTGGGGTTATGTACCGAAAGGAACTCAATATAGCTGAAAATGGCCGCGATCGTCTTGGGATTCGTCTTGTTTTGACAAGTATTGCGCGCCCTGGGCGCCCCGCCCTACCGGCGTGGAAATGAGGAACAGCCCCCCCAGCACCAGGGCGCCATTCAGGATCAGCAATTCCAGGCCGATGCGGTAATGCTCGAACAGCCGCGTTTGCTCCTGCTCGATCAGCGCGCACAGCAATGGCCCGGCCACGGCCACCAGCGGCACCCAGCGGTCGCGCACGCCGCGCCGGCTCAGCAGGCCGAAGGCAAACAGACCCAGCAACGGACCATAGGTATAGCTGGCCAGCTTCAGGATCACGATGATCATGCTGGGACTGTCAATCCACTTGAAGGCCATGATCAGGATCAAAAACAGTGCCGCAAAGCCCAGGTGGACACGGCGGCGCCAGCGCATCTGCACCGCCGGGCTCAAGTCCTGCCGTCGCTGCACGCCCAGGATGTCGATGCAGAAGGTGGATGTCAAGGCAGTGAGCGCCCCGTCCACGCTGGGAAACAGGGCGGAAATGAGGGCGATGAAGAAAATCAGCTGCACCACGGCAGGGAAATGCCCGAGCACCACGGCGGGAAACAGCTTGTCTCCCGTCGCCGTCACGCCCGCCAGCGGCGCATACAGGTGCAGCAAGCCGCCGAGAAAGAGGAACAGCAGCAGCACGCCGGTCAGCACCACGGTCAGGCTGAGCATATTCTTTTGCGAATCGCGCAAGGTCCGCACGGAGATATTCTTTTGCATCATCTCCTGGTCCATGCCCGTCATGGCAATCGTGATGAACATGCCGGCGAGAATGTGTTTCCACACATAGGCAGGACTGTCAGGGTCGACGGTGAAGATGCGCGTGAGGCCTTGCGCGCGCATGCGCTCGAGGCTGTCGATGAGGGACAGGTCCATTGCGCGCAGCAAAAATACGCTGCAAATGACGAGGCCCGCCAGCATGCACGCCGTTTGCAGGGTATCGGTCCAGACGATGGTCTTGACGCCACCCTCGTACGTATAGAGCAGGATCAGCAGCAGCACGACGCACGACGTCAGCCAGAATGGCACGCCCAGGCTGTCGAGAATGGTGGCTTGCAGGATATTGACCACCAGATACAGCCGCGCCGTGGCGCCCAGCAGGCGCGAGACGATGAAAAACGCCGCCCCGCTCTGGTAGGAACGCCGGCCCAGGCGCAGCTCCAGGTAGCGGTAAATCGACGTGAGCTGCAGCCGGTAGTACAGCGGCAGCAGGATGAAGGTGATGGCCAGGTAGCCGAGCACATAGCCGAGCATCAGCTGGATGTAGCCGAAGCCGTTGCTGCCAACGGCGCCGGGCACGCTGATGAAGGTCACGCCCGTGAGCGTCGTGCCCACCATGCCAAAGGCCACCAGCATCCAGTTGCTGTCCTTGTTGCCGATGAAAAAACTGTCGTTGGTGGCGTGGCGCGAGGTGCGCCAGGCCACGCCCAGCAAGATCAGGAAATACGCGAGGACGACGGCAAACAGGGTGAGGGGGGACATGAGCGATACGGCGTTGAGTAAGGTGGGCGGCAATATACACTGGTTTGGCGCTTCCCATGCAAGCCGGTATCAGCAGCCGCTCGGTTTCACGCGCTCCACTTCGAGGCCGAACCACGGACGCAAGCGCGTGCCGACGACGTTGCCGAGGAAGGCGCACACCAGCCACAGCCAGCCGTGCAGGCTGCCAGAGATAATGCCGCTGAAGTAAGCGCCGATATTGCAGCCGTAGGCCAGGCGCGCGCCGTAGCCGAGCAGCAGGCCGCCCACCACGGCGGCAATGATCGAGCGCCGCGGGATGCGCCACACGGGCGCATAGCGGCCGGCCAGCGCCGCTGCCAGCATGGCGCCCAGCACGATGCCGATGTCCATCACGGACGTCTTGTCTTGCATCAGCGGCGCGGCCAGGGCGGTCGCGTTGGCCTTGGTCGACCAGTAAGCCCAGCTGGCCGTATCGATGCCGATCACGGACGCGGCTTTCGCGCCCCACAGGGCGAACGCGGACGTCACGCCCCACGGCTTGCCCGACAGCGCCAGGGTGGCGAAGTTCAGCACGACGAGGGCAACGGCGCCCGCCACCAGCGGCCACGGGCCATGCAGCCACGGCGACGCTTGCACCGGGCGCAGCGGCGTGGCGACGAGCTTGCCATGGCGGCGCTTTTCAACGAAAACCGTGATGCCGGCGATCAATGCAAAAACGATCCAGTTCAGCGCCAGCGCGGGTACCAGGCCCAGGCTTGTGACGAGGGAAATCGGCTTGAGCTGCGGCAGCGCCGTCCAGAACGACATGTGCGCCGTGCCGATCACGGAGCCGACGATGAAGGCGGCCAGGGTGATGAGCATGCGCGTGCTGCCGCCACCGACCGTATACAGGGTGCCGGAAGCGCAACCGCCGCCCAGCTGCATGCCGATGCCGAAGATGAAGGCGCCAAAGATGACGGAGGTGCCGGCGGGAGCAACCAGGCCCGCGACGGGCGTGCCGAACAGGGTCCCGGCCGACAGCGCGGGAAAGAACAGCGCCACGCCGACGGCCAGCATCAGCATTTGCGCGCGCAAGCCGTCGCCGCGGCCATCGGCGATGAAGACGCGCCAGGCCGACGTAAAGCCGAAGGCCGCGTGATACAGGGTGATGCCGAGCAAGGCGCCCACCACATACAGCGCGGCCTGGTTGATGCCGACCGTTTGCGCCAGGTACCACGCGCCGAGCACGATGAGCACTAGCGCGACGCCCAGCGGTTTCGGATTGATGGCGGCGCGCAGGCGCAGCGGTGACATTGCTGTATCGGACATGGGGAGTATGGGCAAAAGGAAGGTAAGCCCTATTCTCGCCCGTTTTGGTGTTTTCTGCCAGAAACTTACTGGCAGACCAGGCTAGCTTAGTGCCCCACCGCATGAATCGACTTTTCACCGCCCGCCCGTACGGGAATCGGATTCAAGCGATCCAGACGTCCACTCAGCACCGTCAAACCGAACGCGCCCAGCACGACCAGCGCACCGATCCAGCCCGTATGCACGAGGCCCAGGTGCTCGACGATCAGGCCGCCGCCCCAGGCGCCGCCGGCGATGCCCAGATTGAAGGCGGCGATATTCAGGCCCGACGCCACGTCGACGGCGCGGGGCGTGAAGTGTTCCGCCTGCTGCACGACATACACTTGCAAACCGGCTACATTACCGAAGGCCACGGCGCCCCACAGCAGCACGGTGATGACGACGAGCACGGGATGCGGCGCCGTGAAGGTCAACAGCAGCAAAACAAACGCCAGCAGCAGGAAAATCAATTTCAGGGCGCTGACAGGACCTTTCTTGTCGGCCAGCTTGCCGCCCCAGATATTGCCGAACGCCACGGACACGCCATACACGAGCATCACCGCGCCCACGGCGCCGGCGCTGAAGCCGGACACCTGCTGCAAAATCGGCGCCAGATACGTAAAGGCGATGAAGGAGCCGCCATAGCCGACGGCCGTCATCGCGTACACCAGCAGCAGGCGCGGCTGGCCCAGCACCTGCACTTGCTGCAGCAAGGAAGCAGGTTTGCTGTGCTTGATGGTCGACGGCACGTACAGCAGACTGCCGATGAACGCCACGAGACCCAGCGCCGAGACGGCGAGGAAGGTTTCGCGCCAGCCGAAATGCTGGCCAATGAAGGTGCCCAGCGGCACGCCCGTCACCAGGGCCACGGTCAAGCCCGTAAACATGATGGCAATCGCGCTGGCTCTGAGTCCCATCCCCAAAGAATATACTAATTGTTCAAGATCAATCACTTACATAAGTAGACAATACTTTTTAGCATACTCGACTATCTAAGTAAGAAATGGGCCAGCTCTGGTGTCTTCGATGGGTACGTTCGCACGCCTTGCCCGATGATCTAGAGCGCTGGCGGCGAGCCCGCATCAGAGAGTTTCAATTTAGTCGCTGCTGTAAGGCTGAGTCTGAGTCTGAGTCTGAAGTCCAGACTGCCATAGGTTAATTAGTAGATCGTTGCTCTAACGACTGCTCATGCAGGCGTAGACGTTGATAAATGACCACCTTCTGGCCAGACAAAGGAGCACGTTCCGCGTCCTCATGCCAGTCGGTCATGAAAACTTCTGACGAAGTCACATTTTTTTCCCAAAGCAAATCAGCTAATTCAACGGCGTCAGCATGCGATAAGCGAAGGCCGTCTTCGCGTTCCGCAACAAGTATATCGTTAGCAAGATAAATTGTGACTCTCACATAAGTCCTTTTAGTCAAGCGCTCAGTGATGTTTAACCTGCTTCTCGGATATTGTTCGATGGCTATTATTCGCAGTACTATCGAGTTCTGTTGCATTCAGTATTCGGATCGCACTCGCAGCACTTTAGCATAGTGTATCAAGCCCCAATCCACCTAGCATAAAAAAATACTTTAGCATGATTTTTGTGTCATCGGTTTATACGGTTTTGGCTGATTTTTCTTGGTTTGGACAGTCCCGGTTTGTTGAAGAAGGTCTGTCTAGCAGTGAGCGCCATGGCCTTGCGCAGCAGTTCGGCAGCAGTGCCGAAGCACAGCAGCAACGAAGGCAACAATTTGTTCTTGCAGGCCCGAACGCAGGAAGTCGCGCACCCAAGCGAAGCTGGTGTTGCTAGCCTTCTCGACGCGCATGCAAAAGCCGATGTGGGGTTTGTTGAGCAAAGCGACCAGCCGGCGGCAAGGTAGCCCCGGTCTATCAGTAATACGTCGCCGATGCCGGGCAGATCGAAGTGCTCGAACGGTATCTGCCGTTCGTTCTCGTGGACGCTGTGCAGCGATACTGCGATGCGCGATTGAGCGATGTCGGCCAACTGTGCGGCGTGCGGCTTGAACGGCTCGACGTAAGTCAGCACAGCCTCTATCAGTGGATAAAGCGTTTCAGTGTTCCGCCACCATTCTGGCCGTTCCTTCCGTCACAGCTCTCGCTACATAATTCGTACCGGATTCTCACTCACTTGGCCAACGCCGCGATGCATGGCCTTCTCATAGCACTATGTCGTCATGCGCGGCGGTGAGTGCTACTTCGAGGCGGTTTACCTATTTTGGAGTTGGATCTCAGCCTCTGACACATTCGAGAGTAGCGAGAAATACCGCGATCGCGATGTCGTCGTGAGCTTTTCAAATGGACCCAAGCTATGAAGAGTCGCTAACGCGTCGATGTTGTTTTTTTGTGATGTGAAAGGTGCTCGACGCTCAGTAAAATACACCTTTTCGGAAGCGACCGCTGCATCTAGAAGCTCTCTCACTTCCGAATACCTTGGATAGCGAGCGGCGGATAAAAATGCACCATCGAAGACAACGGCCACTTTAGCGCCGGCGAAAGTTCCAATTGCAAGTGCCGCTACTTCCGGCAAATTGGCTTCTGCAGCATCTGAATTGCTGTAATCCGAAGTAGCCTCTCTTGGAGTGGCAAACAACATTACCTGTTCGACGTTAGAGTCAGCTATGGTTGAGAGGAGACACGCCAGTTTATCGCCAGTATTTGCTGATCGCGTCGAGTATCGCAGTGCTTGTGTCATCATATATCCGCTACGAGGCGGCCTTTCAATTTGTTGGCTTCCGGCCAACACGGTGCGCCAGGTGGCGCGGGAACTTTCCTATGATTTGCTAAAAGAAGGAGATATTAGGGTCATTAGCTCGTCCATCTCACCAGGAGAGAACGCATGTAGTGGCTCGTACTTCCCGTGATCTCCAGCAAATACGTAGTGAGCGCATTCGCAATCGTCAGGTGACTCCTCGCAGTTCGCACAGACAGAGTTGCATAACTCAATCATCCGATCGATAGCGGTAGACGGATCACTCGCATCATAGTGATCGTAGTCATCGATAACCAAATCGTCCCCTTTTGCGAAATCCAAGACATCCTCATCAGAATCTAACGTCCATCTTGACAATGCCTTGAGTCCTGGCAAAAGTACTACACGGCAGTAATCAAAGCGGTACTCTGAAAGGTGACAGAAAACACGCCCGTCGTGCGGGGCTAGGCTCCGTGCGGAAATCTGACCATATTGTGTGAGAACGTCTTTGTACCGATCAGGATGCAATTGGATGTGCTTCAAGCCGTTATTTATGGCGTCTATCAATTGCATTTTCCGGTTGCGGATGTAGGCTCCAGAAACCGCAAAATTCTCGTCAAATTTGACGATCAAGTCTTTCCTGCCTCCCGGTATACCACCAGCTTTTCTCACAGCTAATAGGTAATCGACGCTATGTGCACATATAAGATTCGCGCCATAAGCTTCGTGGACAGCAACCGTGTTCGCGCGTACTTTTATTTCCAAATCATGCGAAGCAGGTTTGAGAATATGCTCCACATAATACCGGTAGTCGCCGCAAGCCTGCTTCAGCTCTGGACTAAACACAATCGGAAGTTCTTGTTCGAAATCTTTTATGAAAGCCATGTTTTCCGATATCAATGGTGTGGATTGAGAAGCTCGATTTTGTAGCCCGGCATCACCCGCAGGCCGTCATCGGCCGATTGGAGCAGCACCACAGCGCAGTTTTTGCCGGTCGCAAATGCAATCTGCGATGCCAAGTACGCAAGCTCCTTCTTCCAATCCTGAACTTGCTTGTCCAGTGGCGCCTGTTGCTCTTTGGTGGTCAGAGAGATATTCGTTAACATTGACCTTTCATCGCTTACTTAGCGTATGTCCGCGATTAATGTATCGGTACTCTTGATAAGGAATAATTCGACGCTATCGGGATGACGCTCTAGCACTTCACCGGTCGCCTCTAGTGAGAAGGTGTCGACGTAGCCATCCGGCAGCGCGAACGTCGCGTGGGGCTGCCGCTCCTGGATTACGAGGTACTTGGTTCCGTTCTGGGCATAGGCAGTGAATTTGTCAAAAATGTGCATAATATTCCTTGGTGAATTGTCGCGACCAGCGCGTACTCGGGCTGTGCGTGGAACGGGGTTGCCTTGCCAATCGCCGCCACCGTACTCTCTGGTAAATCTAAAAAATTTTGGAGACGATTTGAGCGGTGCTAGGCCCAACTCTTTCCTGAGTTCGTCGCGTAGGTATTTCAATACCTAGTCGATACTTTTCTCTTTATGCGAATCGAGCCATTTGGAAATAGCTTCCACCTCGGCAGGTGAGCCTAACAACTGAATATCTGCGATGGCCGATTCGAACGCCACAGCTTGCTCTTCCGTCTTGTCTTCTCGATTTTCCGCCGCCTCCAGTCGCCGGTAAGCGTCCAATAGATATGCGGTGATTAGCTCTCGCCTTTTACTGGCTCGATCTCGCGTCACGTTCAATCCGTGGGCGATCATCCCACCCAACGCCGCGACGAGCGCAGCTAAGCTAGGTGTCAACACATAAAAAAGTTTGACACAAGTAGCCTATACAAATCAATGATTTACGAAAAATCCGTAAAAACGACTTTAGAAAAAAGTTTGACACAAACAAATCAGATTTTAAACGATATCGATATCTTGCAATAAAAAGTTTGACACAATATTATCGCCGAACGAGACAAGCTTAAGGCACAACTCAATACCCTAAAATCCAATAGCCACGTCATTGTAGACCGACGCCCTCTAGGCGCTTCAGTAGTAACAAAGCCGGGTACGGCCCCCTTGACGGTATTAGTGATGAATGCACAACTGACGGCATCGGAACGAACGGCACTCCAGAAAGCTATTTCGCCAGAATTTTTGGAGCATCAAGGGTGGCGAGAAGGGAGCCATGGTGACATCCTGAACGACCGAGGACGGACACTCTTCGATATCGGATTTGCGCGCGCGATCCGCAAGGTACTGGGTGACTGAGCCATCACTTCCTTATTTCGACCACTGCCATCAGCAAAATGGGAGATACTCGAAGGTGCGCAAGGCGATTGCATTATCCGATTAAAGCAGCACCCGAAAGCAATTTTTATCTACCGCTTGCAACAGCTGTCCAACCATAGCTTGTGAGCAGTTCAGCAGTGTCTAGTGAATTCGTGGCGATTCAGATTGAATAGTGGATCAGTCCGTAGCCGTCGATTTTGACGTTTTTTTTCGTTGAATTGAAGAAGACAACGATGGCAAGCACTCAAATAAACGTTCCGCATATACGAATCCCATCCGCCTAACCGCTCCCTGATCAAAATACAGCAGCCAGGCAGCAAGTAGCGCAACCGAAACAAGTAGCGTCAAGCCAGCAGCGAGGCCGGGATCGGCAAAATTGACTGGGGAAAAATGCGGAGGCGCTACATGCAAGACCTTCGCAATCAACAATCCGTAGAGAATACCCAAGAGGCACGACAAGATGCCGACGGGCTTCATCGCCAGCATATTGCGGTGAAATCCATAGGCAATGTTTTCTTTCAGTAGAAGTTGCTTGTTGGAACGGGTGAGTTCGCGGAGTCGCTTGGTTGCCCCCATGTAGATATCGTCTGCTTTGTCGTAATCTGCCGACTCCTCTTCCACAGTTGGAATGATAATACCCAACTTAGCTGTAATCGCAGCGTGATATCGCTGCTTGCTGACACTATCCAAAAATTTATCACGATGGCGCAAGGCGATGGTTGTTGGCATTCCACCCCATTTCTTCACTAGGTGTCCAGTCCCGTTTGATCATAAACGCGCTTAACGAATAGCTCCGGTTTCTTTTG
>NZ_JCAQAV010000033.1:0-65478 GCF_059617925.1 Janthinobacterium sp. JF4 | reverse complement strand
GAGCAGCGGACTTTTAATCCGTTGGTCGCAGGTTCGAATCCCGCACGGCCTACCAAATACTATGAAGAAGCCAACCGTTCGCGGTTGGCTTTTTTGTTTTCTAGACTTGCCTGGATTACAGCCACTCCCTCAACGCATCATTCATGCGCGTCTGCCACCCATCTCCGGTGGCCTTGAAGGCATCGAGAATGTCAGCATCGAAGCGTATGGTCGTGCTGACCTTGCCGCCGCTACCAACAGGCCTGCCGCGGCGCTTCGCCACCTCTTGCTGCGCTTCGGCACGGGAAACGGGCTTGCCGCCCACTTGCCAGACACCCTGCTCGAAAAAACCGTCCGTCAATTCAGGCGCATCGTCCGGATCAACCCAGGCTTTGCTTGTATTTCCCCTCCCGGCATATCGGAAACCAGTCCTTAACGTGACGCCAACGCCGGCCTCCCCGCCAGATGCGCCACCACGCTGCCCATCACCCGCCCCAGCGGCACCTCCACCCAGCGATAAAACGCGGCGCCGGCCGCCAGGCTGGCAGCCCAGGCCGTCAGCATGCCCAGCGCCTGCCACTCCGGCTCGAGCGGAACATACGCGATAAAACAAGCATTGACCAGCAGGCTGACGGGAAAGTGGACGAGAAACACGGCATACGAGATGCGGCCCAGCGCATTGATGATGTTCCAGGCGCCACCCTGGGACGGCGTGCGGGCGCGGCCGAACAGGAACAGCGCGCAGGCGACGATCAGGGCCAGCGCGATGCGGCTGCGGTAGTCGACGGCCAGGGCCAGCAGGACGGGCACGGCGGCCATGGCCATGAGCACGCTCATGGCACCGGGTTTGCGGGCCGGATCGCTGGCCCACCAGGCCAGCATGCCGAGACCATAGCTGCCGAAGAAATACGGCGCCCAGTTGTCCCAGTCCGCGTCGAGATTGAAATACAGCAGGGAAAAGGCGATGCCCACGGTGACGGCCAGCGGCATCAGCCAGTGCCGGCGCTGCTGGCCCGCCACGCGGCCGCCCAGCCACAGCAGCGATACCGTCAGCATATACAGCTGGAAATCGATGGCCACGTACCAGGCGCCGGCCGACAGCGATTCATAGCCGAGCACGCCATGCAGCAGCAAGGCATGGGCGCTCAGCTGGCCCAGGGTGACGGCGGCCGACATGGAATCGTGCAGCATCCAGATGCCCGCCACGGGCGTAATGACGGCGGCGAGCAAGGTGGCGGCCAGGAAAGGCGGCGCCAGCTTGGCATAGCGGCGCCAGATCGCCTGCAGCGGGGCAGCGATGCCGGGGTTGCCGGCCGGCGAAAGGGATTTGGCGACGAGAAAGCCGCCGATGACGAGGAACACTTGCACGGCGATGCGCGCGCTGCCGCCCAGCCAGTCCAGCAACTCAGGCCACAGGGGCCGCACGTAGTCGGACATGGGTCCGTAAAACGCCAGGTGGTGCAACACGATCAACTGCGCCGCGCCCGCCTTCAAACCATTGATCCAGCCAAACTGCGGACGATTTGCCAGGTCCGCCTGTACTACCACTGCCGCTGCCGTCATTCCCATCCCTTGCCATGCCAGGTAGTGTCGCCAGCCATTCGCGCAACAGGCGCGCGGCTGAGGATTTACCGAAAGGCCGACATGATAGCCGAGCCTGGCAGATGGCGGGGCACGGCAGGCGCTAGTCGCCCTGCCCGCCCGCCTCGGGCACCAATGGCTGCTGCGCCAGGATAGCGTCCAGCAAGCCGGGGAAACGGCTCTCGATATCGGCGCGGCGCAGGGTGTTCATGTGCGTCGTGCCCGCGTTTTCCGTGTAGACGAGGCCCGCTTCGCGCAAGACCTTGAAATGGTGGGAAACGGTCGACTTCGGCCGCCCGCCATCGAGGTCGCCGCAGGCGGCCGCATCGACGCGGGCCAGGTGGCGCACGATGTCGAGGCGGATGGAATCGCTCAAAGCGTATAGCACTCTTTCAAGCACGAATTCGCTGGCGGAAGGATGTTTGTGTGGACGCATGAGCAGAATCATACAGCATGCGCTATACTAATTCCATTCTTCGAATATTTACGAACTACCGAATCAGCATTGCTCCATTTTTCCACCAACAAACACAAAGGTCACCATGTCCGCCCTCTTCCAGCCCTACACCCTCAAAGACATCACCCTGCGCAACCGCATCGCCGTGCCACCGATGTGCCAATACATGGCCGTCGATGGCCAGGCCAACGACTGGCACCTGTCGCACTATGTGGGCATGGCCCGTGGCGGCGCGGGGCTGGTGATCGTCGAAGCGACGGCCGTGGCGCCGGAAGGGCGCATCACGCCCGGCTGTACTGGCATCTGGAACGATGACCTGGCACAAGCCTTCGTGCCCGTCGTGAAAGCCATCAAGGCGGCCGGCTCCGTGCCTGGCATCCAGATCGCCCACGCAGGCCGCAAGGCCAGCGCCAACCGCCCATGGGAAGGCGACGACCATATTCTTGACGGCGACGCGCGCGGCTGGCAAACCATCGCCCCGTCCGCCATCGCCTTTGGCGGCGGCCTGCCGAAAGTGCCGCGCGCCATGGATCTCGACGATATCGCCCGCGTGCGCCAGAACTTCGTCGATGCTGCCGTGCGCGCCCGCGAAGTGGGCTTCGAATGGCTGGAACTGCATTTCGCCCACGGCTACCTGGCGCAAAGCTTCTTTTCCGCCCACGCGAACCAGCGCGACGATATCTATGGCGGCAGCGTGGAAAACCGCAGCCGCTTCCTGCTGGAAACATTGAAAGCCGTGCGCGAAGTGTGGCCAGAGCACCTGCCGCTGACGATCCGCTTCGGCGTGCTGGAATTCGATGGCCGCGACGAGCAAACCCTGCTTGAATCGATCGGCCTGGTGCGCCAGTTCAAGGATGCCGGCATGGATATGCTCAGCGTCAGCATGGGCTTCACCATTCCCGACGTGTCGATTCCTTGGGGTCCCGCCTTCATGGGCCCGATCGCCGAGCGCGTGCGCCGCGAAGCGGGCGTGCCCGTCTCGTCCGCCTGGGGTTTCGGCACGCCGGCAATTGCCGAGCGCGTCGTCAAGGAAGAACAGCTGGACGTGGTCATGGTCGGCAAGGCGCACCTGGCCAATCCGCACTGGGCCTACTTTGCCGCCAAGGAACTTGGCGTCGAGCGCGCCTCGTGGACCCTGCCGGCGCCGTACGCGCACTGGCTGGAACGCTATTGAGCATCGTTGACCGTTGCCGGATGCCCCTCCAGGGGCAGTTCCGGCAGGAACAGCAGGAAGACCAGTCCCGATAGCTGCAGCACGGCGCCGGCGCTCGCTCGGGGATGGAACGGCCTTCGATAGAGGGCCTGCAGATATAAATGGAAGGTCACCTACCCATGTTGGACCGCGCATGGCGCCCATGCCAGGCTTTTTCCACCCCGGCCCTTCCCAAAACCCACTTTGGCCGTCATAATAGCCGCCCTTGGGTCGTTAGCTCAGCTGGTAGAGCAGCGGACTTTTAATCCGTTGGTCGCAGGTTCGAATCCCGCACGGCCTACCAAATACGTCAGAAAAGCCAACCGTTCCGGTTGGCTTTTTTGTTTTGCGCGCCAGCTATGCTTCCCCATACCTTCCCGGCGTCACCCCCATCACCCGCTTGAACATGGCGATGAAGGCGCTGACGTTGTCGTAGCCCAGGTCCAGCGCTATCGTCGTGACGGGCTGGCCGGCAGCAAGCAGTTCGAGGGCGCGCAGGGTGCGGGCACGCTGGCGCCAGGCGGACGGAGTAAAACCGGTCTCGAGCGTGAAACGGCGCGCCAGGGTGCGCGGCGAGACGCCGGCCCAGGCGGCCAGCGCTTCCACGCCCCGCTCGTCGGCCAGGTCATCGAGCACGGCGCGCGCCACGCGCAGCAGGCGCGGGTCCGTCGGCAAGGGCAAGCCGAAGGATTCGTGGGGCGCGGCGGCGATTTCGTCGAGGATCACGCCCGCCACCCGTGCCTGCCGCGCGTCCAGTGCATCCAGCGCGCCATCGTCCCAGCTGCTGGCGCGGCCCACCGCTTCGCGCAGCAAGCCCGAGACGCGCATCACGCAGGGCGCGGCGGGCAAGCTGCCGCAACTGGCCTCGTCCACATACACGCTCCAGCCCGCAAACGGTCCATGCGAACGCAGCGCATGGACGCGATGGGGCGGCATCCACACGCAGTGGCTGGCCGGCACCACCCACTGTCCGCTGTCGGCCGCAACGGAGAGCAAGCCCCGCATGGCGCCGAACAGCTGGCCGCTGGCATGGCGGTGCGCCGCCGTCACCCGCTCCTGCGGCTGGGAAATATACATGGCGCGCAACGGCGGCAAGATTGGCAGATTTGACGTATCGAATGACATAAACAACGCAGGCAAGACAATCCCGCCATCATACAGTGAAGTCTTTCCAACATTCAGGAGTTCAGCATGCGTGCAGAAGACGTATTACCCGATCAACAAAACCAGGGACAGTTCAACGGCGTCACCGTGCGCAAGGGCACGGTGGGCGCCTTCCTCGCCAATGCCAGACTGTGGCTGGACGAGACCACCAGCGACGCCGAACGGACCATTGCCGAGCGCGACATCCTCGACGCCTTGCCCGCCCTGCACGCGCTGGGACTGTTCGACATTGTGCAAGTGCGCGACCCTGCGCTGCGCGAACTGGTGTCCGCCTGCGCCGCGTGAGCGGGCTGACTCGTACCCGGCGCGCATTTCCTCTATCATGCTGCTTTGCCCGCCTTCGCACCCGCCATGCCGTTTACCATTGCCACCCCCGTTCACAGCGAACTGATCATCAAGAAAAGCCGTTTCATCGGTTGCGTGCAGCCGATGACGGACCGCGCCAGCGCGCAGCAGGTGGTCAACGACTTGAAGGCGCAGCATCCTGGCGCCTGCCATGTGTGCTGGGCCCTGCTGGCGGGTGGACAGTCGGCGGCCGTCGATGATGGTGAACCGAGCGGCACGGCCGGGCGGCCCATGCTCGACGTGCTGCGCCACCAGGATCTGGAAGGCGTGCTGGCGACGGTCGTGCGCTACTTTGGCGGGGTCAAGCTCGGTGCGGGCGGCCTGGTGCGCGCCTACACGGATAGCGTGGCGCAAGCGCTGCTGCAGGCGGAAAAGACGGCCATCGTGCGCCAGCGAGCCCTGCGCTGCACGGTGCCGTATGCGATGGAAGGCATGCTGCGCCGCGAACTCGACGGCGCCGGCGCCACTTTGCTGAACGTGGCGCACGGCGAGCATGTGCTATTCGACTTCAGCCTGGCAGAAGCGGCGGCGACCGCCCTGCTCGCCCATCTGCATGAGGCGGGCAATGGACGGATAGCCTGGCTGAAAACGGAAGACAGCGCAGAATAGTTTCTAGAGATTGGCTGGCCGCTTGATCTGCAACAAGATGAAATGCGTCCACGCCAGCGCCGGCAGCACCAGCAACAGCAGCATCAATCCAGCCGGCATGTCTGGCACGAAACGCACGAAGCAACCGAGAAAACCGGCGATGGCCAGCCAGAAGCGCCAGTTGAACGCATATGCCTTGCGCGCCACCGTCGCCAGCGCGATGCGCCAAAATTCCAGCAAGGCCCACAGGCCGCCCGTCAGCAGCAAGGCGGCCAGGGCATGGTCTCCGGGGGCGTCGGCCCAGGTGCGCACCAGGTTGTACAGCAGCACGGGATAGCCGGCCGTGATGGCCAGGGTGGCCGGGCCGGCGGCGATGACAGCTTCAAACAGCTGCCCCTTGGAACGATGATCCACTAGCTCCTGCTCCTCAAGCCACGACGCCGGAATGGGCGGCGATCACTTGCAGCGCGCCGGCCGCATCCTGCGCCCAGACGCGCGTAAAACGGAAGTCGCCATGCGTTTCCACGTCGTGATAGCTGCCCGTCAGCTGCATGCGCACGGAGACGACGGCCACGTTGCCATTGATGCGCACATGACGCTCGGACGCGCGCAGATCGGTGATGGACAGCAGGCGCTGCTCGTGCGCTGCCAGGTCCGCATGCTTGCTCAGCAGATGACCCAAATGATTCGTAAACACCAAATCATCGGCCAGCAACTGATTCAGTACAGCCACATCGGAGGCCATCATGGCCAGGCGCAAGCGTTCTTCCGCATCGAGTACCTGTACTTCCGTTAAAGCATTCATCTTTTTCCTTTAAATAAGTGGCACGACATTAATAAATAGGCAAAACATGCTGGCATGAAATTTTCTTTTTCACAATCCACCGGAAGACTTATGCCTGTGGAGCATATTTATATAGCGTAATATTCGCAGCGGTATTGCGCAAACCACCACCATAGTACTGTACAGTACTTGCCCTTCCGCCCCGGGCTGGGGCAGCTGTCAGTTGTAGTACAGTTTTATGTGCTCCGTGCAGTCTCGAATAAAACCAAGATAAGGCCCCTTCATGGCAATTAACATCATCCTGAATCTGCTCGTTGCGTTGCTCGTCTTCGCCTTCATGTTCCAGCAGCAACGCAAACACGCGACGTTTACCGTGCGCGTCTTCACGGGCCTGGGCCTGGGCGTGCTGCTCGGTGGGGCCGTGCAGTGGCTGTACGGCGCCGGCTCGCCCATCATCGCCGGCACCAACGAATACATCGACATCGTCGGCAGCGGCTACGTAAAACTGCTGCAAATGATCATCATGCCGCTGATCATGGTCTCCATCATTTCCGCCATTCTAAAGCTCAAGGATGCAAGTTCCCTGGGCAAGATCAGCGCGCTGACCATCGGCACCCTGCTCATCACCACGACCATCGCCGCCGCGCTGGGCATCCTGATGGCCAAGCTGTTCGGCCTGACGGCTGTGGGACTGACGTCGAGCGCCGCCGAAGTGGCGCGCGGCGTGCAGTTGCAAGGCTCGCTGGAAACGGCGAAGGCCCTGTCCCTGCCAAAACTGCTGGTCAGCTTCGTGCCGACCAATCCCTTCCTCGACATGACGGGCGCGCGCAAGACCTCGACCATCGCCGTGGTGGTGTTCTCCATCTTCATCGGCATCTCGGCCACGGGCATCGCGGCGAAAAAGCCGGAAATCTTTGCTTCCTTCGAAAGCTTCATGAAAGTGGCGCACGCCATCGTCATGCGCATGGTCACTCTGGTGCTGCGCCTGACGCCGTACGGCGTGTTTGCGCTGATGTTTGCAGTGGTAGCCTCGTCGAGCTACACGGACATTCTAAAACTGATCAACTTCGTCGTCGCCTCGTACAGCGCGCTGATATTGATGTTCCTCGTGCACCTGGCCATCATCGCCGGCGTGGGTCTGAACCCGCTGCGCTTCGTGAAAAAAATCTTCCCCGTGCTGGCCTTCGCCTTCACCTCGCGCACCAGCGCCGGTTCGATCCCGATGAGCGTGCAGACGCAAACCCAGCGCCTGGGCACACCGGAAGGCATCGCCAACTTCGCCGCCTCGTTCGGTTCAACCATCGGCCAGAACGGCTGCGCCGGCATCTACCCGGCCATGCTGGCCGTCATGATCGCTCCCACCGTCGGTGTCGATCCGTTCACGATCAGCTTCCTGCTGCCCTTGCTGGCCATCATCACCATCGGTTCCGTCGGCGTGGCCGGCGTGGGTGGCGGCGCCACGTTTGCCGCGCTGATCGTGCTGTCGGCGATGGACTTGCCCGTCGCGCTGGCCGGCTTGCTGATCTCCGTCGAACCGCTGATCGACATGGGCCGCACGGCCCTGAACGTGAGCGGCTCGATCACGGCCGGCACCGTTACCAGCCGGGTCATGGGACAGACCGATCTGGCCGTCTACAACAGCGACGACGCGCCCGACCTGGACGAAGCGGAACATACCGCCTAGAACGCATCACCAAACTGCGCGTCGCGCTTTGCGGCCGGCGATGCTCACCGTACTTCAGTACGGTTGCGCTTCTCGGCCACAAATCACTGCCGCTCGCTACGGTCTTGTTATGCGTTTCCAAGCACCATTATTTGTTACTAAAGATAAAGAACAAAACATGGTTATCAAACGAATCTCCCACCTCGTCGCCGGCGCCTGCCTGAGCGCCTTTCTGCTGTCGTCCGCCCAGGCTAGCGCGCCGCTGGTGCTGATGACGGACTTCGGCACGGCCGATGGCGCCGTGTCCGCCATGCATGGCGTGGCCTATGGTGTCGACCCCAAACTCACCATTTCGGACCTGACGCACCAGATTCCCGACTACGACATCTGGCTGGGCGCCTATCGCTTGTACCAGACGGCCAATTACTGGCCGCAAGGCACGGTGTTTGTGTCCGTCATCGACCCGGGCGTGGGCACGGCGCGCAAGTCGGTGGTGCTGAAAACCAAGGGTGGACGCTACTTCGTGGGGCCGGACAATGGCCTGTTCACCCTGATCGCCGAGCGCGACGGCGTGGCCGAACTGCGCGAAATCGATGAAAAGGTCAACCGCCTGGCCGGTTCCGCCGAGTCGTATACCTTCCATGGCCGCGACGTGTACGCGTATGTCGGTGCGCGTCTGGCCTCGGGCGCCATCAGTTATGAACAGGTGGGTCCGCAATTGCCGGGTGAATCCGTGGTGAAGATCGCGTATCAAAAACCTGTACGCGACGGCAACATCATCCGCGGCATCGTGCCCGTGCTGGACGTCAAGTATGGCAATGTGTGGACGAATATCCCGAAATCCCTGCTCGACGAGTTGCAGGTGAAACTGCACGATCCGCTGCAGGTGCGCATCTTGCACAAGGGCAAGCAAGTGGCCAAGGTCACGGCGCCCTTCGAGCACACGTTTGGCGGCGTGGCAAAAGGCAAGCCCCTCGTCTACCTGAACAGCTTGCTCGACGTGGCCGTCGCCATCAGCCAGGGCGACTTTGCCGCCAAGTACCACATCGAGTCGGGCGTGGATTGGGAAGTGGAAGTAAGCAAGGCCTCTGCCGCCAAATAAACCGCCCTTACGCGGCCAGGGCATCCTGTCCTGGCCCAACTGACCAGATCCCTTGCGGGTTGCGCAGCATCAAACGAAGCGCTCTCCCCGCCCCCGCCAGCACCACGCATGCGCAAGTCGGGTGAACCTGTACCGGCCCGCCTACTCTAAACCTTGCAAGCGATGCCAGCCTTGTTTCAGATACGCAATCTGGCGAGGCATGCGTTTCCACGACAGTCTTTCACTGAAAAGGAATCATCATGACGGCTCCACTCCTGACCACCAGCAAGCTCGTCCTCGGCAGCGCCATCGTCTGTGCGCTGCTGGGCGGTTGCAACAAACGCAACGACACCGGCACCACCGCCGCACCCGCCGCCACCGAGCCGGCAACGCCGCCCGCCACCAGCGGCACGTCCGGCACCACGGGCACGACCAACCCGGACACCACCACGCCGGGCATGACACCGGGCACTCCCCCCGATGGCACTGCCACGCCGCCATCCACCACGCCGCCCGACAATGGCGCCACGCCGGATACGGGCACCGGCGCAGGAACGGCCCCGCCGCCGCGCAGCAGCTAAGTCCCGCCACGCCCTATCGGCAAAAAAAAGAGCCTTCCGAGGAAGGCTCTTGAAATACCACGGCGCAGCGCGAGCCACGCCTTGGCCCGGTATTACTTTTGCAGGCTGACCGACGTCGCCTTCGGCGTGCGGCGCCCCATCAGGAACAGCACGGCCTTTTTCAGCATGCGGTAGACGAAGCGTACCAGCAGCAGGGTCAGCACGCCTTCCAGCAAGGTCAGTATCATGGCCACGGCGACGGGCATGCGCGCGGCGCGGCGGTGGAACTTGGCCACGGCGCCATCGCGGGCGATTTCGATGCTGTCATAGAAGGTCGGCACCACCAGCAGGGTCAGAATCGTCGAGGTGATGGTGCCGCCGATGATGGCGATCGCCAATGGACGGTAGAACTCGCCGCCCTCGCCCAGGCCCAGCGCCACGGGGAACATGCCGGCGATCAGCGCGAACGTCGTCATCAGGATGGGGCGCAGACGCATGCGGCCTGCATACATGAGCGCGTCTTCGCGGCCATGGCCCTCTTCCTCGCGCTTGCGCGCCGCGTCGAGCAGCAAGATGGCGTTCTTGGCGACCAGGCCCATCAGCATGATGATGCCGATAAAGCTCATCAGGTTGAGAGTATTGTTCGTGATCACCAGCGCCACCACCACGCCAATTAAACTCAGCGGCAAGGACATCATCACGGCCACCGGCGCCGTAAATGAACCAAACTGCATCACCAGGATCAAATACATCAGGCCGATACCCATCACCAGCGCGATCAGCATTTCCGTGAACAGCTCTTGCTGATCCTGGCCGGCGCCACCGAGCGCCAGGCCGTAGCCGGGCGGGAAGTCGATGGAATTGGCCAGCTTCATGGCGTCGCTCGTCACTTCGCCGTTCGAACGGCCTTGCGCATTGGCCGACACGGTGATCGTGCGCTTGCCATTCTTGTGTTCGATGCCGGACGGGCCCTTGCCCATGGTGATAGTGGCGATCTGGTCGAGCGGTACCATTTGCGACGTGCCCGTCACGCTGATCGGCAGGCGCTCGATATTTTCCGATGCCACGCGGTCATCGGGGTGCAGGCGCACGGCAACATCGCGCGTTTCACCCGTCGGATCGACCCAGTCGCCCACCTCCACGCCGGCAAACGCCACGCGCAACGATTGCGCCGCGTCATTGACGGAAATGCCCATCGAGTTGGCCAGGCCGCGGTTGAGCTCGATCTGCAGCTCGTTTTTCGGGTCTTGCTCGGACAGGCCCACATCGACGGCGCCAGGAATGGCGCGCAGCTTGTCCATGTAGGCATTGGTAATTTCCATGAGCTTGCGCGAATCCGGCCCCGTGAATTCCACCTGGATCGGTTTTTGCGAACCATTGCTCAAGTCATCCTGCACCACGTATTCGGCGCCCACCAGGCGCGACATCTTCTCGCGCAGCTCGACCGCTATTTCCTTGGCCGAACGCTTGCGGGTGTTGCGCTTGCCGATGTCGACATACACTCTTCCGCCACCGGCATTGATGGAGCTGTTGGTATCCTTGGTTTCAGGCAGGGTACGCGCCAGCACGGCCGCCGCTTCCAGTTTCAAACGCGAATACTCGATGCTGCTCGACGATGGCGTGCGCACATTGATCATCAGATTGCCCGAATCGGATGCCGGCAAGAAACTCGTGCCGCCATGCGTGGAGTGCAGGACGATGGCGCCCACCAGGCTGCCGAAGGCGATCACGGCCATCCAGCGGCGGTGATGCAGGGCCCAGGCAATCACGCGGCCGTAACGGTCGGCCTGGTGGTCGAACCAGTGGTTGAATTTTTCCAGCACGCGGCCGATACCCTTTTTCGGCGCCGAGTGTTCCTCGACCGGGTCGCCCCAGTAGGCCGACAGCATCGGATCGAGCGTAAACGAGATGCCCAGGCTGACGAGCACCGAGCACGTCACCGTCAAGGCAAACGGACGGAACCATTCGCCAGAGATACCAGGCATGAAGGCCACGGGAATGAAGACGGCGATGATGGAGAAGGTCGTGGCGGCCACGGCCATGCCGATCTCGGCCGTGCCTTCCAGCGCGGCCGTGCGGCGGTCCTTGCCCATCTGCATGTGGCGCACGATGTTTTCGCGCACCACGATGGCATCGTCGATCAGCACGCCGATGGCCAGCGACAGGCCCAGCAAGGTCATGAAGTTCAGGGTAAAGCCGCACAGCCACACGGCAATGAAGGCGGCAATCACGGACGTAGGCAGGCTCAGCGCCGTGATCAGGGTCGAACGCCACGAGTTCAGGAAGGCGTAGACGACGAAGATCGTCAGCACGGCGCCCAGCACCAGCGATTCGATCACATTGTTCAGGCTATGCTGGGCGTTCTCGCCGCCGTCGCGCGTCACTTGCAGGATCGTGCCTTTCGGCAAGGTCTTGTTGATTTCCGCCACCATGTCGCGGATCTTGTTGGCCACGCTGACGGTGGAGGCGTCGCGCACGCGGGTGATGGAAATGCCCACGTTCGGCTTGCCGCTGCGCATGCTCAAACTGTTGACTTCGGCAAAGCCATCCTCGATGGTGGCCACTTGCGCCAGGCGTACGATTTCCTCGCCGCGGCGCTTGATCACCACTTGTTCAAAGTCCCTTGGCGACTCGATGCGCCCCACCAGGCGGATGCTTTTCTCATCCAGGATGCCGCGCACCTTGCCCACGGGCGCATTCGTGTTCTGGTTGCGCAAGGCGGTGACGACATCGCTGACGGACACATTGTATTCACGCAACTTTTCCGCCCGCAACAGCACGGACAGTTCGCGTTTCAGCGAACCGCCCACGTTGACCAGCGCCACGCCGTCGACGGTGCGGAAGCGGTCCGACAGCACGTCTTCGGCCAGGCGCGAAATTTCCGCATGGCTTTGCGTACTCGACGACAGCGCCAGCTGCATGATCGGTTCGGCAGCCGGATCGATGCGCTGCAAGATGGGCTCGCGCATTTCCGTCGGCAACTTGTAGCGCACGGCGGCAATGGCATTGCGGATATTGTCGGACGCTTCGATCAGGTTGGTATCGAAGGAAAACTTCAGGAAGATGCTGGCCGAACCTTCATTCGAGTCGCTATTGACTTCGGTCACGCCGGAAATGCTTTGCAAGGATTTTTCCAGGCGGTTCACCACTTCGCGCTCGACCGTATCGGGCGATGCGCCAGGGTATGGAATGCTGACGACGATGAAGGGCACTTCGACGTCCGGATTCTGGTTGACGCGCAGTTTCTTGAGCGCCAGCAAGCCGACGCACATCATGGCCAGGATCAGGACGATGGTGGCGGTGGGCCGCTTGATACTGAAATCGGAAAGGAACATGGCTTAGTTTCCTTTACCGGCAATGGCGGTGCTGCTGCTGGCCATGGCGGCGGCGGGCACGGCCTTGCCGGCCGTCAATTCCACTTTCTGCCCATCCTTGAAGGTCGAGCCCGGCGTGCGCAGCACGGTGTCGCCGCTGGCCAGGCCGCTTTGCACTTCCCACTGGCCCGTGCGCACGTCGCGCGCGCCGATGCGCAAGTTGACTTTATGTAAAGCCTTGTCCTTGACCTTCCACGTGTACGTCACGTCGCCCGCCTTGACCAGGGCCGAGTCGGGTATCATCAGCGCGCTGACGGTTTCCGTCTCGATGCGCCCTTCCGCATACAGGCCAGCCACGCGAGGCTGTTCCTTGTCATTGAAATCGACCAGCACGGCCACCTGGCGCGTGACGGCATTGGCGGCAGGATCGACGCGGCGCACCTTGCCCGCGAAATCCTGGCCGGGATAACCATTGATGCGGAACAGTACGGGCTGGCCCACCTTGACGACGCCGATCTTGTCGGCCGATACCAGGCCTTCGAGGCGCATGCTGGTTGGATCGATGACCTTGATCAATTCCTTGCCGATTTGCGCCGTATCGCCATTCGATACCTTGCGCTCGCTCACGATGCCGTCAAACGGCGCGCGCACGAGGGTGCGCTGCAGCTGCTGGCGGGCCTGGGCGGCACGGCTCTTTGCGGCGGACAAATCGCTTTGCGCATTGTTGCGGCGGATTTCCGCGTCTTCCAGCGCCTGCGTCGACGTCATGCCCGAGGCGCGCAGGGTTTTCATGCGCTGGAACATGCGTTCGGACTGCTCCAGCACCTGGCTGGCGGCGCGGCTGGCTTCCTCGGCCGAATTGAGGCTGTCGCGGATGGATGTTTCGTCCAGGCGCACCAGCACGTCGCCCCGCTTGACGGCTTCACCGTTTTCCTTCATGACCTGGATCACCACGGCCGACACTTCGGCGCGCAAGTCCGCGTTGCGCTCCGGCTGCACGGAACCGGTGATGACAGGCCCCGACGCCAATGCATTGCTCTGGATGGTCAGCAGATCTTCCGGGGAAACCAGCAGATTGACGGCAGCGCCCGCCTGTTCCTTGGCATTCTTGCCGCCCTTGCCGGGATCTTTGGACTCTTTGCCGCAGGCGGCCAGGGCAGAAGCGATTGCCAGAACAAACAGGGTTTTGCGCAACATGGATAATTCTCCGGATAGATAGCACCACTACCGTCCCGGCGGCCCGGATAGGGCGACAGGCAATAGCAAGCATAATATTTTTATTAAAACCACAAGCGCCAAAGTATCCATGAGCGCGTCCGGGCATGTCAATCGACGGTTTCCTGTAATGCTTTAATCAATGGATGAAACGTAGTTTTTGCGCCCTGAAACGCAAAACCCCGCCTTCAGGCGGGGTTTTGCGTTTCAGGGGAAAGACGCTTAGCGGGCAAACACGGTGTTGATCAGGAAACCGATCGCCACGCCCGTGCACAGGCCGCCGGCGATTTCCACCAGGGTGTGACCCATGCGCTCGCGCAAGGTCTTGTGCGCGGCGCTGCCCGCTTCCTTGGCCAGGCGGTTGATGGCCGCCGCCTGCTTGCCGACGTGCTGGCGCAGGCTGTTGGCGTCGATGATGACGATGAAGGCCAACGTCACCGCCACGCCGAAGGCGGGATGGGCTATGCCTTCGCGCAAGGCGATCAGAGTTGCCATACTGGACACGACGGCGCTATGGTTGCTGGGAAAGCCGCCATTGCCGACCAGGCCGAACGCCCATTGCCGCGTGCGGACACTGTTGATCAGGAATTTGATCGGTCCGACCAGGATCCAGGTGATCAGGGGCGTGACGAGGTAAGCGATATCCACGGGGTATTCCTTCTTATATATATGTAGAGAGTATGCAAGAGACTGCGGCCGCCGGATGGGCGCGCCGCAATTATCGCAGATCATCCGCGCCAGCAGAACGGTCTGTCGTCAGCCTATAAAACGCCGCCCCCGGCGGCAACTAATATAAAATCATGGCATATACAACAATTGACGTATATCAACACTGAGTGCGGCGCGCACAGCGGCGCGGATAATCAAACGTCTTAACACTTGCAACGGGGTCCTCATGCGGCATTTCAGAATTTCCTTTTTAGTCACTTTTATCCTGATGGCGGTGTCGGGCTGGTGGGGTTACAGCCATGGCGGCATGTCAGGCATGATCCAGGCGCTGTGGATCACGGGCGTGCTGGGCATCATGGAAGTGTCGCTGTCGTTCGACAATGCCGTGGTGAATGCCTCGGTCTTGCGTCACTGGAATGAATTCTGGCAAAAACTGTTTTTGACGGTCGGTATCCTCGTGGCCGTCTTCGGCATGCGGCTGCTGTTCCCGCTGGTCATTGTTTCCGTCGCCACGGGCCTGGGCCTGGTCGACGTGTGGACCATGGCCACCACCACGCCGGATGTATATGCCAAGCACCTGACGGACAACCATGCGCAAGTGGCAGCCTTCGGTGGCGCCTTCCTGCTGCTGGTGTTCCTGAACTTCATGTTCGATGACGAGAAGGAATTGCACTGGCTGGGCTGGGCCGAGGAAAAAGTCAACGCGCTGGGCACCGAAAGCCTGGCCGTGCTGATCACCATGGGCGCCGTGGCGGCCTGCGTGGCGATGGGTCCCGTGGACGAAAAATACAGCGTGCTCGCTTCGGGCATCGTCGGCATCGCCGTCTACATCGGCGTGAACTGGATCAGCGGCCTGCTGGAAGAAGGCGAACCGGACTTGCAGGATGACGCAGACGAAGGCGCCGCGCCAGCCAAAAACGGCAATGGCGACCTGGTAAAAACGGTGGCGCGCGGCAGCATCGGCGGCTTCCTGTACCTGGAAGTACTGGACGCCTCGTTCAGCTTTGACGGCGTGATCGGCGCGTTCGCCATCACCAACGACGTCGTCATCATCATGCTGGGCCTGGCCATCGGCGCCATGTTCGTGCGCTCGATGACCGTCTTCCTGGTGCACAAGGGCACGCTGGACGAATTCGTCTACCTCGAGCACGGCGCCCATTATGCGATCGGCATCCTTGCCTTGATCATGCTGGCATCCGTCAAATACCATATTCCGGAGTGGTTCACGGGCCTGTCGGGCGTGGCCTTCATCCTCGTGTCGCTGTGGTCATCCTTGCGCTATCGCAAACGGCACGCGGCAAAAGCTTGAAATCGGGGGTTCCGCCCCCAATTAAGAGAGTAATGGCACGAGCGCCTTGCGCTCATCCCATGAAGGAATGTTTGCACTTAATTACTGAAAAGGAGCACCACATGGCAATCAGTTTGCAAAAAGGCGGTAACGTCAACCTGAGCAAGGAAGCACCGAACCTGAAGAAGATCATCGTCGGCCTCGGCTGGGATCCTCGTTCGACGGATGGCGCCACCTTCGACCTTGACGGTAGTGCTTTCCTCCTGAAAAGCGACGGCAAAGTCCGTGGCGACTCTGACTTCATCTTCTACAACAACCTGAAGTCGACCGACGGTTCCGTCGTCCACACGGGCGACAACACCACGGGCGAAGGCGACGGCGACGATGAGCGCATCGAAATCGACCTGTCGCGCGTGCCAAACGACATCGACCGTATCAGCGTCACCGTCACCATTCACGACGCCGACGCGCGCCGCCAGAACTTCGGCATGGTCTCGAAAGCCTTCATCCGCTGCCTGAACGCGGAAGGCGAAAAAGAAATCGCCCGCTACGACCTGTCCGAAGACAGCTCGACGGAAACGGCGATGATCTTTGGCGAAATCTACCGCTACAACGGCGAATGGAAGTTCAAGGCCATCGGCCAGGGCTTCAACGGCGGCCTGGGCCCTCTCGCCCGTTCTTTCGGCGTCAACGCCTAATTCACACTCGTTAAACCTACTGCGCCGCTCACTTTCGGGCCTGCGTTGCTCGCTGTACCTGCGTACAGCTGCGCGACTTAACCCGAAATCGAGCTTGCTCGCTACGGTTTTCCGAGGTGAATTATCTTAATGTCATATCATTACTGCCGCCTGCACAGATCAGGCGGCTTTTTTTTGGAGATTTATCATGCCAGTATTTAGTGTCACCGGCGACGTCGATCCATTCTTGCACGTCAGCATGAAGCAGGGCGAAACCATCTATTGCGAATCCGATGCGATGGTGATGATGGAAACGGCGCTGGACTTGAAAGGCAAGATGACGGGTGGCCTGGGCAGCGCCATCATGCGCCGCTTCGCGAATGGCGAATCGTTCTTCCAGCAGCACATCGAAGCGGTGCGCGGCAGCGGCGATTGCCTGCTCTCGCCCACCCTGCCGGGCGCCATCGAAGTGGTCGACGTGGGCGCGCGCCAGTACCTGCTCAACGACGGCGCCTTTGTCGCCGCCACCTCGGGCACGGAAATGAAGGTGCGCACGCAAAGCATCGGCAATGCCTTGTTCGCCCAGTCGGGCGGCTTCTTCGTCATGGAGACGGCCGGCACGGGACAAGTGGTGGTGTCGGGCTTCGGCTCCATGTTCCAGCTCGACGTCGAGCCGGGCAAGGATGTCGTGATCGACAATTCCCACGTGGTGTGCTGGGACAATAACCTGAAATACGAGATTTCCGTGACCACAGGCGGCGGCGCCAGCGGCGGCGGCATCGGCGGCTTCCTCGGCAATATCGTCAACAGCGTCACCAGCGGCGAAGGCATCGTGCTACGCTTTTCCGGCTCGGGCAAGGTCTTCATCTGCTCGCGCAACCGCGATGCGTTCCTGAAGTGGACGGCGAGTGGCAAAGCCGGCTGATCCCCGCCCTCTAAGGCCAGGTTAAGTCTGGCCGCTTAGAATCCCCGCGCGCGCACCTGCGCGCGGCTCCCCCTATTTTCACCCGGTCCCCGTACATGCAAAGAGTCTGGTTCAACAAAACATTTTCCTCGGTCGGCACGGCCATGCGCCTGATCCGCGAGGCCGATATGGCCGCGACAAGCGGCACGCCCCGCTATCACATCGTGTGCAGCAATACGAACGCGCACGCGGCCGCCTTCTTGTCGGCCCACGAATACGCGGTCGAACCGTCGGGCCTGACGGGACTCAATTATGTCGAGTGGTGCCTGGATTTTTGCCGCGACCGGAACATCACGATTTTCTGGCCCGGCAAGGAAGCGGGCCTGATCGGCAGCGCCAGCGCGCGCTTTGCCGCCATCGGCACGCGCGTGCTCAGCGTGGCCAGCGAAGAGACGCTGACCCTGATGCACGACAAGGCGCGCTTCTGCGACGGCCTCGATCTGCCCATGGCGCGCCCTGCCGACTACCGCGCCGTGACGACCATCGCGGAATACGACGCCGCCTACGCCGAGCTGCGTCCGCTGCATCGCAAGCTGTGCATCAAGCCGTCCGAATCCGTGTATGCCCTGGGCTTTGCCATTCTCGATGAAGAGCGCAGCAGCGCCCAGCTGTTGCTGGCCGGCGCCGCCTACCAGATCAATGCGCAAGAGCTGCGCAGCGGCCTGGCGCAGATGGAAACGTTCAAGACCCTGCTGCTGATGGAATACCTCGATGGCCACGAATACAGCGCCGACTGCGTCGCAGACCAGGGCAAGCTCGTTTGCGCCGTGCCGCGCAAGAAGCTGCATGGGGGCGGCAGCGGCCAGCTGATCGAGCTGCGCGCCGACTTGCTGGCAGCCTGCGACAAACTGGCGCGCGACTACCGCTTGAATGGTGTGTTCAACATCCAGTTCCGCGAAGGCGCGCATGGCCTGGCGCTGCTGGAGGTCAATCCGCGCATGTCGGGCGGCATCGGCATGGCGTGCGCGGCGGGCCCGAACCTGCCCTACCTGGCGCTGGCCGGTTTCGACCAGGGCTTTGACAAGCTCAGCGTGCCCGCCATCCACGAAGGCATGCGCGTGGGCGAAGCCGCCTACGCCGTGGAGCTGCCATGAACATCGTCAAGCAGCAGATGCCCACGGGCGAGCTGACCTTGAAAGTGGACGAGGCGCGCTTTCCGCTGGACTGGCTGATCGGCTTTGCCGCGCGCGCCAACGCCAAGCGGGGCTTCCTGTTCCTGTCCAAGGTGCTGGGCAAGCACTGGCCCGTCACGCCGCGCGCCATGCAAACCATCCACGACGACCTGGCCGCGCAGATTCCCCCCAGCCTTCCCGGCCCCGTGGTCTTCATCGCCATGGCGGAAACAGCCGTCGGCCTGGGCCAGGGCGTGTTCGAGGCCTGGCTGCGCGCCAATCCCGGCACTTCCTGCAAGGCGCTGTTCTTGCACAGCTCGCGCTACCGCGTGGGCACGGTGCCCTTCTTCGAATTCGAGGAATCGCACAGCCACGCGCCGCGCCAGTTTCTGCATTTGTCGGACTCTGCCAGCGCCCTGTTTTCCACCGCGCGCAGCCTGGTGCTGATCGACGATGAAGCATCGACCGGCAACACCTTCGCCAACCTGGTGCAAGTGTGCCGCGCGCGCTATCCGCAGCTGGAAAAGCTGCACCTGGGCGTGATCACCAATTTCATGGGCCAGGCCGCCGACGCGGGCTTGAGTGAGCGTTTCGGCCTGCCCACCAGCATCGGCGCGGCGCTCTCCGGCCACTACACCTTCCAGGCTGGCGATGCGCCTGCTCCCGTGGCGGCCAGCGCGCAGCGCTTCGAGGCGAATGCGGAACGGGGCGCCAGCCCCGCGTTTGGCCGCATCGGCGTGGGACGCGCCCTGGCGCCGCCGCAAGGCCTGGCGGTGCAGCTAGCGCAGGAAATCGGCGCCGGCGACTCCGTGCTGGTACTGGGCACAGGCGAATTCATGCACCCGTCGTTCCTGCTGGCGCGCGAATTGGAAAGCCTGGGCAAGAACGTGGTGGTGCAATCGACCACGCGTTCGCCCATCCTGTCGTGGGGCTCCGTCGGGCATATCGTCAACTGCGACGACAACTACGGCGAAGGCATCGCCAACTACCTGTACAACGTGGCGCCTGGCCAGTACCAGCACGTTTTCATCTGCCATGAAACCCCGGCCAGTCCGGCCCTCATGCAACTCGCCGGCCAGTTGAATGGCCGCCTGTTCCACTTTCAGTCAGAGACCAAAATTGAAGAAATTCCTGTTTGTTGATCTGGACGACACACTGTTCCAGACCCCGAAAAAATGCCCGGGCGAGACCGGCCTGCAGCCAGCCGCCTATTTGAAAAATGGCGACGCCTGTTCGTTTACGACGGCGCGCCAGCGCGCCTTCTTTGAGTTCGCGCAAAGCGGCATGACCCTGATTCCCGCCACGGCGAGAAATGGCGACGCCTTCCGCCGCGTCGACCTGCCATTTACCAGCTACAGCGTGCTCGATTACGGCGGCATCGTGCTGCAGCCGGGCGGCGCGCTCGACGCGGGCTGGCTGGCGCTGATGCAGAACGACATGCAGACGGCCTTGCCCGGCCTGCGGGATGCCATGCGCATCATCGATGATTTCCAGGTCAAGACCGGCATGCCCTCGCGCGCGCGCCTGATCGAAGACTACAACACGCCGTTCTACATCGTCGTCAAGGACCATGAAGCGCGCGGCGAACGCCTGGCCGACATCGAAGAGCAGGTACTGCAGCAGTGGATCGCCACCGAAGGTGCCGACTACTTCATCCACCGCAACGGCAACAACCTGGCCGTGCTGCCGAAGACCCTGAACAAGGCGCGCGCCGTCGCTTACCTGCGCGCGGAGCTGGAAGCCGAACATGGCCCCATCGTCAGCTTCGGCATGGGCGACAGCCGTTCGGACGCCCGCTTCATGGCCGCCTGCGACTACGCCATCATCCCCAACGGCACCCAGCTGGCGGCACTCACGGTGGCGGCGCTATGACCGGTGGCACGCAGCATTTCAGCGGCAGCTACCGCCAGGAAGACGTGGAGTTTCTGCTCACGCCGATGGCGCTCGAGCCCATCCTCGACCTGGCAGAAAAGGAGCGCTTGATCCAGTCGGGCCAGCGCCACTACAGCGAAATGCTGTCGCCCGAATCCCTGCCCTCGCCCGCCTACCTGGCGCTGTTCCAGAGCGCGTTTGCAGCCAACCGCCTGCAGATGGCGCGCGACTGTTTGCGCCTGGCGGCCCTGATCGCGGCGCGCCGCACGGGCCCCGTCACGCTGGTGTCGCTGGCCCGCGCCGGCACGCCCGTGGGCGTCATCCTGGGGCACTTGCTGCGCCAGGTGTTCCAGCGCGAGTGCAGCCACTATTCCGTCTCCATCATCCGCGACCGCGGCATCGATGCGAACGCCCTGCAGCACATCCTGGCGCACGGCCATAGCGACGCGTCCATCGTCTTCGTCGATGGCTGGACGGGCAAGGGCGTGATTTCGCGCGAACTGCGCCAGACGGTGAACGACTTCAATGCCGCGCATGGCACGGCCATCGACGGCGGCCTGTTCGTGCTGTCCGACCTGGCCGGCACGGCCGCCTGCGCCGCCTCGGCCAGCGACTACCTGATCCCGTCGAGCATTCTGAATGCCACCGTCTCGGGCCTGGTCAGCCGCTCCGTGCTCAATGAAGCCATCGGCCCGGACGACTTCCATGGCTGCGTGTACTACGCGCAGTTCGAGCAGCACGACCAGTCGCGCGATTTCGCCGATGGCCTGGTGGCCGACGCCATGGCCATTGCCGCCAGCAGCGGCATCCCGCTGGCCGAAGCGAGCGATGCGCCAGCCATGGCGGCCCGCTCGCAAGCCTACATGGCCGCCGCGCAGCAGGAATACGGCATCAGCGACATCAACCTGATCAAGCCAGGCATCGGCGAAGCGACGCGCGTGCTGCTGCGCCGCGTGCCCGAGCGCCTGATCGTGCGCGACACGAATGCGCCGGACGTGGCACATTTGCTGCTTCTGGCGCAGGAAAAAGCCATACCCGTTACAGTAGAACCGGCGCTGCCTTACCAGGCGGTCGCCCTTATCAGGAGCGCAGTCGATGGATAACAACTCCCTACACCCACAAAGCGAACACAAGGCGGCGCTGGGCGCCTCCATGTATCTGCCGACCACGCACAAGGACTTGCTGGCGATCGCCAATGGCGACAAATTCAGCCATTTGCGCTCGGTCATTCTGTGCACCGAAGACGCCATCGCCGAGCGCGATCTCAGTTACGCGCTGTTCAACCTGTCGCTGACGCTGCAGAACATGTGCGACGAATCGGATACCTTGCGCTTCGTGCGCGTGCGTAACCTCGAGGTGCTGGCGCGCGTGCTGGGCATGCCGGGCGCCGACAAATTGAGCGGCTTCGTGCTGCCCAAGTCCACGCGCCACAACTTCGCCGCCTACTTCGCGCTGGTGCGCCACACGCATCACTTGCTGATGCCGACCTTGGAAACGGCGGAAGTGTTTGACGACGAGGAAATGAAGCAGTTCCGCATCGTCCTGTCGGCGCCGGAAGTACGCCGCCGCATCCTGGCCCTGCGCATCGGCGGCAACGACTTATTGGCCCTGCTGGGACTGCGCCGCCCCACCAGCGGCACCATTTACCAGACGCCGCTGGGGCAGGTCATCGGCCGCCTGGTGACGATCTTCAAGCCGCACGGCTTCCAGCTGACGGCCCCCGTCTTCGAGCACCTGTCGCAGGGCAGCTGGCTCGATGCCGAAGTGGCGCAGGACATGGCGCACGGCATGATCGCCAAGACGGCCATCCACCCGGACCAGGTGCCGCAGATCGAGCGCCACTACCAGGTGGCGCAATCGGACATCGAACTGGCGCTGCGCATCATCGACCCGGACAGCCCGGCCGTGTTCCGCATGCAGGAATCGATGTGCGAAGTGGCGACCCACTCAAGCTGGGCCCAGCGCATCATCGAACAGGCGCGCCTGTTCGGCATCCGCCATGCGGCTGATGCGACACCGGCGCACCTGCCGAATACCTCATTGACTCAACTCTCAAGCGACGAAGGGATTGCACGACCATGACCAATTTCACACGCGGACAAAAAGGCAAACTGGCTGACCTGGGCTTGAATGGCCCGTTTTCCGTCACGCTCGATATCGTTTCGGGTTCGATGGAAGTGGACGTCAGCTGCTTCGGCGTCGATGCGGCCGGCAAGCTGTCGGACGACCGCTACATGGTGTTCTTCAACCAGAAAAGCGCGCCGGACAACGCCATCACGGTGGAGCTGAACGGCCCCCGTTCCACCTTCCAGGTGGACCTGGCCCGCCTGCCCGCCTCGATCGACAAGCTGGTTTTCACGGCGGCGACGGAACAGGGCAGCATGCGCGCGCTGGGCAACTCCAGCATGGCGCTGGGCCAGGCGGCCACGTTTGCCTTCACGGGCAATGACTTCCAGGACGAGAAAGCCGTCATCATCGGCGAACTGTATCGCCGCGACGGCAGCTGGCGCTTCGGCGCCGTGGGCCAGGGTTTCGCGGGCGGCCTGGCGGCGCTGCTGAAGCACTTCGGCGGCAGCGAAGCGGGGACATCGTCCCCGGTTCCCGTGTCCACGCCAGCAGCGCCACCGCCACCGCCGGCGAACAAAATCTCGCTGTCGAAGATCCGCCTGGAAAAACGCGGCGACAAGATTTCGCTCGACAAGCGCGACAGCGGCGGCTATGGCCGCATCAAGGTCAACCTGAACTGGAACCAGAACGCCGCGCAAGGCCAGGCGCCCGCCTCGAAGCTCGACACGGGCTTCCTGGGCAAGCTGTTCAACAAGCCGGCCAGCCGTTCGGGCGGCATCGATCTCGATATCGGCTGCCTGTTCGAAATGAGCAGCGGCGCCAAGAGCGCCGTGCAGGCGCTGGGCAACAGCTGGGGCGCCTACGACCGGCCGCCGTACATCCACCTGGAGGGCGACGACCGCACGGGCAGCATCAGCAGCGGCGAAAACATCTTCATCAACGGCACCCATTTCGACCAGATCAAGCGCGTGCTCGTGTACGCCTTCATCTACGAAGGCGTGCCGAACTGGGCCGCCACCGATGGCGTCGTGACGATCGAGATTCCCGGCCAGCCGACGGTGGAAGTGCGCCTCGACACAGACAGCTCGCACGCCATGTGCGCCATCGCCATGCTGGAAAACCACGGCGGCAACCTGCAGGTGACAAAATTGGTGGAATACTTCGGCGGCCAAGGTAAAATCACGGCGCACCAGGCCATGGACGAGCGATACAGCTTTGGCCTGAACTGGAAAGCCGGACGGAAAGACTAACTCTTTCTCCAACTAAACAATTCACCCCTTAACATGACCCCTACGACCAAAAAAGTCACCTTCGCCTTCGCCATCTTCCTCGTGGCCGGCTTCCTGCTGCTGGCCGCCTACACGTGGATGGCCCTCAGCTTCTCGTACTCGGAAGGCGAACGGGCGGGCTACCTGCAAAAGTTCTCCAAGCGGGGCTGGATCTGCAAGACATGGGAGGGGGAATTGCTGCTGACGGCATTGCCGGGCACCATCCCGGAAAAATTCCAGTTCAGCGTGCGCGATGAAGACGTGGCGAAGCAGTTGACGGCCGCCGCCGGCAAGCGCATCCTCGTCACCTACAGCCAGCACAAGGGCGTGCCCACGCAGTGCTTCGGCGAGACGGAGTATTTTGCCGATAAAGTCGTCTTGAGCCAGTAATAGAGACAGTAATACGACCGCAAGTCCAGCAACTCCAGCAGCACCGCGCCGGCCAGCCCTTCCAGGCCGGCGCCTCCCCTCCCGCCTCATCATTGGCGCGCATCACACATTCCCGCTTTCTTATACACTTGTGATGAGTTCTGGCTGAACAGTTTACAAATGTAGTCAATGTGCAAAATTCTTGCACAATCGCATGACACTTCGCCAGCCTATCGTTAGCGTGTCTTCACCCGTCACTGGAAACCTCATGCGTATACCATGCACTGTCCTGGCCCTGCTGGCCGCCTCGCTCCCTCCGTCCGCCCAGGCACAGGACTTGTCCGGCATGGCCGGCGCCCTGAAAGTGCACACGACCAGGGAGCGCACCTTTGTCGGCGCCATCAGCTACACGCAGCCGGTGGGCAATTACAATGCGGTGAGCCTGTCGTATATCAACGAGGGACACCCGGAGGACCATCACCGCGACGGCATGGCGGGCCAGGTCTGGCTGCGCACGAAAAATGTGGAGCAGGGCCTGATGCTGGGCGCCGGCATCGGCCGCTATTTTTTCTTCGACACGGCCAAGACGGACGAAGCGCCGCACAATTTCGACAATGACCACGGCTGGGGTTCCATCGCCAGCCTGCAGGCGCGCTGGCAATTCGACAACCGCTGGTATGCCTTGGCCCAGGTCAACCGCATCCGCCCCAGCGGCAAGGATGCCACCACGCACCTGCTGGTGGGCGCCGGCTACCGCTATGACGGCGTGCCGGGCGCCAAGCTGCACTTGCAGAACTGGGCCCACGACGACACCTTGACCTTATCGACAGGCCACACCATCGTCAACAGCTTCCGCTCCGAGTCCTCGCGCCCGTTCACCGTGGAATACCGGCGCGCGGCAGGAAAATACGTGGACTGGAGCGCCACCCTCATCGACGAAGGCAGCACGGCGCTGGCGCACCGGCGCGGCATGGCCGCCCAGCTGTGGCTGATCCGCTCGCTGAATAAAAAGGTGGAATTCGGCATGGGCGCCGGCCCGTACGTGGCCTGGGACGGCCGCGACACGCAAGGCCACAGCACGCGCCTGACAGGCTTGCTGTCAGCCGTAGGCCGCTACCACGTCAACCGCCGCTGGGTAGCGCAAGTGGCGTGGAACCGGGTCATCACCGATTATCACCGCGATGCGGATGTGTTGCTGGTGGGGGTGGGACGGAAGTTTTGAGGGAGATGCAGACGTAACCCAAACCTAGGACTGGGGTCGGACCTTAAGGTCCAACCCCGGGTGTTATCGGGTTTTCAGGCCTTCAACGTGAGCGCCAGACGGCGCCTGCGGATTCATTCGGCTGCGTCAGGCGCTCGATCACTTCGCGCGTCAAACTGGCCGAGCTCACTTGTTCGGCTTTCGCGCGGGCGGCGCTCAAGGAGGTGGAAAAGACGCTTTGCGGCTGCTCCAGGCTGGCGCGCAGGGCGGCCAGTTCGCGCTCTTGCTGCTGCGCGCGCGCCGTTTCCAGGTCCAGCAATTGCTGCCTGGCCGCGGCCATCGCGCGCGTCGTCTCGGCCGCCTTGCGCTGCAAGGCAGCGTGGGCCTGGGCACTGGCCAGCAACGCTTGCTGTGCGGCGAGCTTCTCGCTGGCCGCCTGCTGCGCGGCCCGTTCCAGCTGCTCGCGCTGGCGCATGGCGTCGAGCGCCTGCTGTTCCAGGGCGGCGCGCGTTTCAGCTGCCGCCGTCGCCTGCTTTTCCGCTTCCAGGCGGCCGGCGATGGCTTGCGAGGCGCGCTCTTCGGCACTGCTGGTCTGGCGCTGCTGCACCAGTTTTTGCGCGATCAGGGCCAGCGACTCGCGTTCGGCGGCGACGAAATCGCGCTCGGACGCCAGCAGTGCATCGGCCGCTTGCGCCTTGTCTTCTTCCACGCGGGCACGCTCGCTATGCACTTGCCCCAGTTCCACGGCCAGGCGCGCCTGCGCCTGCACGGCTTGCGCGGCAGCGGCTTTCTGTTCGCCTTCGACCAGGGCCTGGTCCATCAGGATGCGGATGGCGTCGGCTTCCTTTTGCGCCGCTTCCCGCAAGGCCTGTTCGGCCGCGTGCTGGCCACGCAGCAGTTCCGCTTGCGCGCCTTCGGCGGCGATGCGTTCCTGCGCCGCGTTGAACGCCAGCGCTTCCGCTTCCAGTTTCTCTTTCAAGGCGGCGATGGCGGCTTGCTCGGCAGCCAGGCGCTCCTGCTCCGCCTGCAGCAGCTGCTCGGCCTGCCGGGCTTTTTCCTGTGCCAGTTGCGACGCCTGTTCCTGCGCGGCCAATGCAGCCTTGCCGGCATCGACTTCGGCCTGCTCGGCTGCGTTCTGGCTGGCGGCCAGTTCCGACGCCTGGCGCGCCAGTTCGGCGCGTTCGTGCGCCAGGCTGGCGGCGCGCTGCTGCTCTTCCAGTTCGCGGGCCGCTGCCACGGCGGCTGCCTGCTCGGCCGCTTCGCGGGCCTTGGTTTCTTCGAGAGCCGCCGTTTCCGCTTCCAGCTTGGCGTGGCCGGCGATTTCCGCATCCTGTTCGGCGGCCACGCGGGCCAGCGCCACGGCGCGCAGCTGGCGGTCTACCTCGATGCGCGCTTCGGTGGCGGCCAGGATGCGCACATCGGCATCGCGGCGTGCCTGCGCGCTGGCCACGGCGACCATTTCCAGGCGCTCGCGGTGGATGGCCGCGTCGCGCAATTCCTTTTCCGTCTGCAGGCGCAAACGCAGGGACTGCGCCGCATGGCGCTCCGATTCGGCCTGCGCCAGCGCGATGGCTTCGCGTTCCTGCTCCAGGTGCGCCAGCGCGCGCGCTTCTTCCAGGGCGCGCACTTCGGCGGCGGCGCGGTTGAAGGCCGATTCCAGCGCGATCTGGTCGGCGCGCTCGCGCTGCACCGTCAAGTCCAGCGCTTCGCTTTCCGCTTCGGCCAGCATCTGCGCCGTCTGGCGCGCACCGTGCGCATGGCGCTCGCGTTCACGCGCCAGCACGGCGACTCTCGCGTCGGCCGAGGCGATGCCCACCATTTCTTCCTTGGCCGCCTGCACGGCGGCGACGCGCTCGACGGCTTGCAGGCGCGCCTGCTCCGTCTGCACCTGCAATTCTTCGGCGGCGCGGGCGGCCTGCTCGGCCAGTTCCGACTGCACGGCCACTTGCTCGCTGGCGCGCAAGCGGCTTTCCTGCTCGGCGCGCGAACGCTGTTCGGCGGCCAGGCGGATGGCATTGTCGGACTCCACGCGGGCGCGCAGTTCGGCCGTCTCCTGCTTGACGGCTTCCAGACGGGCGACGCTGGCTTGCGCGGCAGCGCGCATGGTGTCGAGACGTTCGCGGTTGGCGGCAATCGCTTCCTCGGCGGCCTGCGCATTTTGCTGTGCGGCGGCGGCGGCGGCCGCGTCGATGGCGGCGCGATCCTCGGCCAGCGAGCGCACGCGCGCCTCGGCCAGGGCCCGGCTTTCGGCGGCGCAGGTGGCCTTCGCTTCCGCTTCCACGCGGGCGATCGCCTCGTGGATGGCTTTCAATTCCATTTTCTGGCGCTCGGCGGCCGGTGCCTTGGTATCGGCTTCGGCTACCGGCTCGGCTTGCGGTTCGGCTTGCAGTTCAGGCGTGACGGCGACAGCCGGCGCTTCCGCCTTGCGCTCCAGGTCCTTGAAATCATGCAGCGAGACCATGCTGTCCTGGTCGAACTCGTCGTCGGCGCAATACGCGACGGTGAGGGAGGCGGCCTGGCGCGGATTTTGCTGTGCTTGCATGATTTCTCGCTTATTCGGGTGAATTCTTTTGCTTATGGGAATTTATTAACACCATTATCGAGTAAGCGCCTGCAAATCAGCACGGCAAGAAGAGCCTGTTTTACCGCTCTTTTCATGATTTGCCAGGGATTTAAGCGTCCGAGAAAATGCTCAGGGCAAGGCGCATTGCCGAAGGCAGTACGAATAGTACGCCTAGGCAATGCAACGCCGCCATGGGCGTTTTATCGCGCGCTTAAATTGGCCATAGGGGTGCTTCATCCATCAGCGCCACCTGCTCGCGCAATTCCAGGATGCGGTCCTGCCAGTAGCGCTGCGTGTTAAACCACGGGAAGGCGACGGGGAAGGCGGGGTCGTCCCAGCGGCGCGCCAGCCAGGCTGAATAATGGATCAGGCGCAGGGTGCGCAGGGCTTCGACCAGGTACAGCTGGCGCGGGTCGAAATCGCAAAAGTCTTCATAGCCTGCCAGGATGTCGCTCATCTGGCGCACCTGGTCGCTGCGCTCGCCCGACAGCATCATCCACAGGTCCTGGATGGCCGGCCCCATGCGGCTATCGTCGAAGTCGACGAAATGGGGGCCGGCATCCGTCCACAGCACGTTGCCGCCATGGCAGTCGCCATGCGTGCGCAGCACGGCCACGTCGCCCGCGCGGTCATAGCAGCGCTTGACGCCATCGAGCGCCTGCTGCGCCACGCTGGAGTACGCGGCCAGCAGTTCGGGCGGCAGAAAATTACCCTCCAGCAAGAACTCGCGCGGCTCGACGCCGAACGTCTGGTGATCGAGCGCCGGCCGTTCCTGGTAGGTGGACAGCGCGCCGACGGCGTGGATGCGGCCGATGAAACGCCCTATCCATTCCAGGGTCGCCGGGTCGTCCAGCTCGGGCGCGCGGCCGCCGTGGCGGGAGAAGACGGCAAAGCGGAAGCCCTGGTACTGGTGCAGGGTGCTGCCGTTGATTTCCAGCGCCGGCACCACCTGGATTTCGCGCTCGACCAGTTCGGAGACGAACGCGTGTTCTTCCAGGATGGCCGTATCGCTCCAGCGCGCGGGACGGTAAAACTTGGCCACCAGGGGCGCGCCGTCTTCGATACCTACCTGGTAGACGCGGTTTTCATAGCTGTTCAGCGCCAGCAGACGGCCATCGCCGCGCAAGCCCACGCTGTCGAGGGCGTCGAGCACGCAATCGGGGCTCAGGGCGGAAAAGGGATGGACGGGCCGGTCGTCCTCGTGCGGCTGGTTTTCATTGTGCATAAGCGACATTGTAAGGCGCGTGCGGACCGCCGGTGCAAACACTTCGGCGATGAAGCGCCGCTAGGCGTATACTGGCGGCTTATATTCAATACAAAGAGCAAGCCATGCAACTCGAACAGCCATTATCAGAAAAAGAATTCGACGAATTAGACCAATTCCTGTTGTCGGAGCGCTGCTCCGAAGACGCGATGACCATGGATATGCTGCACGGCTATCTGACGGCCGTGGCCATCGGCCCGGAACCGATCATGCCGGCCGAGTGGTTGCCGCGCGTGTGGGGCGAAGATGCCGAAGATGCGCCGAAATTCAAGAACAGCAAGGAAGAAGAACGCATCGTCAACCTGATCATGCGCTTCATGAACGAAGTGCTGGTGACGTTTGAAGTGGCGCCGAAGGAATTCGAAGCCCTGTTCGTCGAGCACGACTACGAAGGCCAGACCCTGATCGACGCCGAAGCCTGGTGCTGGGGCTTCTGGGACGGCATGGAGCTGCGTCCCGGCTCGTGGAACGAGATCTGGGATTCCGAAGTGGCCGAGCTGATGCAGCCGATCTACCTGCTGGGCGCCGACGAAATCAAGGAAGAAGAACTGAAACTGGTGGAAGACCCGGTCAAGGCGCACAAGCTGGCGCAGGAACTGGAAGCGAACCTGCCGGCCATCCACCGATTCTGGGTGCCGCGCCGCAAAGCTCCCGTGCAAACCATGAAGCGCGAAGAGCCGAAAGTGGGCCGCAACGACGACTGCCCTTGCGGCAGCGGCAAGAAGTTCAAGAAGTGCTGCGGCGCCGAGCCGGCAGCCGAGTAATCACGCAGTAGCAATCCCCTCTGTGCCGGCGTCCTGCCGGCGCAGCGCTGACACTGGCCCCCGGGCTATAATCGGCGCATGAAACTCCCTGACCTGAATCTGCTCGTCGCCCTCGACATCCTGCTCGAGGAAGGCAGCGCCGTGGCCGCCGCGCGGCGCATGCATCTGAGCGCGCCGGCCATGAGCCGCACCCTGGCGCGCATCCGCGACGCCATCGGCGACCCCGTCTTCGTGCGCTCCGGCCGCGGCCTGGCGCCGACCCCGCGCGCGCTGGAACTGCGCGAGCAGGTGCGCGGCGTGGTGGAACAGGCGCACGCCATCTTCACGTCCGGCCGCGAAGTGGACTTGCGCACGCTGGAGCGCACCTTCAGCCTGTGCGCCAACGACGTGTTTGTCGGCGCCTACGGCGGCAAGCTGCGCGACCTGCTGGCAGTGCACGCGCCGCACACGGTGCTGCGCTTCGTGCCCGAAGGCGATGGCGCCACGGAAAACGACGCACTGCACGCGGGCCGCATCGACCTGTACATCAGCGCGCGGCGCGCCTTTGCGCCCGACATCAAGCTGCAGCAGCTGTTTACCAGCGGCTTTGTCGGCATCGCCCGCAGCGACCACCCGCTCTTCGACGGCCCCATCGACCTCGACAGCTTTACCGAATACGAACATATCAGCGTCTCGCGGCGCGGGCTGGCGCGCGGCCCGTTCGACACCATCCTGGCCGAGCGTGGCTACACGCGCCGGGTGTCGCTGATCAGCCCCAACTTCCAGTCCGCCATCTTCGCCGTGGCCGATTCGCGCCTGCTGCTGCCGCTGATGCCCACGCCGCTGCTGCCCATCGTCGAGCGCCTGGGCTTGAAGCTGCGCACCTTCCAGCTGCCCATCCCCGTCGACAGCGTGGACGTGTTCCAGGCCTGGCACCCTCGCCTCGACCACGACCACGCGCACCGCTGGCTGCGCCGCATGATCAAGGACTTGTGCACGGGGTCAGACCCTTGCGGGTCTGACCCCAGCATTTGATTTGGGGGAGTTTGATTTGAACTCACCCGCCAGACGCCAAACCCAACAACAAAGACCGGGGTCCGACTCCATTCATCATTGCGCCAGACGCAATTCAGACTTCATCAATGATCAATTTTCATAAGATTTATCGCTACCTATACTGCGTGGACTGATTCTCATCCACGGAGTTCCCTGTGTCTGCTGTACCCCTTCCTGGCGCCGCCCCTGCGGCCGCGCCGCCCGCACCTCCCATCTTCGGTCTGCGCCTGGCCACGGGCCTGGCCGGCGTGCTGCTGGCCGTGCTGGTGGCCGGCCTGAATGAAAACATCACCAAGGTCGCGCTGGCCGACATCCGCGGCGCCATGGGCATCGCGCGCGACGACGCCAGCTGGCTCGTCGCCCTGTATGCGGCCGCCTCGGTGTCGGCCATGGCGTTCGCGCCGTGGTGCTCCGTCACCTTTTCGCTGCGCCGGCTGACGGCCACCGCCATCCTCGTCTGCATGGCCGCCGGCCTGCTCTGCCCGTTCGCGCCTAACCTCTCCGTGCTGATGTTCCTGCGCGTGGTGCAGGGCGCGGCCGGCGGAGCCCTGCCGCCCATGCTGATGACGGTGGCGCTGCGCTTCCTGCCGCCGAACATCAAGCTGTATGGCCTGGGCGGCTATGCGCTGAGCGCCACCTTCGGCCCCAGCCTGGGCACGCCGCTGGCCGCCTTCTGGACCGAGTACCTGGGCTGGCAATGGGCCTTCTGGCAAGTCGTCCCGGGCAGCATCGTCGCCCTGCTGATGGTGTCCTGGGGCTTGCCGCAAGACCCGCTGCGCCTCGAGCGCTTGCGCCAGTTCGACTGGCGCGGCCTGCTGCTTGGCCTGCCCGCCATCAGCATGCTGGTGGTGGGATTACTGCAGGGAGAACGCCTGGCGTGGTTCGCCTCGCCGCTGATCTGCGTGCTGCTGGGCGGCGGCCTGTTGCTGCTGGTGCTGTTCTTCATCAACGAATGGTCGCATCCGCTGCCGTTCTTCAAGCTGCAACTGCTGTCGCGGCGCAACCTCAGCCACGCCCTGCTGACCCTGGGCGGCGTGCTGTTCGTGCTGCTGGCCGTGATCCTGATTCCCTCGTCCTACCTGGCGCAGGTGCACGCCTACCGCCCGCTGCAAACGGCGCCCGTGATGCTGATGGTGGCGCTGCCGCAGTTGATCGCCCTGCCGCTGGTGGCCGCCCTGTGCAATCTCCGCGCCGTCGACTGCCGCTGGGTGCTGGCCATCGGCCTGGCCCTGCTGGCCCTGTCCTGCGTGCTCGGCGCGCGCATGTCGCCGGACTGGATCCGCACGCATTTCTACCTGCTGCAAGCAGTGCAAATCTTTGCGCAGCCGATGGCCGTGATCCCCTTGCTGCTGCTGGCCACCACGGGCCTGGCGCCGCAGGATGGCCCTTTCGCCTCGGCCTGGTTCAACACCATCAAGGGCATGTCGGCCGTCGTCGCCACCGGCGTGCTCGATGCGCTGATCACGCGCCGCAACCATTTTCATTCGACGGTGCTCAGCGAACGCCTGGGCAACCTGCCGACCGCCATGGACGTGCCTGGCCTGGCGCAGCGCATGCATGCGCAAGTCGTCACCCTGACCTCGTCCGACCTGTACCTCACCGTGGCGGCCATCGCGCTGGCCATGATTGTGATCATTCCCATCCTGCCGACGCGCGTCTATCCGCCGCGCGCAGCCTGACTTTTATTTCACGAAAGAGCTTCACCATGCAAAAACCCATACTGCGCTCGCGCGCGTTCATCCTCGGCCTGGCCCTGCTGGCCGGCGCCCTCGCCTTTTGCGCCTGGCAACTGCTATTCGCCCGTGGCGACGAACAAAGCACCGACGACGCCTTCGTCAGCGCCGACTACACCGTGCTCTCTCCCAAGGTGGGCGGCATCGTGCGGGAAGTGCTGGTGGAAGACAACCAGACTGTCAAGGCGGGTCAGCTGCTGGCGCGCATCGACGACCGAGACTACCAGACCGCCGCCGACTCGGCCCGCGCCGAAGTAGCGGGCGCAGAAGCGCAGCTGGACTATGCCCGCGCCACCCTGCAGCGCCAGCAATCGGTGATCGAGCAAGCCACCACCCTGGTTGACGCCAACCAGGCGGAAGACAAACTGGCGCAGCAGGAGCTGGCCCGCTCGCAGCACCTGGCTGGCCAGGGCGCGGGCAGCGTGCAGAACGCGCAGCAGGCGCAATCGCGCTTCGACGTGAGCCGCGCGCGCCTGGCGCAAAACCGCGCCGCCCTGGTTGCCACCCGCAAGCAGACGGAAATTCTGCAAGCACAGCAAGGCGCGGCCGAAGCGGCCTTGTTGCGCGCCCGCGCCAGCCTGCAACGGGCCGAACTGGATTTGTCGCATACGCAGCTGCGCGCCCCCATCGACGGCATCGTCGGACGCCGCGCCGTGCGCGTCGGCGCCCTCGTCAACCCGGGCGCCAGCCTGATGGCCGTGGTGCCCCTGAACCGCAGCTTCGTCATCGCCAACCTGCAGGAAACCCAGCTGACCCACGTGCGCCAGGGCCAGCGCGCCAGCATCGCCGTCGACGCTTATCCGGGCGTGCTCCTGCACGGCACGGTGCACAGCATTGCGCCCGCCACGGGCGTGACGTTTGCCGCCATCGCGCCGGAAAACGCCACCGGCAATTTCACCAAGGTGGTGCAGCGCATCCCCGTCAGGATCGCGCTCGATCCGGGCCAGGATGGCGACGGCCGCCTGCGCGTGGGCATGTCGGCCGAAGTGCGCATCGATACGGCCATGCGCCGTCAAGATATCAAACAGGTGAGCGCGCGATGAAAGCACTGATACTCTTCACGGCCCTGGGCCTGGCCGGCTGCGCCAGCGTCGGCAACGACTTCCAGCGCCCGCCCCATGAGCTGGGGCAGCAATGGCGCCAGGCGGAGCATGCCCGTTTCGCCGCGACACAGGATGGCGCCATCGAGCAGCGCTGGTGGGACAGCTTTGGCGACGCAACCCTGTCGTCGCTGCTGCAGCGCGCCGCCGGCGCCAACCTCGACGTGCTGGCGGCGGCCAGCCGGCTGCAACAAAGCCGCGCCGCGCGCGGCGTGGCCGGCGCCGCGCAAGGCCCGTCCCTGGGCGCGAATGGCGGCTATAGCCGCGCGCGCAACAGCGAACAAGGCTTGAGCGACCCGTCGCGCAACAACGGCCAATCCGACTACAACCTGTGGCAAAGCAACCTCGATGCGGCCTGGGAGCTGGACCTGTGGGGCCGCGTGCGGCGCGAAGTGGAAGCGGCTGACGCGCGCGTCGAGGTGGCCGTGGAAACGCAGCGCGGCGTGCTGCTGGCCGTGCTGGCCGAGGCGGCGCGCGACTACATCGAGCTGCGCGGCGCGCAGCAGACCTTGGCCATCACGCAGCAGCTGCTCGATATCGCCCGCCATACATTGAACCTGACGCGCATCCGCCTGCGCGAAGGCGCGGCGACGCAGCTCGACGAGGCCGAGGCGGCGGCCCACGTGGCCACCATCGAAGCGCGCCTGCCGCCGCTGCAGCAGCGCGAAGCGCGCCTGGGCAATGCCATCGCCCTCTTGCTGGCGCTGCCGCCACAGTCCCTGCAGGCGGAACTGGCGGCGGGCAAGGACATTCCCGCCGTGGCCATGCAGGTGCAGCTGGGCGTGCCGAGCAGCCTGGCCGAACGGCGTCCCGACATCCGCCGCGCCGAAGCGCAGCTGCACGCGGCCACGGCCGCCATCGGCGTGGCGCAAGGCGATTTTTATCCGCGCATCACGCTCTCGGGCAGCGTCGGCCTGCAATCGATGCAGCTGTCCGACATCGGCTGGGACGCCAAGCGCTTCGCCTTCGGCCCCGGCTTCAGCGTGCCCCTGTTCGATGGCGGCCGCCTGCGCGGCAAGCTGCAATTGCGCGAGGCGCAGCAGCAGGAGGCGGCCATCGCCTACCGCCAGACGGTGCTGGCCGCCTGGCACGAGGTGGAAGACGCGCTCTCGGGCTACCAGGCCAACGCCCGCCGCCAGGCCAGCCTCGATGAAGCCGTCAAACAGGGACGGCGCGCATTGGGCAGCGCGGAACTGCAGTACCGCCAGGGCGGCACGGACCTGATCAACGTGCTGCATGTGCAAAACACTTTATTGAACAACGAAGCGGCGCTGGTCGATAGCCGCGCCACCGCGTCGCTGTCGCTGGTCCAGGTCTACAAGGCGCTGGGCGGCGGCTGGCAAGCATTTGCAACCACATCGCAAGGAAACACGCCATGAAACCGAATCCCGCACATTTCTCCATCCACGACGTCAGCGACTTTCCCATCGTGCGCTTTCGCCCTGAAACAGCCGTCACCGGCTATGCCCCGCTATGGGAAAACGACATGGATGCCCTGCTGCGCCATGGCGAACCGTTCGTCATGCTGTTCGAAGAGGAGCGCAGCGACGAAGCGCACGTCGACCGCAAGCGCCGCGGCCTGTGGCTAAAGCATAACAAGGTGGCGCTGGCCGCCATTTGCCGGGGCCTGGTATCGGTCGAAGCGGATGCGCAACAGCGCGCGCGCCTGCAGGCGATGGCGGCCGGCGCCATGCAAGCCTTCGGCATCGTGCAGGAAGTCGCCGCCACGCGCGAACAGGCCGATGCCCTGATGGTGTGGCTGCTGGGCAGCGGCCAGATGATGCGGCCGCGCGCGGCGGACGTCTGGTGAGTGAGCTAATCGGTCAGGCGGCCCTGCGCACCGCGCTTCTGGCAGGGATGACGCACACGTCGCCATCGCTGCTGGTCGCCGTCGTCAAGGCGATGCCGTACAGCGCGGCCAGGGCCGGCACGGCGCCGGCATCGCTGGCGATGTCGGCCACCAGCTGGCCCGAACGCACCAGCAGCAGCCGGTCAAAACCCAGCAAGGCGTGATTGATGTCGTGCAGGATGGCGATGACGGCGTGGCCGCGCGCGGCGCAGAACTGCTGCAGGCTGTCGAGCAGATCGAATTGCAGGCCCGGATCGAGCGCCGCCAGCGGTTCGTCGACAAGTATCAAGCCATCTTTGACATCCCACATCTGCGCAAAGATGCGCGCCAGCTGCACCCTGGCCTGTTCGCCGCCGGACAGCGAATCCAAACGGCGACCCAGCAGATGCCCGGCGTGCGCCAGGGCCGCCGCCTCCTGCACGATCCGTTCCAGTTGCGGATCAACCAGGCGCGCCACCCGCCCCAGGCCGATCACCAGTTTGCACTGCAATCCGAAGGCCACGTTCGAACCTTGCGGCAGGACGGCGCGGCGCAGCGCCAGGTCTGCCAGCGGCCAGTGCGCCAGCGGCCGGCCCGCGAACGCCACTTGGCCCGCCTGCGGCTGCAGTTCGCGCGCCATCAGTTTGAGCAGGGTCGACTTGCCCGCGCCGCTGGGGCCGAGGATGGCGACGCGCTCGCCCGGCGCTATGCGTACATTGAAGGGGCCGAAATACTGCTGGCCCAGTTGTGTGGTGGCGAAGGAGAGTTCCAGCAGGGGCGTCATATTCACCTCTAGGCTGTGCCGTGGCGGAAGCGCCGCAGCAGCATCAGGAAAAATGGCCCACCCAGCAGGGCCGTGAAAATGCCGACGGGGACTTCCGCGGGAATGGCGACCGTGCGCGCCAGGGTGTCGGCCAACAGCAGCAGCAAGCCCCCCATCAGCATCGCCAGCGGCAGTACGCGGCGCTGGTCGGCCCCCAGCCAGGTGCGCACCAGGTGCGGCGCGATCAGGCCAATAAAACCGATGCCGCCGCACCAGGCGACGGCAAAGCCCGTCAGCACGGCCACCAGCACGATCACCTGCGTGCGCAGCCGGCCCACGTCGATGCCCACGTGCAGCGCCTGCGCTTCGCCCAGCGCCAGCGCGTTCAGGGAACGCATCAGGAAACGCGTGGCCCACAGCGCGCCCGCCAATACAATCAGCAAAGCCGCCACCTGGCGCCAGCTGCCGGCCGACAGTGAGCCGAGGGTCCAGAAAGTCAGGGTGCGCAACTGGTCGTCGCTGGCCAGGTAGATGCACAGGCCCATGGCGGCCACCGTGATGGCGTTCAGCGCCACGCCCGTCAGCAGCAGGCCGACGATGGAGCCTGGCGTGGCCCAGCGGGCGACCCAGTCGAGCAGCACGCAAATGAACATGGCGCCGCCAAACGCGGCCCCCGGCAGCAGCCACACGCGCAGTTCCGGCGCCACGTGCAGGCTGGCCGCGAAGACGATGGTGGCCGCGCCCGCGCAGGCGGCGCCGCTGCTCACGCCCAGCAGCCCGGGGTCGGCCAGCGGATTGCGGAACAGCCCTTGCGTCAAGCCGCCGGCCAGCGCCAGCGCGGCGCCGATCAGGATGGCAAACAGGGCGCGCGGCAAACGGATATGCCACAGCACATACGCGCCGCCGGACAACGCCGCGTCGCCAGATTGAAATGGCGCCAGCCAGTCGGCCAGGGCCACGGGCACGGCGCCCGCCTGCACGGCGATCAGCAAGCCGCAAGCCAGTGCGGCGGCCAGCAGCCCGCCGGCGCCCCAGCGTGGCCAGCGCCAGGGAGCGACGGACACCAGGGAAGCCACGTTCATGCCGCCATGGCTTTGGCGAAGGCGGCATCGAGTTCGGCCAGCGCCTGCGGCATGCGCGGGCCAAAGCCCAGCAACAGCATGGCTTCCTGCGAGACGATGCGGTGCTTGCGTCCGGCCGGCGTCTGCGCCAGCCCTGGCAGTGTCAAGATGCCGTCCACGCCACCCGAAGCCTTCAGGCCCTGGTCCGTGACGAGCACGAGGTCGGGCCGCGCGGCGATCACGGCTTCCGGCGTGAGCGGCTTGTAGCCTGCAAAACCGGCCGATCCACCCATCACGTTGACGGCGCCCGCATACGCGAGCATGGCGTCGGCGCCCGTCTCGCGTCCGCCCACCATCACCTGGTTCGGCGCATGGGCGAGGATGAACAGCACGCGCACGGCTGATGGTACCGGTGATTGGCTGCGCAGGCGCACCTTGCCCAGGGCGCCGTCCCACTGCTGTTGCAAGGCTTGCGCCAGACGCGCGGCGGGGTCGGCACGTCCCGTGATCTGGCCCACCTGTTTCACCCGTTCGAGCAAGCCTTCGAATCGATTGTTGGCATTGAGGATGGCCACCGGCACGCCTGCGTCGCGCACCTGGCGCAGCACCGCTTGCGGCCCCGCTTCCTCGGTGGCGATCAGCTGCGTTGGCGCCAGCGACAGCACGCCCTCGGCCGACAAGGTGCGCGCGTAGCCCACCTGCGGCAGCTGCTGCGCCATGGCAGGATACAGCGAGGTGGTATCGACGCCCACCAGTTCGCCCTGCGCCTCGAGCGCATAGATGATTTCCGTCAGGGCGCCGCCCACGCTGACGATGCGCCGCGCCTTGAGCTGCGGCTTGCCCGCGTCGGACACTGCCGCCAGCACCTGCATCGGCGCGGCCAGCGCCAATGCGCCGGCCCCCATTTTCTTCAGCGCGATGCGGCGCGCCACGCTGGCGGCGATCATGCGGCGCATAGCTCGCCCTCCTGCGCCACTCTGTCGACGATATGGCGCCATTCGCACAATTCATGCACGCCCGGCTTGCGTTCGCCGAAGAACATGGCGATGGTGTCGCCCCTGGCGTCGAACAGTTCCACCGACGTCACCAGGCCATCGACGGTCGGCTTTTTCACCACCCAGGCGCTGGCGATATGGTCTTCGCGCAAATGCAGGTTGAAGCGCGTGTCGAGGACATTGATCCATGGCCCCATCACGGCGATCTTGTGCACGGGCCCGGAATGGATCTGGATCATGCCGGCATTGCCGACGAAGGCCATGATGGCCACCTTTTCGAGGGCGGCGCTATTGAGCAGGTCGAGCACGCAGGATTTGTCGAGCTGCTGCACGAAGCGCGCCTCGGCCAGGCGCAGGCCCTGCAGGCGCGAGACCGAATATTTCTTCAGCACGGTGAAAAAATCATGCGTGTCGCGCAAGTCAGCCCAGGCGGCGCGAAAGCCTGCCACGTCGATCTGCGCGTCGGGCAGTTCGGCCGGCGGGGCCACGGGCGCCGTCACGGCGATGCCGGCCGCCTGGTCCGCGTCGGCAAAATGCGCCACCAGCGCGTCGTAGGCGGCAAGGTCGCTTTGCGGCTTCATGAAAATCTTGTGCACGGCCTGGCCGGCCGCATCGAAAAATTGCAGGCTGCGCTGCACTTCCTGCTCGCCCATCTCCCGAACGGCAAAGCCATGCGCCCACTGGCGGTAGAACACGCGCAGGTCGATGTCGCCGCCCAGCACCAGGCCCACGTGGTGGTTGTGGCTAGCCTTGCGGTAGACGCCCGTCTTTTCATGCACGCACGAGGCGTTGCGCGTCAGCGCCATGACTTCGCCCAGCGGTTCCAGCGCGGCGATGATGGCAGGCCAGTCGGCTTGCAGGCGCACCGCGCCCAGCAAGGCGCCATCGGCCAGCGACAGGCCGGCATGCGCGGCAACCAGTTCGCCTTCGGCAATGCCCAGTTCCTCGGCGATGTCGCGGTGGCGGGCTTTCTTTTCGCGGCGCAGGCGGGCAAATTCGCCGGCGACCAGCTCGGTATTGCAAATAGGGGGCATGCTCGTCACGGTGTCTCCTTTCAAGGCGAACACTGGCTGGCATGGGCTGGCTGGTGGTGGGGAATCTTGAAATCAATTATAAATGAGAATCATTCGCAATCAAGAGTTATTTGTGCGCGGCCAAAAAAAGCGCCGCGACAGGAAACCCGTCGCGGCGCAAAGGAGACCGATCGGTATTGCCGATCAGTTCGGGAAAAAACAGCTCAGGCGCTCGCCTGCACGGCCGGCATGGCCGCCGGCTTGGCAGTGGGCCGCTGCGCCAGCAAGACCACGGCGGCCAGCACCATGGCGCCGCCCAGCAATTGCGTGCCGCTGACGGACTCCTTCAGCAAGGTCACGCCGAACGCCATCGTGATGACTGGTTCAAACGTGGAAATGATGGAAGCCTTGGCCGCGCCGATCTGCGCCACGCCGGCAAAGAAGGCGGCAATCGCGATGGCCGTCGAGAACAGGGCGATGGCGCTGACGGCCAGCCAGCCCGCCGCCGTGCCAGGCAAGGACACGCCTTGCCACAAGGCAATCGCGCTGTTCGACAGGCCGGCCGTGCCCAGGATCACCACGCAGGCGGCCAATGGGTGAATATTCTCGCGGCTTTTCGACAGGCTGTTGCCAAACAGGATGTACACGGCGTACACGCCGGCGGCCATCAATGCCAGGGCGATGCCGATGGGCTGGCCCTGCAGCTTGCCGCCCAGGGTGATGGCCATGCCGGCAATGGCCAGCGCCATCAGCACCAGCATGCGCCGGTCCAGCTTTTCCCAGCCCAGCGCCAGCGCGAGGATGGTGACCAGCACGGGATACACGTACAGCAGCATGCCGCACAGGCCGCTGCTGGCATACATGAGAGCATTGAAATAGCCTTGCGACTGAGCCGTGTACATCAGGCCCATCAGCATGTAGCCGGCCAGCAGGCGGCCGCGCGGCAAGCGCCAGCCCCCCAGCCACACGAGCGGCAGCAACAGCATGGCGGCGATGACGAAACGCAAGGCCAGCATGGTCGACGGGTTGACCCCGGACGCATAGGCCGCCTTGGCAAACACTGCGGAACTGCCGAAACCGGCGGCCGACAGCAACACCAGCGCAACAGCGCGGCGATCAGACATGACTAAACCTCTTAGAGTACGCCTGGGCAAACCTGCTGCGTATCGCGACGGTTTCCCCAGGCGTTGTAACGTTGTAAATATAAATGCCCAGCAAGGCCGGGAGATGTTCATGCGTGAATCCTATTGCGGGTCACTTCACGCAGTGACGGCATCATATTCGCTTGCGCAAAATGAAACAAACCAATATTCTTCACGGATAGGCCGAATATTACTGAGGCTCAATCTCTTGAAGAGTGCCATGTCACGTCCCTTGCCCCCACTCGCCGCCCTGCACGCCTTCGAGGCGGCCGCCCGCCATGAAGGCTTTCAGCGCGCGGGCGAAGAATTGCACGTCTCGGCCGGCGCCATCGGCCATCACGTAAAACAGCTGGAAGCGTGGCTGGGCATCGTGCTGTTCCAGCGCCTGCCGCGCGGCGTGGTGCTGACCAATGCCGGGCAGCGCTATGCGGCCTCGCTGGGGCCCATCCTCAACCAGCTGGCCGACGTGTCCGAGCAGGCGCGGCGCCAGGGCGACGACAAGGTGGTGACGGTGACGGCCACCAGCTCGCTCGTCTCGCGCTGGCTGATGCCGCGCCTGGGCCGGCTGCGCGACCGCTACCCGCAAATCGAACTGCGCGTGCTGGCGTCGATGCACCCGGTCGACCTGGCGCGCGATGGCGTGGACGTGGCCATTCGCCTGGGACCTGGCCGCTATCCAGGCCTGAAGGTCGATTTATTGATGGAAGAATGGTTTTCCGCCGTCTGCAGCCCCGGTTTCCGCGCCAACGCGGCCAGCCTGCGCCAGCCCGCCGACTTGCTGCGCTATCCGCTGCTGCACGACGAACCGGAAGTGCACCTGCCCGGCGAAATCGACTGGACGCGCTGGCTGCACAGCTGCGGCGTGCATTACAGCGGCAATAGCGGCAACAGCGGCGCGCGCTTTTCGCACACGTATCTGTGCCTGGACGCGGCCGCCAGCGGCCAGGGCGTGGCCATCGCCGCCAGCCCCCTGATCGGCGACGACCTGCGCTCGGGCCGCCTGGTGCGCGTGTTCGAACACGCCGTGCGCGGCCCCCACTGCTATTATCTGCTGCGCTCGCCCCAGGCGGAAACGCGGCCCCTCGTGCACGCCTTCTGCGAATGGCTGATCGCCGAGGCGCGCGCCGACCAGGAAACCGTCTGGCCCACCGTGGAGAGCGCATGAGCCGCCGCGAACTGGCGCGCAGCGCCACATATATTGTCCAGCATGAATACGAACACGCCAGCGTACTGGCCGCCGATGGCCGGCAAGCGAGCCTGGGCGAATTCTATGGCGACCCGGCCGTGGCCTTGATCGATGTCAATCAACAATGGTGCGCCGTGGCGGGAGAGGGACTGGTGCTGTGCCGGCTGGGGCAAGCGTTCGGGCGATGCGCGGGATATTTTCGCCAGCCAGGCGAAACAGTGTGGATCACGGACTTGCGGCAAACGGGGCCGTTTGCGCTGGAATGGCAAGGCGAGGATGGCGCTTGGTCCGTCATCGATTTCGAGGCGGTGGATGCGTCGGCTTACGCGCCAGGGCGCTAAGCCGACCTACGCGGCGCCGGGCCGTAGGTCGGCTTAGCGCGCAGCGCGTAAGCCGACAACACCATTACAGTTTAATAAAGTGTTCGCGGTAGTACTTCAATTCCTCGATCGATTCCAGAATGTCGGCCAGGGCCGTGTGCTTCTGGTGTTTCTTGAAACCGGTGGCGATTTCCGGCTTCCAGCGCTTGCACAGCTCTTTCAGTGTCGACACGTCGACATTGCGGTAGTGGAAGAACGCTTCCAGCTTCGGCATGCCGCGCACCATGAAGCGGCGGTCCTGGCCGATGGTGTTGCCGCACATGGGCGACTTGCCTGCAGGTACGTATTTCTTCAGAAACGCGATCAGTTCCGCTTCCGCCTGCGCTTCCGTCACGGTCGACGCCTTGACTTTGTCGATCAGGCCCGAGCGGCCGTGCGTGCCCTTGTTCCAGGCATCCATCTTGTTCAGGGTTTCATCCGACTGGTGGATCACGAACACGGGGCCTTCGGCCAGCAGGTTCAAATGCATGTCCGTCACCACCACCGCCACTTCGATGATGCGGTCGGTATCGGGCTCCAGGCCCGTCATTTCCATGTCGACCCAGACCAGGTTCATCTCGTTTGGACGTGCTGGCACTGCAGGTGCTGGGGTGGATGCGGAGGTGGGTGCAGTTAAGTCGGTCGCTTGTGACATAATTCTCTCTTGGCCTAATCAAACTAAATAATCAGCCATTTTCTCACAGGCACAGAATGTATTCACTCGCGTTTTCGATTTTGTTTGTATCCGTCCTCGTTTTGACCCTGGCCGTGCGCTTCTGGCTCGCTTCGCGGCAGATTCGCCACGTGCTGGCGCACCGCGCCGCTGTCCCGCCCGAATTCGCGGAAAAGATCCCGCTGGCCGCGCACCAGAAGGCGGCCGACTACACGGTGGCCAAGACCAAGTTCGGCTTGCTGACCTTGCTGGTCAACTACGCCGTGCTGATCGGTTTTACCTTGCTGGGCGGCTTGCAATGGCTGGCGCTGTCCCTGAATGAATGGATGGGACCGGGTTCGCCCATGCTGTACCAGATCGGCCTGATCGCCGTTTTTGCCGCCATTTCCGGCCTGATCGACCTGCCCTTCGATTACTACCGCCAGTTCGTGCTGGAGCAACGCTTCGGCTTCAACACCATGGAGCGCAAGCTGTTCTTCACGGACATGCTCAAGGGAGTGGGCCTGGGCGCCGTCATCGGCTTGCCGCTGGTCTGGGTCGTGCTGACCCTGATGGCCAAGTCGGGCGACATGTGGTGGCTGTACGCGTGGTTCGTCTGGAGCGGCTTCCAGTTGCTGATGATGGTACTGTTCCCCACCGTCATCGCCCCGCTGTTCAACAAATTCACGCCGCTGGCCGACGAAGCGTTGAAAAGCCGCATCGAAGGCTTGATGCAGCGCGTCGGTTTCGCCTCGAAAGGCTTGTTCGTCATGGATGGCTCGAAGCGCAGCGCCCACGGCAATGCGTATTTCTCGGGCTTTGGCGCCAACAAGCGCATCGTCTTTTTCGACACCTTGCTGTCGCGCCTGGCGCCTCAGGAAATCGAAGCCGTGCTGGCGCATGAACTGGGCCACTTCAAGCTCAAGCACATCGTCAAGCGCATCGCCATGATGTTCGTCATCTCGCTGGGTTTCCTCGCGCTGCTGGGCTTCCTGAAGACGCAGCCGTGGTTTTACGCGGGCCTGGGTGTCGACCCCGTCGCCCTGGCACTGACGGGCCAGCCGACGGACGCGCTGGCGCTGCTGCTGTTCATGCTGGCCTTGCCCGTCTTCACTTTCCTGCTGGGACCGCTGACCTCGCTCAGCTCGCGCAAGCACGAATTCGAAGCCGACGCCTTTGCCGCCACGCACACGCAGGCGGACGACCTGGTGTCGGCGCTCGTCAAAATGTATGAAGACAATGCGTCGACCCTGACGCCCGACCCGCTGCACTCGGCCTTCTACGACTCGCACCCGCCGGCCAGCGTGCGCATCCGCCACCTGAAAGGGGCTTCCGCATGAATACGCTATCCACCTCGCACGATCTGGCCCAACTGTCCTGCGCACCGCGCCAGCAGGCGCTGGGCGACACGGACATCGCCACCCTGCACGCCCTGATGCCCCAGTGGACGGTGCAAAATGGCAAGCTGTGCCGCGACTTCGGCTTCAAGAATTACTACCAGACCCTGGCGTTCGTGAACGCCCTGGCCTATATGACCCATACGCAAGACCACCATCCGGAGCTCATCATCACTTACAAAACCTGCGCCGTGCGCTACGATACGCACTCGGTCAACCAGGGCGCCGGCGGCCTGTCCGAAAACGACTTCATCTGCGCCGCCAAGGCAGACCTCATCTACCAGAGCAGCCAGGTGACCCCATGAGCGAAGGCAAGTTGACGGGCGTCATCATCGCCGCCCACGGCCGCCACTACCTGGCCGACGTGGACGGCGCCAAGCTGCAATGCGTGACGCGCGGCAAGAAAACCAATGTGGCCGTGGGCGACATCGTGCATGTGACGCGTACCTCCAACGACCAGGCCGTCATCGACCGCATCGAGGAGCGCAAGACCCTGCTGTACCGCTCGGACCAGTACAAATCGAAATTGCTGGCGGCCAACCTGACGCAGTTGTTCATCGTCGTGGCGACGGAACCGGGCTTTGCCGACGACCTCATCTCGCGCTCGCTGGTGGCGGCCGACGCGGCCGGCATCGAGGCGCGCATCATCCTCAACAAGACGGATGTGACGGCCTCGCTGGAGCGCGCCCGCGAACGCCTGCTGCCGTATTCATCGATGGGCTATCCCGTCGATGAAGTCTCGGCACGCGCCGAACCGGAGCACGCCGTGGCAACCCTGGCGCCGCTGCTGGCGGGCCAGTCGTCGATCCTCATCGGCCAGTCGGGCATGGGCAAGTCGTCCCTGATCAACCTGCTGGTGCCGGACGCGGACATCGCCGTGCGCGAAATCTCGGCCGCGCTCGACACGGGCAAGCACACGACGACCTTTACGCGGCTGTACAAGCTCGACGAACTGGGCGCGAACAGCTCCATCATCGATTCGCCCGGCTTCCAGGAATTCGGCCTGTACCACCTGAGCGAAGGCATGCTGGAGCGCGCCTTCCGCGAATTCCAGCCCTACCTGGGCGGCTGCAAGTTCTATAACTGCCGCCACCTGATCGAGCCGCAGTGCGCCATCCTGCAAGCCTTGTCCGAAGGCAAGATCGCCAAGATGCGCCATACCCTGTATGGCCAGCTGCTGCACGAATCGGCGCAGACCTTGTATTAAGCACCTGCCCCGGCGCAAATATCACGGCAAAAAAAGCTCGGCTGGCAAAATTTAATTTTGCAGCTGAGCTTGCCCTCCGATTTTAATCCCGAAACCATTCATCTGCCGTTTTATGCACTTCATCGCGTAAAACCTGCCATCCATCGCCTGCCGCTGGCGATGGCCCGGTGCGTTTGCTAACTTGACACCAGTCCCTGCAGGAAACCTGCCAGCGACCACACGATCTAACGCTAACCCATCCTGTCATCCTGATCGAAGGTGAATGTCATGCATACCAAACGCTTCCTCCCCATTGTCGCCGCCCTCTTCGCCCTTGCCGGCGGCACCGCCCAGGCGCAAACCGCCGCCGCACCGCAAACCACGGACAGCGTGCGCGTCACCTCTGGCACCTACTATCACGTCACGGCCCAGGAAGCCTTCGACGTCGAACAGCAATACCGCCTGTCGAATGGACAACGCCTGGAAGTCCACCAGCAGGACAACCATTTTTTTGGCCGCCTGATCGATGACCGCGAATGGCAGGCAAAGCCCAGCGTGGAAATCTACCCCACCGGCCCGGGCCAGTTTGTCACCAAAAAGGGCGCCACCTTCGTCTTCAGCAATGCGGGCGACCGCGTGGTGATCGACGACGCCCAGTTCCTGCCCGGCTTGCGCATGCCCGCCGACATGCGCAGCGCCAGCACCGTGACGGGCAGCGCCAGCATCCGGCTGGTGTCGCGCTAGGCGCCTGCCCCGCCTTTGGCCGCCGGAGGCAAATCGCCCCCGCTTGGGGCGCCATGTCCGATGAAGAATTCTGACTGGCGCGCTGAACAATTCCCCTGAATGCAGCTTACAATGCGATGACGCATGGCCTGTGCGATCGCAGGCTGGCGCCACTGTTTGCGGGGAGAATGCTTGAATGGAAATGTTCGCGCTCGAACATGACGTAGCGCAGTGGGAAAGCGCATTGCTGCCGTTGCGCGGCGCCGGGCGCGTACCGCTGCTGCTGGCGCTGTCGTGGCATCTGCGCCAGCGCGATTGCGCCAGAGCAATTGAGCTGAGCGAGGAGGCGCATCTGCTGCTGCCGCTGGCCGGCCTGGAAGCGGCAGCGCTGGAACAGGCGCTCGCGCGCCTGCAACTGGTGCAGGCGGAAGTGGCATGGCTGCAAGGCGCGCTCGATGCGGCTGAAAGCCTGGCCATGGCGGCGCAGGCCATCCTGTGTGCGCATGGCGACGGCGCCGCTTGCGCCGACGCGCACTGGCTGCTGTCCTCGATTGCCGTCGACCGGGGCGACCATGCCCGCTGCGATGCCGAACTGCTGACCGCTGCCGAACAAGCGCGCAGCGCCGGCGATGCGATGCGCGCCAGCCTGGCCGACGCGGCCACGGCGCGCTGGGCCGTGTTGCGCGATGCGCCCGCCGCGCAGGCGCGCTGGGGCAGCCGCTTCCAGGCCGACAGCGCCAGCGGCAAGCTGCCCGCGCCGCTGGCCGCCTGGGTGCATGACTTCCGCGGCTTGCTGGCACACACCTCGCGCGACCTGGGCGCGGCCGCCGGCCACTACATGCAAAGTTACGAGGCGGCGCTGGAAAGCGGCCAGCTGCGCGGCGCGATCACGGCCGCCATCAATATCGGCGACTGCTTCGCCAGCCTCAACGACAACGAATCGGCCCTCGAATGGATGCAGTGCGCGCTGGACCTGGCGCGCCCCACCGGCTGGCCACGCAGCATCGGCGCCTGCCAGACGCATACGGCCGAAACCATGCGCAAGCTGGGGCGGCTGGCCGCGGCCGAAGACTTGCTGCGCGAAGCGCTGCTCATCCTGGCGCCCATGGCAGGCGCGCGCACCTATGCCAACGCGCTGTTCCACTTGGGCGAACTGAGCCTGGACAAGGGCGATTACGACACGGCGCTCGACGCCTTCAGCCGGCTGGCGCAGCGCGCCGAAGCGCTGGGCCAGGCCGATTTCCGCAGCATGGCGCAGCGCGGCAGCGCGCACGCCCTGTCCTACCTGGATCGCCCCGATGAAGCGCTGCAGGCGGCCGAACGGGCTTGCCAGCTGGCCACGGCGCAGGGCGACGCCATGCACCAGGTGGCCGCGCTGCGCGTCTTGTCCATGCTGCATGCGCGTCACGAGTTGCCGCCGCCCACAGGCATGTCGGAACGCAATCCCGCCCTGCATTTCCTGCACCAGGCGCTGCAGGTGGCGGCCTCCATCGAAGGCTATTCGCCACCCGGCGAACTGTTCGATGCGCTGGCGCGCGAATACGCGCATGCGGGCGACTATGCGCGCGCCTACGATATCGCCCTCGATGCGGGCGTGGCGCGCGAAAAAAGCCACACCCAGCAGGCCAGCAACCGCGCCACCGCCATGCAGATCTACCACCAGACGGAACATGCGCGCTCGGAAGGCTATCACCACCGCGAACTGGCCGCCTCCGAAGCGCGCCGCGCCGAAGTGCTGCAGCAGACCAGCGACACCCTGGAACGGCTGTCGGCCATCGGCCAGGAAATCACCACCCACCTCGACGCCAGCGCCGTGTTCCAGGTGCTCGACCGCCACGTGCATGCCTTGCTGCCAGTCAACACCTTCGCTGTTTACATGCTCGACGCTGCGGGCACGGCGCTGCGCCGCGCGCATGGCATGGAAGCGGGCCGGCCCCTGTCCGATAACGCCATTCCACTGAGCAACCCACGCGCCTACTCCGTGCGCTGCCTGCTGGGCCGGCGCGAAGTGTATATCGACCAGGTACCGCCCAAGCGCCATGCCTACACCGTGCCGGGTACCCTGCATAACCAGAGCGTGCTGTACGTGCCGCTGATGGTCGGCGAACGCGTGCTGGGCGTGATGACGGTGCAAGCGTGCCATGCCCGTGCCTACGGCGAACGCGAGCGGCTGATCTTCCGCACCCTGTGCGCGTATGGCGCCATCGCGCTCGACAACGCCAATGCCTACCGGCAATTGCAAGATGCCCAGGCACAACTCGTATCGCAGGAAAAACTGGCCGCCCTCGGCTCGCTGATGGCCGGCGTCGCGCATGAACTGAATACCCCGATCGGCAACAGTCTGTTGATCGCCAGTACCATGCAACAAAAGACGGAAGACATGGAACGCCTGATGAACGGCCCCGGTCTGCGCCGCTCGGACCTGGCCGCCTTCATCGACGATGCGGGCAAGGCGTCGGCGCTGGTGATGCGCGGCCTGCGCAGCGCAGCCGACCTGGTCAACAGCTTCAAGCAGGTGGCCGTCGACCGCACCACCGAGCAGCGGCGCCGGTTTGACTTGCAACAGGTGAGCAATGAAATCATCGCCACCGTCATGAACCGCATCCGCAGCTCGGGCCACCGCATCGAAGTGGAGATAGCCTTCGGCATCGCCATGGACAGCTATCCTGGCCCGTTCGGCCAGGTGATCACCAATCTGATCAACAATGCCCTGCTGCACGCCTTCGCCCCCGTGCCCAACGATGGCGGCACCGGCACAGGCTGCATGCGCCTGTCCGCCACGATGGCGGCGGCGCGCGTGCAGATCGTTTTCGAGGACAATGGCGGCGGCATCGCCGAACAGCATCTGTCGCGCATCTTCGACCCCTTCTTTACCACCAAGCTGGGCCAGGGCGGCAGCGGCCTGGGTTTGTCGATCAGCTACAACATCGTCACGGCCCTGCTGGGCGGCACCATCCAGGTGACCAGCAGCCCCGCCGGCACGCGCTTCACCCTGGACTTGCCGCTGGTGGCACCCCAGCTGGACGGCGCCGCGCCCGCCAGCATCTACTAATCCACCACCCCGTTGCCCGGGCGCAGGCTTGCCTATACAAGTACGCGCCCGGCCAGTCTTTCCAATCTAAAAGCAAAACCCTTATAATTGAACGGCTGAAGTACTTGCCATTGCATTATTTTCAACTTGGTAAACCGCATCGACCCGCGCGACAAGCGTCGCGCTGGCACCGATCAACACAGCAGCGCGCCGGGCGAGGCAGTCATCAGACGAGATGTTGTACGCTGATGCAACCCGGCGGGAAAGGCACGCCGCCGGCGGCCTGCGCATCTTCAAGTGGTCATTATGTCGACAAAAAAACCGATCAAGCACTACCTCCAGTTCTCCGATTTCACGTTGGAAGAGTACGAATATGTGATCGAACGCGCCCATCTGATCAAGCGCAAGTTCAAGAACTACGAAATCTACCATCCCCTGATCGACCGCACCCTGGTGATGGTCTTTGAAAAGAACTCGACCCGCACGCGACTGTCGTTCGAAGCCGGCATGCACCAGCTGGGCGGCGCCGCCATCTACCTGAACACGCGCGACTCCCAATTGGGCCGCGGCGAGCCGGTGGAAGACGCGGGCCAGGTCATGTCGCGCATGTGCGACATCATCATGGTGCGTACCTTCGGCCAGGAAATCATCGAGCGTTTCGCCGCCAATTCGCGCGTGCCGGTGATCAATGGCCTGACCAATGAACACCACCCGTGCCAGGTCTTTGCCGACATCTTCACCTACATCGAACACCGCGGCTCGATCGCCGGCAAGGTCGTTGCCTGGATCGGCGACGCCAACAACATGCTGTACTCGTGGCTGCAGGCGGCCGAAGTTTTCGGCTTCCACGTCAACGTGTCGACGCCGAAGGGCTACGACATCGACCTGTCGCAAGTCAAGACGCAGCGCTACACCTTCTTCGCCAATCCGTCGGACGCCTGCGAAGGCGCGCACCTGGTCAACACGGACGTGTGGACCAGCATGGGTTACGAAGCGGAAAACGCGGCCCGCATTGCCGCCTTCGACGGCTGGATCGTCGATGGCGCGAAGATGGCCCGCGCCGCGCCCGACGCCCTGTTCATGCATTGCCTGCCCGCCCACCGCGGCGAGGAAGTGGCCGCCGAAGTGATCGACGGCCCGCAATCGGTGGTGTGGGACGAAGCGGAAAACCGTTTGCACGTGCAAAAAGCGCTGATCGAATACCTGTTACTGGGTAAAATCCAATAATTCGCCAGGAACTGCAGAACTCCCGGCAGCATCGCAACACATATATCGACAACGACAACTGGAAGCAATATGAGCGACATTAAAAAAGTAGTCCTGGCCTATTCGGGCGGACTCGACACCTCCGTCATCCTGAAATGGCTGCAAGATAACTACCAGTGCGAAATCGTCACCTTCACGGCCGACCTGGGCCAGGGCGAAGAACTGGAACCGGCGCGCGCCAAGGCCATCAAGTTCGGCATCAAGCCGGAAAACATCCATATCGAAGACGTGCGCGAAGAATTCGTGCGCGATTTCGTCTTCCCGATGTTCCGCGCCAATACCGTGTATGAAGGCGAATACCTGCTGGGCACCTCGATCGCCCGTCCTTTGATCGCCAAGCGCCTGATCGAAATCGCCAACGCCACCGGCGCCGACGCCATCTCGCACGGCGCGACCGGCAAGGGCAACGACCAGGTGCGTTTCGAACTGGGCGCCTACGCCCTGAAACCCGGCGTGAAAATCATCGCCCCGTGGCGCGAGTGGGACCTGCTGTCGCGCGAAAAACTGCTGAAGTACGCGGAAGACGCCGGCATCGAAATCGACATGAAGCACAAGAACGGCGGCGCGCCGTACTCGATGGACGCCAACTTGCTGCACATCAGCTTTGAAGGCCGCCACCTGGAAAACCCGAGCGCCGAAGCGGAAGAAACCATGTGGCGCTGGACCGTCAGCCCGGAAAACGCGCCGGACGAAGCGGAGTACCTGGACATCGAGTACGAAAAAGGCGACATCGTCGCCATCAACGGCGTGCGCATGTCGCCTGCCACCGTGCTGGCCGAACTGAACAAGGTTGGCGGCAAGCATGGCGTGGGACGCCTGGACCTGGTGGAAAACCGCTACGTCGGCATGAAATCGCGCGGCTGCTATGAAACCCCGGGCGGCACCATCATGCTGAAAGCCCACCGCGCCATCGAATCGATCACCCTGGACCGCGAAGTGGCCCACCTGAAAGATGACCTGATGCCGCGCTACGCGTCGATGATCTACAACGGCTACTGGTGGGCGCCCGAGCGCGTTGCGCTGCAAACCCTGATCGACCACACGCAGGAAACCGTGAACGGCTGGGTACGCATCAAGCTGTACAAGGGCAATGTCATCGTCGTGTCGCGCGATTCGAAGACCGATTCGCTGTTCGACATGAACATCGCCACCTTCGACGAAGACGGCGGCGCCTACAACCAGGCCGACGCCGGCGGCTTCATCAAGCTGAACGCCTTGCGCATGCGCATCGCCGCCATCGCCCGCGAAAAGCGCGGCCAGAAGTAAGCAGGACGGGGCGGCAACTCCGCCCTTGCTCCCGCGTAAAGCCGCCTTCGGGCGGCTTTTTGCATTTGCATCGCACTCATGCACGATTTACACCCCGCCACGCGCCCGGATTGCTCCCCATTTTGCTGTACGCATGGCAAAATGCTACAGTGCAATTGTGCTGACCTTCCCGCTTCCGGAGCCCTCCCATGTTCAAAGACCTGAGTATCAAGAATAAACTGTACCTGGGCTTCGGCTCCATCGTGGCCATCATCCTGATCCTGCTGGGCATGGCCTACAACAGCTTTACGCGCCTGTCGCAAGCCAATGCATGGGACCGCCACACGATGGAAGTGCTGGTCGAGATCGGCAGGATTCACAATTCCATCCTGCAAATCCAGATGGAAGCGCGCGGTTTCGTTATCACCGGCAACGAAGCCTCGCTGAACCCGGAAACGGACGCGATGGCGGCACTGAGCCAGCACACGCAAAAAGCCATCGCCATGACCGTCGACAACAAGGCGCAGTCGGAACGCCTGCGCAAGATCGACCAGTTGACCAGCACCTGGGTCAAGGAGTGGATCGATCCCCTGATCGAGAAGCGCCGCGCGCTGGGCAACGCGCCGGGCGCCACGGAATCGGTGGCGCGCACCATGCCGCCGACCGGCTATCCGGCCATCAGGCAAGCGAACAAGCTGCTCGACGAAGTCGCGGCCGAAGAATCGCGCTTGCTGGCCGAACGCACGGCCACCACGGCAAAGTTGCAAGAAACCATGATACTTACGCTGGCCCTGGGCGGCCTGCTGTGCGTGGTGCTGGCGCTGGGCATTTCCTACCTGCTGGGCCGTTCCATCCTCGGCCCGCTGAACAGCCTGACGGACGCCGTCGGGCGCATCGCCGGCGGCGAGCAACACGCGCGCGCCGCCATTCTCTCGCGCGACGAGCTGGGCAAGGTGACAGAAGAATTCAACCGCATGGCGCAAACCATCCAGGACAACCAGGCCAACGAACTGGCCGCCACGAATAGCTTGCGGGCCAAGGTCGATTCGCTGCTGGAAGTGGTGTCGAAGGCGGCCTCGGGCGACCTGACGGGCAAGGTCGGCATCACGGGCAGCGACGCCATCGGCCAGCTGGGCAACGGCCTGGCGAAGATGTTCGAAAACCTGCGCAGCCTGCTCAACAATGTGCAAAAGGCCGGCATCCAGGTGACGACGTCGGCCACGGAAATCGCCGCCTCGGCGCGCCAGCAGGAAGCCACGGGCATCGAGCAGGCGCAAACGAGCGTGGAAATTCTCAGCACCACCAAGGAAATCTCGGCCAACACGAGCCAGTTGCTCAAAACCATGGAAGACGCCACCGCCGTGGCCGACTACACGACAAATGCCACGGCCGAAGCGCAAAACAACCTCAAGCGCATGGATTCGACCATGCAGCACATGGTTTCGGCCACCGATTCCATCAATGCCAAGCTGGCGGCCCTGTCGGAAAAAGCCAGCAATATCAATAGCGTATTGATCACGATCACGAAGGTGGCCGACCAGACCAACATCCTCTCGCTGAACGCCGCCATCGAGGCGGAAAAAGCGGGCGAGGCGGGCCGCGGCTTTTCCGTCGTGGCGACGGAAATCCGCCGCCTGGCCGACCAGACGTCCGTCTCCACCTGGGATATCGAGCAAATGCTCAAGGAAATGCAGTCGGCCGTGTCCGCCAGCGTGATGGGCATGGATAAATTCTCGGAAGAAATTCGCCGCAGCGTGGGCGAGGTGCGCCAAGTGGCGGAACAATTGTCGTCCGTGATGGACCAGGTGCAGAAACTCACGCCGCAATTCGATGCCGTGCTGCAAGGCATGCAGTCGCAGGCCATCGGCGCCTCGCAAATTTCCGACACCATGATGCAGCTCAACGATGCGACGCAGCAGACGGTGGAGTCCTTGAAAGCCACCAGCGAGGCCGTGCACCAGCTGCAATATGCGGCGGGCGACCTGCAGTCGAGCGTGTCGACCTTCGCCGTCACCATCTGATCTGATGAAAGTACTGCTCTTTCACATTGGACGCGACCGCTATGGCCTGCCCCTGGCCGGCATCGTGCGCGTCTTGCCGCTGCTGGAGCTGAAACAGTTGCCGCTCACGCCAGACTATGTGGCCGGCCTGATGGACTTGCACGGTACGCCCGTGCCCGTGATCGACCTGTCGCGCCTGGCCGGGCTGCCGGCCGCCGCCGCGCAATTTGACACGCGCATCGTCATCGTCGACTATCGCGCGCCTGGCGGCGCCACGCATGCGCTGGGCTTGCTGGCCTCGCAGGTGCGCGGCATCGCCGACATCGATACGGAAAAGCTCGAGGATAGCGGCGTGGCGACGGCGCCCTTCCTGGGCCAGGTGGCCAGCGATGCCGACGGCATCGTGCAACTGGTGCAACTGGAGCAACTGCTGCCGCCCGACGTGCGCGCGCTGCTGTTTCAGGACGCGGGCGCGGCATGACGGCACAAACCCTGCTGCGCCGCGCGACCGGCCTGTCCGTCTCCAAATCCGTGGCCGAACGGGCCGTCGGCCAGCGCATGGAGCAAACGGGCTTCACCGATAGCGCAGCCTACCTGCAGGCGCTCACGCCGGCTGAAATGACGCAATTGATCGAACTGGTGGTGGTGCCGGAATCGTGGCTGTTCCGCGATCCGCAGGCGTTCTACGCCACCGTCGAACTGGTGCAGGAACGCTGGGCACGCGGGCGCGCCACGCGCATCCTGTCGATCCCCTGCGCGGGCGGCGAGGAACCGTATTCGATGGCCATGGCGCTGCGCGACGGCGGCGTGCCGAAACAGGCGTTCAGCATCGACGCGTATGACCTGAGCCCCGGCTGCATCGAGCGGGCGCAGGCGGGCGTATATGGCCGCAACGCCTTCCGCGCACAGGACGTGGCCTTCCGCGAGCGCTATTTCACGCACGTGGCCGACGACGCCTACCGCATCATCGACGCCTTGCGCGAGCAAGTCACCTTCAGGCAGGGCAATTTGCTGCAGTTCGACACCGCCACCTACAGCCGCCACTACGACGTCATCTTTTGCCGCAACCTGCTGATCTATTTCGACAAGCCGACCACGCGCGCGGCCATCGCCAACCTGTCGGCCCTGCTGGCCGACGACGGCATGCTGCTGGCCGGCTATGCGGAAGTGCCGTCGTTCTGCCAGAACGGCTTTGCGACACTGCAGTTCCGCCAGGCCTTCGCCCTGAAAAAGGACAGCACGCCGCCAGCTGCCGTCACCCAGGTGGCGCCGCTGCCGGCCTTGCGCAGCGTGCCGCCCGCGCCAAGGCGCGCTGCTGTGGCAGCCACCTCTTCCGCCGCTCCCGTCGCGCCGGCGGCCTTGCGCGCGCGCCCCGTGTCCGTGCCCGCGTCCCCGCCGGTGCCGGCCGCGCAAGCGGACTTGCTGGCCGAGGCGCGCCTGCTGGCCGACCGTGGCCAGCTGCGCGAAGCCGGTGAAAAATGCCATGCCCACCTGGCCAGAGTGCCCGAGGCGGCGGAAGCGTATTTCATGCTGGGCATGATCAATGAACTGGCCGGCAAGATGGACCTGGCCGACGATTACTGGCGCCGCTGCATCTACCTGCAACCGGACCATTACGAAGCGCTGTGCCACCTGTCCCTGCTGGCCGAACGCAATGGCAACCACACGGCCGCCGCCACCCTGAAGGCGCGCGCGGCGCGCATCTACCAGCGCCGCCAGGCGTCCAACTAAGGGGCATGCATGACCAATCTCATCGCCATCGAATCCCCCGCCACCATCGACGACTGCTGGAACCATATCGGCGTGGTCGGCGACCAGAGCTGCCCCAAGCTGCCGGCCAACGTGCATTGCCGTAACTGCGACGTGTATGCGGGCGCCGCCCAGCGCAACCTGCAGCGGCCCGTGGATGAACACTACCAGCGCGACTGGGCCAGCCACTTCCGCCAGATCGATGCGGGCGGCGAAGTGCGCGACAGCTCGGTGCTGGTGTTTCGCATCGGCCGCGAGTGGCTGGCGCTGCCCACGCGCGTATTCGACGCCGTGGCGCCGCAGGCCAAGCCGCACGTGCTGCCGCACCGCAGCGGGCGCGGCCTGGCTGGCATCGTCAATATCGGCGGCAAGCTGTATCCGTGCATGTCGCTGGCCAGTTTGCTGGGCATCGACGAACAGGGCGCGCCAGCGGCCCGCGGCCGCCACACGTTCGCGCGCCTGCTGCTGATGCGCTGGGAAGAGCAGGCCTACGCGCTGCCCGTGGCCGACCTGCACGGCATCGTGCGCTACGCCTCAAGCACCGTGCAGGCGCCGGCGGCTACCATCAACAAGGGCCTGTCGCGCTACCTGTCGGGTGTCATCACGGAGGGCGACATGCGCATCGGCTGCCTCGACACGGCGCTGATCGGCTTTCAACTTGCGAGACTATTACGATGAGCCAGGACCAGCACGGCGACCTGAGTGCCTTTTCCATGCTGGACCTGTTCCGCATGGAGGCGGACAGCCAGACCCAGATTCTCACCGACGGCTTGCTGGCCATGGAACGCCATGCGGGCGACGCGGCCGCCGTCGAAGCGATGATGCGCGCGGCGCACTCGATCAAGGGCGCCGCGGCCATCGTCGGCCTGCAGGTGGTGGTGCAGCTGGCGCACGGCATGGAAGACAGCTTTGTCGCCGCCCAGCATGGCCGCTTGAAACTCACGCCGGAGCGGGTCGACGTACTGCTGTCGGGCGTCGACCTGATCGTGCAGTTGTCGCGCCTGGACGACGCGGGCGCCGAAGCGTGGCTGGCCGCGAATGCGGCGCAGATCGACCAGACCCTGAATGCCATTGCCGGCATCGCCGAGCTGCCCGAATTGCCGGCCCTGCCTTCGGCGCCCGTGCCCGTGCCAGCGCCGGCAGCGGGCGAGAAGCTGGAGTCGGCGGCCGCGCCCGCGCCGCGTGCCGGCGCACCAGCCAAGGCAGCGGCGCAAAACTTCGACAAATTGCTGTCGCTGGCCAGCGAATCGCGCATCAACGCGCACCAGATGCATCCGTTCATCGGCGCGCTGCAGCGTTTCAAGCGCAACCAGAGCAGCCTGTTTTCCGCCATCGAACACCTGCACGTCGCCATTGCCCGCTCGGGCGACGCGGGCTTGATGGAAAAGTCGCTGCTGGCGCTGCAAAAGACGCAGCCGCTGAAGCAATTCATGCTCGAGCACATCGCCGACATCGAGACCTATGAACGGCGCCTGCTGGCCGTCTCGCAAGGCATGGTCGACGAAGTGCTGGCCCTGCGCATGCGTCCTTTCCGCGACGGCATCCACGCGTTTCCCCGCATGGTGCGCGACCTGGCGCGCAGCCTGGGCAAGGAAGTGCAGCTGGAGATCGAAGGCGAAGACACCCTGGTCGACCGCGACATCCTGGCGAAGATCGAAAGCCCGCTGAACCACATGCTCCGGAACGCCATCGACCATGGCATGGAAGGCCCGTACGAGCGCATCGATGCCGGCAAGGAGGCGCTGGGCACGATACGCATGGAAGCGCGCCACCGCGCCGGCATGCTGAGCATCGAGATCAGCGACGACGGGCGCGGCGTCGACCTGGAAAAGATCCGCCAGTCCGTCATCGAGCGCAAGATGGCCAGCCCCGCCATGGCCGCCGCGCTGTCGCCAGGCGAGCTGCTGGAATTTTTGTTCCTGCCCGCCTTCAGCCTGAAAGCGTCGGCCAATCAATTGTCCGGACGCGGCGTGGGCCTCGACATCGTGCACGAGACGATACGCCAGCAAAACGGCACGGTGCGCCTGGAATCGGAATCGGGACGGGGCTTTCGCGCCCTGATTACCCTGCCGCTGACGCAGTCGATCGTGCGCGCGCTGGTGATCGACGTGCATGGCGAAGCCTACGCCATCCCCATCGTCAAGGTGGAAAGCGTGGTGCGCGTGCCGCAAGCGGCCATCCATACGCTGGAAAACAAGCAGTTCTTTGAACTCAAGGGCGAACATCTGGGCCTGGTGTCCGCGGCGCAGGTGCTGGAGCTGGGCGAAGCGGCCAACCAGTCCGAGGACTTGCCGGTGGTGGTGATCGGGCGCGGCAAGCAAAGCTATGCGCTGGTGGTCGACGCCATCCGCGGCGAGCAAAGCCTGGCGGTGCAGGCCATCGATCCGATTTTCGGCAAGATGCGCGACATTTCCGCCGCCGCCCTGCTGGATGACGGCGAGCCGGTGCTGATCCTCGACGTGCCCGACCTGCTGCTGTCGATCGACAAGCTGCTGCACGAGGGCGGCCTGCACCAGCTGGCGCAGGCTGGCCACGCGCAGCAGCGCCGCGCCAAGCGCATCCTCGTCGTCGACGATTCGCTGACGGTGCGCGAGATGGAGCGCAAGCTGCTGCTGGCGCGCGGCTTCGAAGTCGACGTGGCCATCGACGGCATCGACGGCTGGAACGTGGTGCGCAGCGGCGAATACGACCTGGTGATCACCGACGTCGACATGCCGCGCATGGACGGCATCGAACTGGTGTCGCTGATCAAGAAGGATCTGCACCTGCACAAGCTGCCGGTGATGATCGTATCCTACAAGGACCGTCCGGAAGACCGCGCGCGCGGCCTGTCCGCCGGCGCCGACTATTACCTGACCAAAGGCAGCTTCCACGACGAGACTTTGCTCGACGCGGTGGCCGACCTGATAGGAGATGCCCGCTTATGAGTTGTACTTCATGAAAATTGCCATTGCCAACGATGTCCCCATGGCCGCCGAGGCCCTGCGCCGCGTGGTCGCCAGCACGCAGGAACACCAGGTGCTGTGGATCGCCCGCACCGGGCTCGAAGCCGTGCGCATGTGTGAGGGCAACCGCCCCGACCTGATCCTGATGGACCTGAACATGCCGGAGATGGATGGCGTCGAAGCGACGCGCCTGATCATGGAGCAAAGCCCGTGCGCCATCCTGGTGGTCACGGGACGCCCGCAGGACAATGTCAACCAGGTCTTCCGCGCGCTGGGTGCCGGCGCGCTCGACGTCACCGCCACGCCCGTGCTGCAGGGAGAAGTGGGCGGCGACAGCGAATTGCTGGCCAAGATCAAGACCATCGGCAAGCTGATACGCCACAGCGCCGAACCAGCGCCGCCGCGCCAGGCGAACGGCAATGGCGGCGAACGGGGCGACGGCCAGGTATCGACCCTGGTGGCCATCGGCGCCTCAACGGGCGGGCCCTCGGCCGTGGCCAAGGTGCTGTCCGGCTGGACGGCGCCGCCCGGCTGCGCCATCGTGGTGGTGCAGCATATCGATGAAACCTTCGCCTCGCACTTCGCCAAATGGCTCGATGACCAGCTCAGCATGCCCGTGCGCGTGATCGCCGAAGGCGACGAACTGGTATCCGGCACGGTACTGATCGCCAAGACCAATGATCACCTGCTGCTAGATCAAAATTATCGTTTGGGTTACGATGCAGCACCACGCGAGTATGTTTACCGTCCTTCCGTCGATGTATTCTTCAACTGCGTGGCGCAGCACTGGCGCGGCGACGCCATCGGCGTGTTGCTCACAGGCATGGGGCGCGACGGCGGCGACGGCTTGCTGGCCATGCGCCGCGCCGGCAAGACGACCATCGCGCAAGACCAGGCCAGCAGCGCCGTGTACGGCATGCCACGCGCGGCGGCCGAACTCGATGCGGCGCAGCACATCCTGCCCTTGGATAGAATAGGCGCCAGCCTGCGCAGCCGCCTGGGCGCCAAACTCAACAATGGGTGGGAGCCCTCCCCTAACATCTGAAAAGAATGCAATGCCAGAATTTTCCTCCAGCTTCATCCAGCACGAACCCGCATTGACCGAATTCAAGGTCAGCGTGCTGCTGGTGGACGACCAGTTGATCATTGCCGAGGCCGTGCGGCGCATGCTGAGCGACCAGCAGGATATCGAATTTCATTACGTGACCGACGCCACGCAGGCGCTGGACACGGCGCTGCGCTTGCAGCCGACCGTCATCCTGCAAGACCTGGTGATGCCGGGCATCGACGGCTTCGCCCTGATCCAGTTGTACCGCGAAAACGCGGCGCTGGCGCACGTGCCGGTGATCGTGATGTCGGCCAAGGATGACCCGAAACTGAAGGCGCACAGCTTTGCCGTCGGCGCCAACGATTACGTGGTAAAACTGCCGGACCGCCTGGAGCTGCTGGCGCGCATACGCTACCATTCCAACGCGCACATCAGCCGCTTGCAGCGCGACCAGGCTTTTCGTTTCCTGCGAGAAAGTCAAAAGAACCTGGCCGACGCGAATATCGAGTTACAGAAACTGGCCGCCCTCGATGGCTTGACGGGCATCGCCAACCGCCGCCGCTTCGATGAAACGCTGCAATTCGAATGGCAGCGGGGCCAGCGCGACAAAACACCGCTGAGCCTGCTGTTCTGCGATATCGACCATTTCAAGAGCTATAACGATCACTTTGGCCACCTGGCAGGCGACCTGTGCCTGAAAAAAGTCGCCGCCGTGCTGACGGAACATTTGAAACGCCCGGCCGACCTGGCCGCCCGCTACGGCGGCGAGGAATTCGCCCTGATCCTGCCGGAAACGGACCCGGCCGGCGCACTGCTGATCGCCGAAGCATGCCGGCGCCATCTGGAAGGCTTGCAGATCGAGAACCCGGCGGCAAGCACGGGCATCGTTACCATCTCGATCGGCGTGGCCACCATCGTGCCGTCGCCAGGCTCGACGGTCGAGCATCTGATCAACCGCGCCGACCAGGCCCTGTACGCGGCCAAGCGCAGCGGACGCAACAGCGTGCTGAGCGCCGATGACGTCGAGGACTGATTTTTAACAGCAAGGAAAGTGAAGCATGAGCACACAACTGGACAATGTCAGCGTCGTCAAGAAGTCGAATATCTACTTTGACGGCAAATGCATCTCGCACAACGTCATCCTGGCCGACGGCACGAAGAAAAGCGTGGGCGTGATTTTCGCATCATCATTGCGCTTCAATACGGGCGCGCCGGAAATCATGGAAATCATCAGCGGCCTGTGCAAGGTACGCCTGGCCGACGCGACAGAGTGGAACAGCTATGGCGCGGGCACGCAGTTCAAGGTGCCGGGCAATAGCTATTTTGATATTGAGACGCTGGAGACGCTCGATTACGTCTGCCATTTTGCTTAATTAAACAAACACAGGCTCGGGCGACAGGCGCACGCCATATTTCGCCTCCACATCATCCTGTATCGCTGTCGCCAGCCGGGTAATGTCCGCGCCACGAGCGCCGCCATTATTCACCAGAACCAGTGCCTGCTTGGGATACACTCCCGCGGGCCCCAGGTTTTTCCCCTTCCAGCCACACTGATCGATCAGCCAGCCGGCCGCCAGCTTTTCCGTGCCATCGGGCTGCGCATGGTGCACGAGCGCAGGGAAACGTTCCAGCAAGGCAAGACATTGCTCCCGTGACACCACCGGATTCTTGAAGAAGCTGCCCGCATTGCCGATCACGGCAGGGTCAGGCAATTTTCGCCGGCGGATCGCCATCACCGTCTCGGCCACCTGTTGCGGCGTCGGTTCGGCAAGATGGCGCTCGGCCACGGCCTGCGCCAGTTCCGCATAGCGCAAGTTCGGCTGCCACTGGGCCGGCAAGGCGAACGTCACTTCCAGCACGATCAGCTCGCGTCCGTCTTCCTGCTTGAAGATGCTGTCGCGGTAGGCAAAGCGGCAAGCGTCGCGATCCATGTCGAAGACGATGCCGCTGGCGCTGTGCATGACGCTCACGCTGTGCAGATAATCCTTGATTTCAACGCCATACGCGCCAATATTCTGGATAGGCGCCGCGCCTACCGTACCGGGAATCAGCGACAGGTTTTCCAGCCCGCCCACGCCTTGCGCCAGGGTCCATTGCACGAAGTCGTGCCAGTTTTCGCCGGCCGCGGCCGTGACGAGTATCGTCTCGAAATCCGCCTGCGCCAGGCGCATGCCGCGCGTGGCCATGTGCAGCACGGTGCCGGGAAAGTCGCCTGTCAGCACGATGTTGCTGCCGCCGCCCAGTATCAGGCGCGGCATGGCGGACAAGGCCGGATCTTGCAGCGCGGCCTGCAATTCGGCCTGCGAAGTGATGCGTACATAGACGGCAGCGTTGGCCGTGATGCCGAAGGTATTCAGGCGCTGGAGGGAGTAATTGTGTTCGATGGTGAGCTCTGCAGACATGGGATAGCGATTATTTTGCTCGATTATAGAGTGAAACCGACAAAAAACCAGCGCAAGACAAGGGCAGGCCGTCCGTTGTCCGTTAAAATGTCGCATCTTTAACGGGGCTGTGCCATTTTGCAAAGAATGCGCGCGCCCGGCGCGCTACCGGCGCGCTCGCTCTAACACGAAAGGAACAGACCATGCCGTCATTTGATGTAGTCTCCGAAGCCGATATGATCGAAGTCAAGAATGCAGTCGAGCAATCCAACAAGGAAATCACGACGCGCTTCGACTTCAAGGGCAGCGACGCTCGCGTCGAGCACAAGGAAAACGAATTGACCGCGTTTGCGGATTCGGAATTCCAGCTCAGCCAGGTACGCGACGTGCTGACCAACAAATTGACAAAACGCAAGGTCGATGTGCGCTTCCTCGACGAAGGCGACATCAAGAAGATCGGCGGCGACAAGGTCAAGCAGATCATCAAGATCAAGAACGGCATCGAATCGGATGATGCGAAGAAAATCGTGCGCGTCATCAAGGACAGCAAGATGAAAGTGCAAGCGAGCATCCAGGGCGAAGCCGTGCGCGTCACTGGCGCCAAGCGCGACGACCTGCAGGCGGCCATGGCCATGCTGCGCAAGGACGTGCCCGACATGCCGCTGGAATTTAACAATTTCCGCGATTAATTCCGATGCGGCGCGCGCTGCGGCCTGCGCTTGCACCGGCATAATGGCAAGCCGCCTCGGAGCGCCTGCCCGCTTGGAGTAGAATTGAAGCTGCGCACAGCTACATGCGCCCGCGCGCCTGACCGGCGGCGGGCTTGACCGTACATCTGGCTCAGTGATAACCACGGTAGTCTAAGGATAGCAATGAAACGTGTTGATGATTTCCGCCTGCGATTTGGCAAAAAAGAATATGTGCCCATCATGATAGGCGGAATGGGTGTGGATATTTCCACGTCGGAGCTGGCCCTGGAAGCGGCCCGGCTGAACGGTATCGGGCATATCTCCGATGCCATGGTGGAAGACGTGTCGGATCGCCGTTTCGACACCACCTTCGTCAAAGACAAGACGAAACTGTACAAGTTCAACATCAATAACAGCGACAAGGCCGTGGTGCAGTTCGACCTGGGCCGCCTGGCGGAAGCGCAGCGCCTGCATATCGGCCGCACCATGGAGGCGAAAAAAGGCGATGGCTTGATCTTCGTCAATTGCATGGAAAAGCTGACCATGAACGGCCCCCGCGAAACCTTGCGCGTGCGCCTGAACGCGGCGCTGGACGCGGGCATCGACGGCATCACCCTGTCCGCCGGTTTGCACTTCGGCTCGTTTGCCTTGATGGCCGACCATCCGCGTTTCCGCGATGCCAAGCTGGGCATCATTGTCTCGTCCGTGCGTGCCTTGCAGATTTTCCTGCGCAAGAACGCCAAGCTGGACCGTTTGCCCGACTTCATCATCGTCGAAGGTCCATTGGCCGGCGGCCACCTGGGTTTCGGCATGGACTGGGCCAATTACGACTTGCACACGATTACGGCGGAACTGCTGGCCTACCTGAAAACGGAACAGTTGGACATCCCGCTGATCGCCGCCGGCGGCATTTTCACGGGCAGCGATGCCGTCTCCTTCCTGGAAGCGGGCGCGGCCGGCGTGCAAGTGGCGACGCGCTTTACCGTCACCGAAGAATGCGGCTTGCCAAACAAGGTCAAGCAGGAATACTACAAGGCCTCGGAAGAAGACATCATCGTCAATGGCGTCTCGCCGACGGGCTACCCGATGCGCATGCTGAAGAACACGCCCGCCATCGGCGCCGGCATCCGCCCAGGCTGCGAATCGTATGGCTACCTGCTCGACGCGACGGGCAACTGCGCCTACATCAACTCGTACAACCGCGAAGTGGCAGCCCATCCGGAACAAAAAACCGTCGTCGTGATGGACAAGACTTGCCTGTGCACGCACATGCGCAATTTCAACTGCTGGACCTGCGGCCATTACACGTATCGCCTGAAGGACACCACGCACAAGCTCGACAACGGCGAATACCAGATCCTGACGGCCGAACATGTCTTCAAGGATTACCAGTTCAGCGTCGACAACCAGATCGCCCTGCCGGAAAAAGCAGTCCAAGGCTGAACTCTCTCAGCCTGAACTGAAAATGGCGCAACCTGTGAAGGCTGCGCCATTTTTTTATGCGGAGAACAGGTCCCGCAATGCCAGTTCCATGGCATCAAATTGCGGCCGCCGCAATACCTCCTCCTGCAGGCAGGCGTCCATCATGCCCTGTAGGCTGGGCAAGGGCATCGCACAATGCGCGATCAACTCGCCCAGCAGCACGCCAAAGGCGCGTGCCTCTATGCCCTGCAACAAGTCCCCTTGCGGCGAGCCGGGCGCAAACATGGACGCGGCGCCAAAGTCGCCCAGCAGGCAGGCGCCAGCGTCCGCATGCAGGATATTGTGCGCATACAGGTCGCCGTGCACGATGCCGTGCGCATGCAGTTGGCACACGGCCGAGGCGATGCCATGGGCAATGGCCAGCGCTTGCGGTGGGTCAAAGCGCGCACCATCGGCATACACGTCGCGCGTGCACGACTCCAGGCTCGGCGGACCGGCCAGGTTGCGGAAGGCCACGTCGATGAGCGGCATGACGAGCCCCAGCGCCCCTTGCGGATGCGCATCGAGCGTGCCGAGGATGGGAATCAGGCCCGGATGGGCGCCAGCGCTGACGCAGGCAGCCATTTCGCTGCGCGGCAAGCCATCGCTGGTCATCGCCCCCTTGAATACTTTGACGGCGACATCATCCACGCCATCCAGGCGGGCACGGAAAATCACACCCGATGCGCCCTCGCCCAGCTGCTGCGCCAGTGCCAGGCGCTGCCATGCCACGCCCGCCGCAGCGGTAGCAGCCAGGGCAGCCAGCTCCCGCGCTTGCGTGAAGGGATTGCCCGCATACGCGAGCCAGCTCAGGCGTGGCAAGGACAGCAGACAGTCGGGCAGCGCCGTAAAACGGTTGGCGGCGATACGCACCAGTTCCAGGCGGCGGCAGTTCGCCAAGGAAGCCGGCAAGCTGCCCAGGCAATTTCCCGCCAGCATGAGCTTCTGCAACTCACTGCACTTGCCCAATTCGTCCGGCAAGGCCTCAATGGCATTGTCGGTCAGAGTCAGCCAGCGCAGCCTGGACGGCAAGGCTGCGGCCGGCACGTGGTGGATCCGGTTCGCCTTGAAACCAATCATTTCCAGCACAGGACAGGAACCGAGCACGGCCGGCAAAGTAGTAAACAGGTTATCCGAACAAAAAATGATGCGCAGTTTGTGCAGGCGCGGCAGATCGTCGGGCAGGGACGAGAGCGCATTACCCGAGAGGTCGAGGATTTCCAGACTGTCGGCCAGGTCGAAGATTTCTCGGGGAAATTCCGTTAAGCCGCAGGACAGCTTCAGACGGCGCAGGCCAGCCAGTTGGCCAGCACGTAATTGTTCCAGTGTATGCACAGCAGACAAGATATCCCTTTCAAAAACCTGGCAATCGCTGGCGCAGTTAAAACCAGCGGACGTAAAAAAACCCCCACCGGATCACCGATGGGGGTTTTTCGAATAACAAGCCTGACGATAACCTACTTTCACACTGGTTGCAGCACTATCATCG
>NZ_JCAQAV010000032.1:0-67985 GCF_059617925.1 Janthinobacterium sp. JF4 | reverse complement strand
TGGAGACTACCTTGCTCAACTATTTAAAGCTTTACAACCACCACATTCCACAACGAGCTATCGGTGCCAAAACACCCATCCAGGCGCTCAAAGAATGGCAGCAAAAGAAGCCGGAGCTATTCGTTAAGCGCGTTTATGATCAAACGGGACTGGACAGGTAGTTACTGAAACGCCACTTCCGCAAAGCTGCGCAGCTTGCGGCTGTGCAGCCGGTCCACGCCCTGGCGGCGCAGCAGTTCCACGGCGCGGATGCCGATGCGCAGGTGCTGGTCGACTCTTTCTCGGTAGAAGTGGTTGGCCATGCCGGGCAGCTTGATTTCGCCGTGCAGCGGCTTGTCGCTCACGCACAGCAGGGTGCCGTAGGGGACGCGGAAGCGGAAGCCGTTGGCGGCGATCGTCGCGCTTTCCATGTCCAGCGCAATGGCGCGGCTCTGGCTGAAACGGCGCTCCGGCGTGCGCTGCGGCAGCAGTTCCCAGTTGCGGTTGTCCGTGCTGGCCACGGTCCCCGTGCGCATGATGTGTTTCAGATCATGCCCCGTCAGCTGGGTGATTTCCGCTACGGCCGTTTGCAGCGCCTGCTGGATTTCCGCCAGCGGCGGGATCGGCACCCACAGCGGCAAGTCTTCGTCGAGCACGTGGTCTTCGCGCACATACGCATGCGCCAGCACGTAGTCGCCCAGGCTTTGCGTGGTGCGCAGGCCGGCGCAATGACCGAGCATCAGCCAGGCGTGCGGGCGCAGCACGGCGATATGGTCGGTGATGGTCTTCGCATTTGCCGGTCCCACGCCGATATTGACCATGGTGATGCCGCTGCCGTCGGCGCGCAGCAGGTGGTAGGCGGGCATCTGCGGCAGGCGCGGCGGCGCGGCACCCAGCGCGTCCTCGCTTTCGACGGTTTGTCCAACGCGGCGCGTGACCACGTTGCCCGGTTCGACGAAGGCGATGTAGCCGTCGTCGTCCGAGGGCGCTGCCGCATCGGGCGCGCGGTCCATCATGGCGTGGCCCAGGCGGATGAATTCGTCGATATAGAACTGGTAATTGGTAAACAGGACGAAGTTCTGGAAATGCTGCGGCGAAGTGCCGCTGTAGTGGCGCAGGCGCTGCAGCGAATAATCCACGCGCGGCCCCGTGAACAGCGACAGCGGCTGCGCTTCGCCATGCGCCGGTTCGTGCGTGCCGTTGGCGATGCCGTCGTCCATGGCCGACAGGTCGGGCAGGTCGAACAGGTCGCGCATGGCCAGGCGGCGGCCCGCATCCATATTGCCTTCGATGTGGTCATGCTCGGCGAACGAGAAATGCACGGGGATGGGCTGGGCGCTCACGCCCACTTCCAGGTGCACCTTCTGGCCGCTGTTATGGTTTTTCAGCAGCAGGGTGAACTGGTCGAGGTAATAGTCGCCGAACAGGTCGGGGCGCGTCAGAGTGGTTTCAAACACGCCCGGGCCGGCGACAAAACCGTAGGCCAGCGGCGAGTCGGCGCGCGCCACGGTGTCCGTCTGGATGCGCACGAAGGGGTAGCAGGCGCGCACTCGTTCGTGCATGTCTTCGCCGGCGACAAAGCGCTGCAGCGCATCGCGCAAGTGTTCGATGCTGCTGCGGTAAATGGCTTGCACTTGTTCCAGCGCCAGGCGTGGATCGTCGAAGCGGGAGGAGGCGATGAAGGGGGGCGTAAGCAAGCGGATTCTCCTTGTAGCGGTTCGTGCATACCATTGTAAGGCAGCGGGGCAACTCTTGTCGGCGCATCTGGGGCCGCTTGACGGATTCAAATAGAATCTGTATTCTATTTGAATGGTCAGACTAGCCAAATTCAACGAAAACAACTTCATCGACAGTGCGATCGCCGTCGCCGCCCAGTGCGGCGTGGCCGCCGTATCGATGGCCGCCATCGCCGTCAAGGCCGGCGCGCCCATCGGCTCCGTGTATCACCGCTTCGATTCGCGCAACGCCATCCTGGCGCGCGCCTGGTTGCGCGTGAAAAGCGACTTTCGCGAGGAAGTGGCCAGCCGCTGGCTCGGCGGCGATACGTGGGCTGGCGTGCACGGCTTGCTCGACTGGTGCCGGCGCAAGCCCGTGTATGCGCGCTTCCTGCTGCAATGCGCGGACAGCCCCGATTTCAGCGGTGGCCTCAGCGAGGAGTTGCTGGCCGCCGTGGAAGAGGAGCAGGCGGCGCTCGACGCCTGCTTCGTGCGCTGCGCCGAAGCCATGCCCGCCACCACGGAGCTCGACCTCGATCACATGCTGCTCAAATTCGTCCTGATCGACGCGCCCGTGGCCGTCGTCAAGCCTTACCTGACCCAGGAGCGGCCGATACCGGCCAGCGTCGACGCCATGCTGCGCGCCTCGCACGACGCCGTGCGCGGCTGGGCCTCACATGCCACATCACACTAACAAAGAAAAGAATCCCCATGCGCTATTCCACCCAGCTTGAACACGGCAAGAAAATCCCCCTGCACGATGAAGAAGGCTTCATCGGCATGCGCGCGGCCGGCCGCATCGCCGCCGACACGCTCGACTACATCGCGCCCTTCGTGAAACCGGGCGTCTCGACGGCCAGGCTCGACGCCCTGTGCGAAGAATTCATGCGCGCCGCCGGCGCCATCCCCGGCACCATCGACTACCACGGCTACAAGCACGCCAGCTGCATCTCCGTCAATCACGTGGTCACGCACGGCATTCCGTCCGAGACCAAGATCCTGAAAGTGGGCGACATCCTGAACATCGACGTGACGCCGAAGTTCAACGGCTGGTTCGGCGACACCAGCCGCACCTTCAAGGTGGGCGCCGTCTCCATCCTGGCCAACCGCCTCGTCAACACGGCGTATGAAGCCATGATGGCCGGCATCCACACCGTGCGTCCGGGCGCCACCCTGGGCGACGTGGGCGCCGCCATCGAAGCGGTGGCCAAGGCGCAGGGCTTTTCTTCCGTGCGCGACTTCTGCGGCCATGGCGTGGGCCAGGTCTTCCACGACACGCCGCAAGTGCTGCACTATGGCCGCGCCGGCACGGGCATCGTGCTGGAACCGGGCATGATCTTTACGATTGAGCCGATGCTCAACGTGGGCAGCTACCAGGTCAAGGTCTTGCCGGACAAATGGACGACGGTGACGAAGGACCGGTCGCTGTCGGCGCAGTTCGAGCACTCGCTGGCCGTGACGGAAACGGGCTTTGAAATCTTCACCCTGACCGGCATGACCGAGCCGCTGGTGTAGGCATGGATGACGCGCGGCGGCAGCAGTTGACGGATATCGTCGCCGCGAAAGCGGGCGTGGATGCGGCCTGCGCGGCGCGCCACCTGGCGCTGCATGATTACGAGGTGGCGGCCGCCCTGCGCGGCATCGACGCCGAGCGTTATACGCTCACGCAGCGCCTGCTGAACAAGTACCGGCGAGACCCGGAAGACGCGCTCCAGCACGTGGCGCTGGCCGTCTTGCAGCACGAAGATATCCGCAGCGACAGCGTACTGCGCTGCGAGCGCATCGCGGCCCTGGCGCCGCCCGTCGCCTGTGTGGTGACCCTGGCCGAGTGGCTGGCCTATGTGGACTGGGAAGGTTTTGACAGCGCCCTGTACGTGAATCTCGACGCGGTGGCGGCATTCATCGCCGGTGCATTGGACCTGCCCGAGGCGGCCGCCAAGCTGCGGCAAACGCGCGACGAAGCCGTGTTCGAGGCGCAGCGCCCCGCGCTGGCTGCTGCGGCCCTGCTGTTCATCGAGCGCCACATCGCGCTCTTTCCCCGATAGCGGCCCAGGTCTTACAATAGGGGCAAGCACTGTTGCCCCATTTTGAAGACTTCCGCATGAGCGATTTTCCCGAAGATATCTACACCGAGCCGTCCGCCGACGTGCACACCCTGAACAACCTGGGACCCTTGACCGGCATGGCCGGCATCTGGACGGGTACGCGCGGCCTGGACGTCAAGCCGAAAGCGGACGGCCCGCGCAAGCAGGCCTTCGTCGAGCGCATCGAACTGCAGCCGATCGATCCCGTCACCAACGGCCCGCAACTGTTCTACGGCCTGCGCTACTACATCCACATCACCAAGCCCGATCAGGTCAAAACGTATCATGAACAGGTGGGCTACTGGCTGTGGGAGCCGGCCACGGGCGCCGTGATCCAGACCCTGGCCATTCCGCGCGGCCAGATCGCCATGGCGTCGGGCATGACGACGGCGGATGCCACCAGTTTCGAACTGGTGGCCAGGCGCGATTCGACGGCCTACGGCATCTGCTCGAACCCCTTCCTCGAACACGCGTTCACCACCGTCGAATACCGTATCAAGGTCGATATCCACGCCGACGGCACCTGGGGCTACGACGAGGACACGGTCATGCTGATCCGCGGCAAGGATGAACCGTTCCACCACACGGACCGCAACCTGCTGACAAAAATCGGCGAGCCGACGCCGAACCCGATGGCCTTGCAGGCGCTGGCGGCCGCCGCCGCTTAAGGCTTTCCTTGCGCCACCGCCTTGACCGCGCGCTCCTCGCCCATGGCGGCGGCGATCTTCCAGCGCTGCATGGCGCTGGCGCGGTCGGGGCGTTTCAAGCCCGCGCCTTCCCAATCCATCAGACCCAGGTTATAGATGTCGCCCGCGCTGCCCTTGTCGGCGGCCAGGGTGAACCATTTGCGCGCTTCCTTGTGGTTGACGGGGATCTGGTAGCCGCGCACGTGGTACAGGCCCAGCAAATGCATGGATTGCGCATTGCCCTTGTTGGCGGCCTGTTTCAGCAGGTCGAGCCCGCGCGCCATGTTGCGCGGCTCCTGCCAGCCTTCGGCCAGCATCACGCCTTTCGCCGTCAGCGCATAGCTGTCGTTCTTCACCAGGCCCTTGCCGATCAGGGGCTTGGCGGCCACCTGGCGCGCTGCGCGCTGCTGCGCCGTCGGCGCCGTGACGGGGCCGGGTTGGCCTTCACCCATCAGCAGCATCCAGCCATACAGACCATACGCGCCCGCGTCGCCCTTGCCGACCAGGCTTTCCAGCATGGCCAGCGCCTGCGCCTTGTCGCCATTTTCGTACAGCTTGACGGCCTTGGCGCTGCTTGCGTCCTGCGGCACGGCGGCCGGCGCATGGGGCGCGACGGGTGCCGAGGCCATGGCAGCCTGCGGCGGCGCAGAAACCGGGCGCACGCGCACGGGCAAGCCATAGCTGGCGGCCAGCACGGCCAGGCTGGCGGGGGCGAGGATCAGCACGTGCGCCAGCTGGTTGCGCCGGCCCTTGCCGGCGATGCCCATGGCCCGTTCGGCCTGCGGCTCGCCGCCCAGCGCCTCGCTCAGCACAGCCTTGACCTTGCGGTTGAACAGCCAGTAGCCGGCGCCCGTGACGAGCAGGCCGGCGACGGCGGCGGCGCCGCGCCCGGCGAGGAACCAGGTGGCGATGGCGGCGGCCAGGGCTGCCAATGCGCTTTTCCACCAGAATTGCTTGGCCAGCCGCGTGTAGACCTGGCGCAAGGCGCCGAGCACGCAGGTGCGCACATTCTGCGCATAGTCGGCGGAGACGACATCGACGTGCGCGTGGTCCGCGTCGCCGCTGAGGACAGACTCGATCACGTCCGCATTCAGTTCCGACGCGGCCACGTCGCGCAGCGGCGCGAGCAAGCCCTGGACGTGGGCCGAGAACAGACCGTCGTCGGCGCTGCCGGCCAGCGCGTCGCTGAGCGCCTTGAGGTCGCCGCGCAGCAGCTTTTCCACGATGTCGTCCAGGGTCAGCCAGCGCAGATCCGTGCCGTACGCCACCAGGTGGTGCTTTTCCGCGTTGCAAGAGGCATCCAGGCGCACGATGCGCAGCTTGCCGCCATACAGGGCGTCGACTTCCTGCGGCTGGTCTTCATTGTAAATGCTCACTTTCGCCAGGGCCAGGCTGCTGGCGATGGCGGCCAGTGAGTGCATGCTTTCCTTGTCGCGGATGCGGCGCGCGTCGTCGGGCGCCTGCTTGGGCAGGCTGACGCTGTAGCCGGGCGCCACGTGCACATCGACCCAGGCCGCCTTGCCCACCTTGCCGGAGCCGTCGCACGGGTTGCAGCGCAAGTCGCCCACGCCGCTGCAGGTGCGGCAGGTGACACTGCCGCTGGCGCGGCAAGTGCCGCAATTGATGTTGCCGGAACCGTGGCAGGTGCTGCAACTGACCTTGCCGTAGCTGCAATGGTAGCAAGAGCGGTATTCGGTGCGGTACTGGGGCCGCGTTTCGCTGTGGTAGCTGGTATGCGAACTGCCGTTGCTGTAGGTGGTAGTGGGCACTTGCACCGTGACGTAGTCGGTGACTTGCTCGGACACCGTGCCGCTGCCGCTGCAATACGAACACGACACCTTGCCGCTGCCGTAGCAGCCATACGCGTCGCAGCTGACGGTGCGCCCGCCGTGGCAGGTCCAGCACGTTTCCGTGGTCGCGCCATGGCAGGTGTGGCAGCTGATGCGGCCGCGGCCCGTGCAGTTGCTGCAGGTGTCGAGGTGCCAGTACTTGACGGCGTGCGGCAAGTAGACGCCCGCCTCGACGCCGTTGTAGGCCTGGCCCGCCTGGCGCAAGGCATTGTCGAGCTTGCCCGCCGCGCGGCGCAGGCGTTCCTTCTCCTGCGCGTGAGCGAGTGCTCCCACCTCGTGGGAGCCACAGCGGCAGTCACTGCCCGACGGCGAGAAATAGCCGTTGATGACGCGCTGCTCGAAGCGCGCCTCGAGCGCGTAGTTCGCCTGCAGGGAAAAGTCCTGCAGCACGTCCTCCTCGCCCAGCGGCATGATGTCGTGCGGCTCGAAGCGCGTCTTGTCCTGCACCAGGGTGCGCAGCTTGCCCAGGACGGTGGGTATCTCTTCCTTGTCGAGCTTGAGGGGCGCTGGCGCCGTTACGGCCGTTGCTGATGCCTGGGGCATGTCCTCGCTGCCTTGGGTATCGGTGGCCGTTTCGGTGCTGGGGTTCATGCGCGTCCTTTTGCTCTCTGGAAAGATGTTTGAATTTTAGCATCCCCATATGACAAAGCCGACAGCCCTGATCCGCTTTTTCAGCGCAGGCCGCGGCGGAACTGGTCGGGCGTGCCGCCGCTCTGGCGGCGAAACATGGCGATGAAGGCCGAGGCCGTGCTATAGCCCAGTTCCAGCGCGATCGCCTGCACGGTGTCGCCCCGTTCCAGCAGGGGCAGCGCGGCCAGGAAACGCTGGCGCTGGCGCCATTCGCCGAACGGCATGCCCAGTTCGCGCTGGCAGCGGCGCGCCAGCGTGCGTTCGGTGACGTGCAATTGCGCGGCCCACTCGGCCAGTGAGCGGTTACTGCCCAGCTCCGCCTGCAGGGCCGCCAGCAGTGCCGCGATGACGGGCTCGTCGCTGCCCGGCAGGTAGTTGCGGCTGCACGGCGCCAGCTGCAACTGGTCGACCAGCACTTGCGCCAGGCGCTGGTCGGCCACGGTGGCGGGCGTGGTGACGCCCCGTTCGGCAAAGTCGCCGAGTATGGCTTTGAGCAAGGGACTCAATACCAGCGCGCACGGCTGCGCCGGCAGCTGCGCGCACAGGCTGGCGTCGATATACGCCGAGTGAAACACGACATCCTGGCGGATATAGCCGTCGTGCAAGGTCTCGGGCGGTATCCACACGGCATACTGGGGCGGCGACAGGTAGCGCTGGCCCGCCACCATGATTTCCATCACGCCCGTGGCGCAATACGTGAGCTGTCCCCACGGATGGCTTTGGTAATCGAATTGCCGGTGCGCGTGATAGTCGTCGAGGCGGAAGTACACGGGGTAGGGCAGGGCGTCGGAAACGGCGGGGAAGTGCTGGTTGCTGGCCATGGTGTCTTTGTCCGGTTCTTCGCATCGATTGTCCGGTATGCATTATATCCATGGAATCAGACCATGCGAAAATGGCGGTATCGAATAATGGAGTACGCCGCATGCAAGTTAAGCACTATCTGTTACCCGTGATCGCCGTGCTGATCTGGGCCATCAATACCATCGTCAGCAAGCTGGCCGTGGGCGTGATCGATCCGGCCGCCATCTCGTTCTACCGCTGGCTGCTGGCCGGCGTGCTGCTGGCGCTCGTGTTCGGGCGCGGCGTGTGGAAGCAGCGGGCCGTGGTGAAGCCGTATCTTGGGAAACTGTTTGTGCTGGGCATGTTGGGCATGGTCATGTACCAATGCCTCGCCTACATTGCCGCGCAGACGACGACGGCCACCAACATGGGCATCCTCGCCTCCCTGATGCCGTTGCTGGCCGTGGGCCTGTCCGTCTTGCTGCTAGGCGAAGCGCCTACCGTGGGCGGCGTGTTTGGCGGCCTCGTGTCGCTGCTGGGACTCGGCTACTTGCTCAGCCATGGCGACCCGGCCGCGCTGATCGCCCATGGCGCGGCCGTGGGTGACGCCCTGATGCTGTTGGCCTGCCTGTCATATGCGGGCTATGGCGTGCTGCTCAAGCGCTGGAAGATTCCCCTGAATAACTGGCATTCGCTGCTGATCCAGGTGTGGTGCGCCGTGCCCGTGCTGTTCGTGTATTACCTGAGCCAGTCCGCGCCGCCCGTCACGAGCGCCGGCTTGCCGCTGGTGCTGTTTGCCGGCATTCCCGCCTCCATCATCGCGCCGTTCCTGTGGATGCATGGCCTGGCCAAGCTGGGGCCGAGCCGCGCCACGACGTTGATGAATCTGCTGCCCGTGTTTACGGTGATCATCGCCATGCTGTTCCTGGGTGAAACCTTGCACAGCTACGACGTGATCGGCGGCGGCGTTACCCTGCTGGGCGTGGTGATGGTGCAAACCCTGAAGCGCCCCCTGCGCCGTGCTATCGCCTAGTTTTTTTGCTATGCTGATGCTTTACATAAGGAGCCATCATGCCTGACATCGATACCCTGTTGAGCGAACTCGAAGCATTTGGCAGCAGCAACGATGCGGCGCACGCAGAGCGCGCCAGCCGCATGCTCAACATCACGCGCGACACGGGCGAGTTGCTGGCCGTGCTGGTGCACGCGCGCGGCGCGCGGCGGGTGCTGGAAATCGGCACCTCGAACGGTTACTCCACCCTGTGGCTGGCGCGCGCGGCGCAGGCGCTGGGCGGCAGCGTGGTGACGGTGGAAAAGGCGCAGGACAAGTTCGACATGGCGCATGCCAACTTTGCGCGCGCGCAACTGCAGGGCGTGATCGGGCAGTTGCTGGCGGACGCGGGCGACGTGCTGCGCGATGCGGCGGACGGCGCCTACGATTTCATCTTTCTCGATTCCGCGCGCCAGCAATACGAGGCGTGGTGGCCGCAGCTGGACCGGGCGCTGGCGGCCGGCGGCGTGCTGGTGGTCGACAACGCCAGTTCGCACTATGCGGACATGGCTGGCTTTATCGAGGCCGTCCGCGCCGACAGCCGCTACACGGCCTGCCTGGCGACTGTCGGCAAGGGCGAATTCATCGCCGTCAAGGCGGGCAATTAGGTAGTTCTCGGTGTGCGCGGTCTTCAGCTTTTCAGATGTTGCGCCGCCAGCTGGCGCAGCAGGGGCAAGGCTGCATGGCTGGTATCGGCTTGCCAGGCCAGGCCGATACCGGCTGCCAATTCCTCTCCTTCCGCCAGTTGCCGGTAGACCACGCCAGCGAGGCGCAGCGCCCGAAATGAATCGGCCAGCAGCGCCATGCCCTTGCCGGCCGCCACATCGCCGAGCAGCACATGGTGGTCGGGCGCTTCGCGCAGGAAAATCGGCGCGAAGCCATGCCGGCGAAACACCTGCTGGCAATGGTCGAAGAAGGCGGGCTGGCGCGTCCGTTCGAACCAGTAGACGGATTCCTGGGCGATATCGGTCAGGCTGAGCTTGCGCTTCTTCGCCAGCCGGTGGCCGGCGGGCAGGGCCAGCATCATCGGCTGGCGCGCCAGCGGCTGCACGGCCAGTTCGAACGTGGCGCTGGGTAACGCGAGCAGGGCCGCATCGAGCTGGCCCTTGCGCACGCTAGCCACCAGGCGCGGCGAGGGCGCCGCCGTCAGTTCCAGGCGGACATTGCCCAGTTGGCCTTCCAACGCCGCCAGCAGCGGGCGGAACAGGCCGGCCGCCACGGAACTGGTCAAGCCCAGGCGCAGGCGCGCCGGCGCGGCATCACGCTGCAGCGACGCTTGCGCAATATCCAGTAAATCGAGGATGTGCAGCGCCTGCGGCAGCAGGGTGCGGCCCGCCTGCGTCAAAGCCACGCCCTGCGTGTCGCGCTCGAACAGGCGCGCGCCCAGCCGCTCTTCCAGCAGCCGGATGGCGCGCGACAGGGGCGGCTGGGTCATATGCAATTGTTCCGCCGCCTGGCGGAAGTTCAGGCAGCGGGCGACGGCGCAAAACAGGCTCAGGGCATGCGTATCGAGGGTTCTCATACCAGAAAGGTATCACGAAATCGCACATTCCCCCGCCAGCCGGCGCGGCCTAGACTGGCTGCATTGACACTTGAGGGAGAGCAACATGCAACAACGACGCATCGGCCATAGCGGCTTGAACAGCTCGGCACTGGGCCTGGGCTGCATGGGCATGTCGGAATTTTATGGTGCCACGGACGAGGCGCAATCGCTGGCCACGCTGGAAGCGGCACTGGCGGCGGGCGTGACCCTGTTCGACACGGCCGACGCCTACGGCTTCGGCCACAACGAACAATTGCTGGGACGCTTCTTGGCCAGCCATCGCGGCCAGGCCCTAGTCGCCACCAAGTGCGGCCTGGCGCGCGAGGCGGGCAGCTATGCGCGCCGCGTCGACAACTCCCCCGCCTATATCCGCCAGGCGTGCGAGGCGTCGCTGGCGCGCCTGGGCGTGGAGGCGATCGACCTGTTTTACCTGCACCGGCTGAACCTCGATACGCCACTGGAAGAATCGATGGGGGCGCTGGCGCGACTGCTGCAAGAAGGAAAAATTCGCGCCGTGGGCCTGTGCGAAGTGAGCGCCGCCACCTTGCGGCGCGCGGCGGCGCTCTGCCCCGTGGCGGCCGTGCAGAGCGAGTATTCGCTGTGGACGCGCGAACCGGAACAGGGCGTGCTGGCCGCCTGCCGCGACGTGGGCGCCAGTTTCTTTGCCTACAGCCCGCTGGGGCGCGGTTTCCTGACGGGCGCCATTGCCGATGCGGCCAGCCTCGACGCGGGCGACTTTCGCCAGTTCAATCCCCGTTTCGCCGCCGGGAACCTGGCGCGCAACCAGGCCATCGTCGCGCAAGTCAAGGAGCGCGCGCGCGCAAAAGGCTGCACGCCGGCCCAGCTGGCGCTGGCCTGGCTGCTGGCGCAAGGCGACGACATCATTCCCATTCCCGGCACCAAGCGCATCGCGTATTTGCACGACAACCTCGGCGCGCTGGCCGTGCGGCTGGATGGGGCCGAACTGGCGGCGATGCATGCCGCCTTTCCCTTGGGCATGGCGGCGGGCGCGCGCTACACGGCGGAAGGCATGAAGGGCGTGGATGCCTGAAAAAGATGGCGCAGTGTACGCCAGCGTACCTAACTGATACTTTCCCTGCGGGATAATCGGCGACGATCTGCTAGCATCTGGCAGTGACTGCGCGGTGCGTATTGCACCGCGTTCAACGGTCTGGTATCCGATGAGGTGGATGTTGTTAGATGACGATATTTTCGATATAGAACTGAAGTTATTGCTTGAGGGAATATTGCTGCGGTATCAACACGATTTCCGCGATTATTCCGTCGCGTCGCTGCGCCGGCGCATGCGCCAGGCCATGGAGCGCTTCGGCTGCGCCAGCCTGTCGCAATTGCAGGACCGCATCTTGCACGAGCCAGCCATGTTCGCGCAGATGCTGCAGTTCTTCACGGTGCAAGTGAGCGAGATGTTCCGCGATCCCGCGTATTTCCGCGCCTTGCGCGAAAAAGTCGTGCCCATCCTGCATACCTATCCTTCCATCAAGATCTGGGTGGCGGGCTGCAGCAGCGGCGAAGAGGTGTGGTCGCTGGCCATCTTGCTGGAAGAAGAGGGCTTGCTCGAACGCAGCATGATTTACGCGACCGACATCAATGTCGAAGCGCTGGCCGCCGCCGAAGCGGGCATCTATCCGATCGAGCGCATCGCCCAGTTCAGCGCAAATTACCAGCTGGCGGGCGGCAAGCGCTCGCTGTCCGACTATTACACGGCCGCCTACAAGGGCGCCATCTTTGAGCGGCGCTTGCGGCGCCAGTTTGTCTTTGCCGACCACAGCCTGGCGACGGACAGCGTGTTTTCGGAGGTGCACATGGTTTCCTGCCGTAACGTCATGATTTACTTCAATAAAGACTTGCAGGACCGCAGCCTGGGCCTGTTCCACGAAGCGCTGGTGAACCGGGGCTTCCTGGGCCTGGGCATGAAGGAAAGCCTGCACTTCAGCCGCCATGCGGCCAGCTTCAACGAGCTGAGCCCGGCTGAACGCATCTTCCAGCGTGCCTGACATGTTGCCGACCTGCGACGTCGCGCCACCGCCCGCCGGCCTGCGCCTGATCGCCATCGGCGCCTCGGCCGGCGGCGTGGAAGCGCTGGGCATCGTGCTGCGCGCCCTGCCCGCCACCTGCCGCGCAAGCGTGGTGGTGGTGCTGCACCTGGCGCCGGGCCGCTCAAGCCAGTTGCCGCATCTGTATGCGGAACGCTGCCAGCTACCGATGCGCGAGGCGCAGGACAAGGAGCCCTTGCAGGGCGGCACCGTGTATTTCGCCCCACCCGATTACCACTTGCAAATCGAACCCGACGGCTGTTTTTCCCTGTCGCAGGAAGCGCCCGTGTATTTTTCGCGCCCGTCCATCGATGTCTTGCTGGAAACGGCCGCGTACGCCTACCGGCGCGCCATGCTGGCCATTGTCCTGACGGGTGCCTCGGCCGATGGCGCGGCGGGCCTGGCGCGCGTGCGGCAGCTGGGCGGCAGTGCCTGGGTGCAAGACCCGCAGCGGGCCAGTTGTGGCATCATGCCGGCCGCCGCGCTCAAGCGGGCCGGCGCCGACCGCGTGCTCGATTTGCCGCAGATGGCTGCCAGCCTCGCATTGCTCGGCGATGGCGAACACAAGTGAGTGAGAGTGGAGCAGTGCGTGTAATATATGTGAGAATTGAAACAATGTTTATGTCCATATCGAAACACGATGGCATCTTGCCGTTGCGATGCCTGAAGATGATTCCGTGACCGCACCTATCCATATCCTCGTCGTTGACGACATCGCGCAAAACCTGGTGGCCGCCGAAGCCGTGCTGGCCCGGCCCGGTATTCTCATCCTGAAGGCAAGCTCGGGTGCAGAGGCGCTGGAATTGCTGTTGACGCATGAAGTGGCGCTGGCCCTGATCGACGTGCAAATGCCGCAGATGGATGGTTTCGAGCTGGCCGAGCTGATACGCGGCAGCGAGCGCACGCGCGACATTCCCTTGATTTTCCTCACGGCCGCATCGCGCGAACCGAGCTACAGCTTCCGTGGCTACGAGGCGGGCGCCGTCGATTTCCTGTACAAGCCGATCGATGTGAAAGCCTTGCAAAGCAAAGTAGCCGTGTTGGTTCAGCTGTACCAGCAGAAACGCGAATTGTCAGCCCAGCTCGACGAGCTCAAGCATGCGCTGCACCTCAACGAACTGTTCACGGCCGTGCTGGGCCACGACTTGCGCACGCCCTTGTCGGTGGTGATGAACGGCGCCATGCTGTTACCAATGATGAGCGACCACCCGAAGGTGATCGTTACGGCGCAGCGCATCGAAAGCAGTGCCAAGCGCATGGGGCGCATGGTTGACCAGTTGCTGGACCTGGCGCGCATCCGCTCGGGCACGATGGAGTTGCGCAGCAGCACGCACGACTACCTGGCGCTGGCGCGCGCCATCGTCGAGGAGTTCGAGACGGCCGGCCAGGCCCCGCTTGTCGAGCTCAGCAGCGTTGGCGAGCTGCACGGGCAATGCGATGCGGGCTTGCTGTCGCAAGTCATCTCGAATCTGTTGAACAATGCCATCACGCATGGCGAGGCAGGCACGCCGGTGCAACTGGCCCTGGACGGACGCGACGCTGATAGCATTGAATTGCGCATCGCCAATCGTGGCGTCATCCCCGCCGCCTTGCTGCCGACCCTGTTCGAGCCGTTCCGGCATGCGGGCGAAAAGCGCAGGACGGGGCAGGGCCTGGGACTGGGCCTGTACACGGTGAGCATGTTCGTCAAGGCCCATGGCGGCATGGTCGAGATCAGTTCGACGGCCGCGCAGGGTACGCTGGCAACAGTGCGCATCCCGCGCCATTGCCAGGTGCGCGTGCAAGCGGGATTGTCCACATGAGCGCGCCAGCCTGGCCGCGTGGCGGCGGCAGCATGGGCGAGCTGGTGCGCCAGCGCGACTGGTCTGCCACCAGCCTGGGCGCCATCGCTGGCTGGCCCGCCAATTTGCGCACCAGCGTCGATATCGTGCTCCATTCGCCGATGGCGATGGTGCTGATGTGGGGGCCGCAGCACGTGATGATTTACAACGACGACTACATCCACATCGCCGGGGCGCGCCATCCGGCGGCGCTGGGCGGCACGGTGCCTGCCGTCTGGCCCGAAATCTGGGACTGGAATGCGCGCATCCTCGAAGCGGGCCTGCGCGGCGAGACGCAGGTTCACCGCGAGTGCAGTCTGCCGCTGCTGCGTGACGGACAGCGCGCGGACGCCTGTTTTGACTTGTTTTACACGCCCGTGCATGGTGCTGGCGGCCAGGTGGACGGCGTGCTGTGCACGGCGCTGGAATTAACGGCGCGCATGGAAGAGGGGCGCCAGCTGAAGCTGGCCACGGTGGAGCTGGGGGAACTCAATACCACCTTGCAGGCGGAGAGCGAGGCCGTGCGCGCGGCCAACCGCCGCCTGGGGGAGGAGCGCGCGCTGCTGCGCGCCCTGTTCCAGCAGGCGCCGAGCTTCATGGCTCTGCTGCGCGGGCCGCAGCACGTGTTCGAGCTGGCGAATGAACATTATCTGCGCCTGGTGGGGCACCGCGACTTACTCGGCAAGACGGTCGAAATGGCCTTGCCAGAAGTCAAGTCGCAAGGTTTCATCGAGTTGCTCGACCAGGTCTACCGCACGGGCGAACCTTTCGAGGGCCGCCGGGTGAAAGTCGATTTGCAGGCGGCGGACGGGCAGACGGGGCAGCGCCAGATCGACTTCGTCTACCAGCCCATCAAGGATGACGGGGGCGTGGTCACGGGTATCCTCGTCGAAGGCATCGACGTCACCGAGCGCATGGAAGGCGAGGAGCGCTTGCGCCTGGCCCAGCAGGCGGGCGGCATCGGCACCTTCGAATGGTTCCCCGACACGGGCGCGATGCTGGTGTCGCCGACCTTCCGCCGCCTGTGGGGTATTGCCGACGAAGAAGAAGTGACGGAGCGCCTGCTGGTGAGCCTGGTCGATGCGCGCGACCAGCAAAAAGTCGGACCCAGCAAGCTTGAGCTGGCGCCCAATCCCCTCGAATATGTGGAATACCGGATCCGCCGTCCCGCCGATGGCGCGCTGCGCTGGATCGCGCGCCAGGGCGAGGTGGTGGCCGGCCGCGTGCCGGGCCAGCGCCGCTACGTGGGCGTGTCGTTCGACGTGACGGACCGGCGCCAGATCGAAGATGAACTCAACGCCAGCCAGGAGCGCATGGCCGCCATTTTCGGCCAGGCCTCGGTGGGCTTGTCCGAACTGGGCCTCGACGGCAGTTTCCAGCGCGTTAACGGCGCCCTGTGCCGCATGCTGGGCCGTTCCGCCGAAGAGCTGCTGAGCCTTAACATGAACGACATCATGCATCCGGCGGACGTGCCCAGCAACAACGTGCTGTTCCAGCGCCTGGTGGAAACGGGCGAGTCGTTCTCGCTGGAGAAGCGCTACCTGAAGCCCGATGGCTCGCAAGTGTGGGTGTCGAGCAATGTCAGCCGCCTGGTCGACGAGCAGGGTCATACGCGTTCCCTGATCGCCGTCAAGACGGACATCACAGACCGGCGCCGCGTGGAAAAAGCGCTGCATGAATTGAACGAAACGCTCGAGCACCGTGTCGAACAGGAAGTGGTTGAGCGCACCAAAGCCGAGGACGCCTTGCGCCAGGCGCAAAAGATGGAAGCCGTGGGCCAGCTGACGGGGGGCATCGCGCACGATTTCAACAATGTGCTGCAAATTATTTCCGGTAATTTGTATCTGTTGCATCACCTGGCGGGCACGGATGGCTTGATGCGCCAGCGCCTGGACACGGCGATTGCCGCCGTCGAGCGGGGCGCCAAGCTGTCGTCGCACCTGTTGGCGTTTGCGCGGCGCCAGCCCTTGCAACCGGTGGTGGCCGACCTGGCGCGCGTGGTGCGCAACATGGATGCGCTGCTGCGGCGCGCCTTGGGCGAAGCGATCGACATCGTGCTGGTCGGCGGCGGCGGCCTGTGGAATACCCTGATCGACCGCAGCCAGATCGAGAACGTCATCCTCAACCTGGCCATCAATGCGCGCGACGCCATGGATGGCGTGGGCAAGCTGACCATCGAGCTGGGTAATGTCGTGCTCGATGAACAGTATGTGCACAACCTGGTCGACGTGCCGGCCGGCCAGTACGTGATGCTGTCGGTGACCGATACGGGGCGCGGCATGAGTGGCCCCGTGCTGCAACGCGCATTCGAACCGTTCTTTACCACCAAGCCGGAAGGTGCGGGCACGGGCCTGGGCTTGTCGATGGCGTATGGCTTTGTCACGCAAAGCCGCGGCCATATCCGCATTTACAGTGAACCTGGTGTGGGTACGGGAGTCAAAATCTATTTGCCCCGTTCCCTGATGGCCGAAGCGGACGAAGAACTGGAATTGAGCGGCGTCGTCACGGGCGGCACGGAGACGGTGCTGGTGGTGGAAGACGACGTGGGCGTGCGCACCACCGTGGTCGACATGCTCGGCGCGCTCGGTTACAAGGTGCTCAAGGCCGAGGATGGCGAAAGCGCGCTGGCCGTGCTGCATAGCGGCGCGCAGATCGATTTGCTGTTTACGGACGTGATCATGCCCGGTCCCGTCAGCAGCACGGAGATGGCGCTTCAGGCGCGCGAATTGCAGCCCGATATCGCCGTGCTGTTTACTTCGGGCTACGCGCAGGATGTCATCGTGCACGAGGGCAGGCTCGACGCTGGGGTGGAATTGCTCAGCAAACCGTACCGGCGCGAAGAGTTGGCGCGCAAGCTGCGCCATGTGCTGGCCAATCGCCAGCAGCAAATGCGCGCGCGCCAGTTTGAACGGTCCGGGGCGCCGGTGGCCGGCATGCAGGCCACCGGCAGCACGGCGGCCAGCGTGCTGGGAGGTGGCACGCCGGGGCTGGATCTGACGGGCCATGCTTTGGTACCGCAGGGGGACATGCCGACATCCATGAAAATACTCGTGGTGGAAGACAATCTCGATTCGCAGCTGATGGTGTGCGAGCTGGTGGGCATGCTGGGTCACACGGTCAGCGGCGTGTCCGATGGCGAGGCGGCGTGGGAATTGCTCAATGAGCAAGACTTCGATATCCTGTTTACGGATGTCAGCCTGCCCGGCATGTCCGGCATCGCGCTGGCACGCATGGTGTTGCGCGATAAGCCGGATATGCGCATCATCTTTTCCACGGGCTATGGCAAGGAATCGATGGATGAGCTGGGTTTTTCCGCCAGCGTCTTGCGCAAGCCCTATGATTTGCTGGAGTTGCAAGCGGCACTCGACCAACCCTGACGGGCACGCCCTGGAACGGCTTGCCTGTCCCACCCTGCAGAGGTAAGGCATGACCCCTGAACTGACGATGCTGGCTTGTACCCTGGTGCTGGCACTGGTGCAAATCCTCCTGCCCGCGCTGTTTCGTACGCGCGAAACGGGCACGGCCTATAACGTGAGCGCGCGCGACGGCGACGGGCCGCCCGTGGGCAAGATCACGGGCCGCTTGCGGCGGGCCCAGGCGAACCTGTTCGAAACCCTGCCCCTGTTCGCCGCCGCCGTGCTGATCGCCCATGTGACGGCGCAGGAAAGCGCGCTGACCCTGTATGGCGCCGCCCTGTACCTGGCCGCGCGCGTGCTGTATGTGCCCCTGTACGCGTTTGGCGTGCCCGTCGTGCGCACGCTCGTGTGGTGCGTGTCGATTGCCGGCTTGCTGATGGTCTTCTGGGCCATCCTGCTGGCTTCCTGAAGTCCTGCGCGGGCTGTCGCAGCCGTCCTATGGCGGTGCGCCGGGCCCGGCCGTAAAGTGACGGCAAGCCAGCCGCGCCGATTGCCCTGGACGATGTGCCGCAAGCATCGGCTCTGCCGCAAGCCCCGCCGGGCCGTCGTCGCCCCTGCTCGTCGTGGGCTGCTGCGTGCGCGTGCCCCGCCACCAGATCGGCACCGTGCTGTCGGTAGCGGGCGAGCAGGTCACGATTGCGTTTCCGGAAAACGCCACGCGCACCTTCATGGCCGAGTTTGTCGCACCGGCTTGTATCCATGGTGCGCTGTCGAACGGTGATCGAACGCAGGAGCGCGAGGTTCAACCCATTCCAACGCGCTTTTTTCACTTAGGGAGCAAGGCATGGCAGACATGGTGGTGGTGCGCAAGGAAGGCTGGTCTTGTGTGCCGGGTCAGTTCTGCATCGAGCCGTGGCGCCCCGTCGAGCGCACCATCATGACGCGTGCGCCATGTTTCCTGCTGGGTCAGCAGCGTGCTGTCTTGCCCTCGTCTGGCGCCTTTCCGGGTGGCCATGCGGTGCGGCCAGCCGTTGGCGAGCGCGTGTACGTGACGGCCGGCGCGGCGGTTTTCCCGCTACCAGCTAACTGCTGAGTGTTTGGTACTTTTGGTGTAAAACTGAAAGTAACTGCGCTACCGTTGGCGGGACTCATCCTACATGCGCTCTTGCCATCCTCCTATTTCTTGTGCTCCATGTGCGCACTAAGATGATGGTTCCCTTGCCATGCGAGGGGGAAGAATTGCATGGTTTGCACTGTTTTCCGATTCCATCGATCAAGGAGATCATCATGGCCACATCGAGCGACAATAAACAGCAAGGTAGTAAAACCAGTAGCGCCAGCGGAAGCGGCGGTGGCAGCAAGCAAAGCGATACCAGCAAGCGGGGCTTCGCTTCCATGGATCCCGCCCAGCAGCGCGAAATCGCCAGCGAAGGCGGACGTGCCGCGCATGAAAAGGGCACGGCGCATGAGTTCACGTCGGAAGAGGCACGCCGCGCAGGCAGCCAAAGCCACAAGAACGATGCCAGCCGGCAAAGCGCCGCCAGGTCCAGCGGCTCGCGCGACAATGCCAGCATGAACCAGGAGGGCAACCGCGACAGTGACAGCAAGCAAAGCGGCGGTTCGGGATCGAGCTCCGGTTCGCGCAACAAGCCGTAGCACCTAGTAGTGAGCAGTGGCAAGTGATCATGGCCAGCGGCAGGTAGGTACGCCGCTGGCCATGGTCGCATCTGTCCGGCTGCCGCAAAATTTTGATGCAATGCAGCAGGCATGGACTATGATGAATGAGCTGCGTCGGCAATGTGCAATTACCTGGCAGTCACCTCGCAGTCAACTCGCATTGATGATCAGGGAGAAGATAATGGGCAACTCGAATACGCCGCAACCGGGCAATCGCCAGGGCGGCACGCCAGCCACGGCGGGCAGCAAGCAAAGCACGGCCGAGTCGGCCGAAAACTTTGTGCTGGTCGATAGCGAGCAAGGCCTCGATATCGGCGACGATCTGTTTTCCATCGGTGAAGTGCGGCGGGCCGACCGCTTGCCGCATCATCAGTCCGGTTCCGCCGGGCAGAGCCGGCAGAGTGCCGACGATGCGCCAGACACCACGGGCAGTACCGGCGTCTGAGCTTCTCTTCCTCATTGTCTGATATTTCCCACAGGGCCAGCCGCCAGGCGCCTACGCGCATGCCGGCTGGCCAGCGCGAACGATGCCGCCTGCTCGCTGGTAGGTGAAGTGCATCGACGCGGCTACAGGTCGACCCGGCCGTGTTCGCCCAGACCCTTCGGTGTCTCGCCGAGGATCGCGGCCTTGGCCATTTCATAGAATTGCATCATCTTGCTGGCGCTGCTATCCCAATATTCGGCCGACTGGATCGTCACCTTGATCAGCGACAGCTTCGGATCGTCGAGTCCGCCCGGGAACCAGGCTTTTACCAGCGGGTTCCACAACTCCTCCGCCTTGGCACGGTCCTTCAGCAGCTGCGCGTGGCCGCAGACGGAGACATACAGGCTGTCGCCCGTGTCGACAAAACTGACATTAACTTGCGGATTGTTCAGCAAATCGCGCGTGTAGGCGGCCTCGTCCGAGACAAAGAACCAGATATGTCCTTCGCTGTCGACCTGCTGCTGCGTCAGTGGCCGGCTGGTGAGGGTGCGCATGTCGTCGCTGGTGGTCAGCATGCCGAATTTGACGTCCTTGATCCTGGCAGCGATGCTGGCCAGTTGTTCGCTGGAATAAGCTTGCATGGGGTGCTCCCTTGTTGGTTGTCCTGAACAACAGCATAGGCGGGTGCGGCAAACGGCTCTGTACGGCAGCTTACGTAGCAGGCCAGCTTTGTTTCAAAGCTGTTACAAAACGCTGGCCTGGCGGAGTGCCCCATGTATTGACTTAATAAATGATAATCATTATCATTTGTTTGAAAATATCAGCATGAACTTTGATTGAAGGATGGGAATGAAGCACACTGACTTGTCGCGCCACCTGGCCCGCTCCTTGCCGGGAGCGGGCTATGGGTAATGCGGGCGCCGCAGACAAGGCCAAGAACAATGCCAGCCGCGCCGTCTGGCTGAAGAACTTGCATCAATGGCACTGGATCAGCTCGGCGCTTTGCCTGCTGGGCATGTTTCTGTTCGCTATTACCGGCATCACCCTGAACCACGCCGGCCAGATCGAAGCCAAGCCGTCGATCACGCGCCAGAAGGCGGAATTGCCAGCACCCCTCGTCACGCAACTGGCCGCGTATGCCGCCAAGCACGATGGCGCGAATGCGCCCATGCCGGCATTCGCCGAAGCCTGGCTCAAGCAGCAGTGGTCGCTCAATGCGGGCGGCCGTCCCGCCGAATGGTCGATCGACGAAGTGTATCTGCCGCTGCCCAGGGCGGGCGGTGACGCCTGGGTGCGCATCGGTCTGGAAGACGGAGCCGCCGAATATGAATTGACGGACCGGGGCTGGGTATCCTGGCTCAACGATGTCCACAAGGGCCGTAACACGGGCGTGGCCTGGAGCTGGTTCATCGACATTTTTGCCGGCGCCTGCATCGTGTTTTGCCTGACGGGGCTATTGATTTTGAAGTTCCACGCGGCCAACCGGCCATTTACCTGGCCGATGGTTGGTCTCGGTATCTTGATACCTTGCGCGATCGCCTTGCTGTTTATTCACTGATCGTTTTTCTCTTTTTCTTTTGACAGGCACACCATGAAATTACGCTACTCCCTGGCGCTTGGCCTTCCCCTGATCGGTACGTCGGCGATGGCAGCCGACCTGGCCCTCAAGATTGAAATCCCGCAACTGAACGTGGCGGAATACCACCGTCCCTACCTGGCGGCGTGGCTGGAAACGGCCGATCAGAAGGTGGTCGGCAACCTGACGGTGCTGTATGACGTGAAAAAGAAGGACAAGGCAGGCGAGAAGTGGCTGAAGGACATGCGCCAATGGTGGCGCAAGAGCGGCCGCGACCTGGCCATGCCCGTTGACGGCGTCAGCGGCGCCACGCGTGCGCCCGGCGAACATACGCTGACTTTCCCCGGTGCCAAGGCCTTGCTCGACAAGCTGCCGGCCGGCGAATACCAGGTGGTGGTGGAAGCGGCGCGCGAAGCGGGCGGACGCGAACTGGTGCGCGTGCCGTTCCAGTGGCCGTTGAAATCGGCCCAGTCCGTGCCTGCCAAAGGCAAGGAAGAACTCGGTAATGTCGTCGTTCAACTCAAACCATAAGGCGCACATCATGTTCAAGCAACTCAATAAACCGCTGATCGCCCTGGCCCTGGCCGGCCTGGCCATGAACGCCCACGCCCACCGCGGCTGGATGGTGCCGTCGAGCACGATGGTGGAGAGCAAGGACGCCTGGGTGACGGTGGACGCCGCCGTCTCCGACGGCCTGTTCGAGATCGACCACCAGCCGCTGCGCCTGGACGCGCTGCAAGTCATCGGTCCCGATGGCGCGAAAGTGGCGCCGGCGAACACCGTCACGGGCCGTTTGCGCAGCGTCTTCGACGTGAAAATGGAAAAACCGGGCACCTATAAAGCGGCCATCGTGTCGCAAAACGTCATGGGCAGCTACAAGCTCAACGGCGAGCAGAAGCGTTTCCGCGGCAACGAAGAGACGTTCAAGAAGGAAGTCCCGGCCAATGTGCAAGAGCTGAAAATCACGCGCACGGCTGCGCGCCTGGAAACCTTCTTCAGCAATGGGGAAACCAGCACGGAAGTGTTCAAGCCGACAGGCGTGGGCCTGGAATTCGTGCCGGTGACGCACCCGAACGACTTGCGCGCCGGCGAGAAAGCCACGTGGCGTTTCCTCGTCGATGGCAAGCCGGCGGCGAACCAGGCCTTCAGCCTGGTGCCAGGTGGCGTGCGCTACCGTGGCGTGCTTGGTGAAATCCGCCAGAGCACGGATGCCAAGGGCGAAATCACGTTTACGGTACCAGCGGCCGGCATGTATTACCTGAGCAGCACCTGGCCAGCGGCCGCACCTGCCGTGGCCGGCCAGCCGCCAGCCATGCCCGAGCGCCGCATGACGTACGCGGCCACCGTGGAAGTGCTGCCGCAGTAAGCGGCGGCCTCTTCACGAGTTCGCCGATGCGCCGGGTCCTGCTGCCGCAGCATATTTCCGATCAGGTCGCGCCGCCCGGCGCCGCGATCCGGGACTTGCGCGGCATGACGATGGGCACCAGCTGGTCGGTGCGGCTGCTGGAGTCCGCCATGCCGGGACGCGCGGGCAGCGCCGACTTGCAGCAGGGCTTGCAGCAGCAGCTGGACCTGGTGGTGGCGCAAATGAGCCACTGGAGCGAAGAGTCCGACCTGGGCCGCTTCAACCGGGCCGAGCCTGGCAGCTGGCACAGCTTGCCCGCCGCGTTTTGCGAAGTGCTGGACTTTGCCATGCACGTGTCGCAGGCGTCCGGCGGCGCGTACGACCCGTGCGCGGGCGCCCTCGTCAACCTGTGGGGCTTCGGCCCACGCCACCGCTACGATGAGCCCGGCTTCCTTCCTCCCAAAGACGATAGCGTGGCGCTGCTGCTGGCGCAGCGCCAGCGCCGCCGCCTGGAACTGGACTTGCCGGCCCGACGCGCGCGCCAGCCCGGTGGCTTGCAACTCGATCTGTCCGCCATCGCCAAGGGGTATGGCGTGGACCGCCTGGCACGCTACCTGGACAGCCAGGGCATCCATCATTACCTGGTGGAAGTGGGGGGCGAACTGCGCGGCGCCGGCAGCAAGCCCGACGGACAGCCGTGGTGGGTGGTGCTGGAACAGGTCGAGGGCGCCGCCGATAGTGCCGATAATGCGCAGCATCCGGCGGAAATGCTGCTGGCGCTGCACGGCCTGTCCGTGGCGACTTCGGGCGACTACCGGCGTTTCTTCCAGGACGGCACGGTGCGTTTTTCCCATACGATCGATCCGCGCAGCGGCATGCCGATCGCCAATCAACTCGCTTCCGTCACCGTCGTGCACGCGCAATGCATGGCGGCCGACGCCTGGTCGACGGCCCTGACTGTGCTGGGGCCAGAAGCCGGCATGGCGCTGGCCGAAGAGCAGGGCCTGGCCGCGCGCTTCCTGCAGCGCGATGGCGATGGCTACCATGAAACGCTGAGCAGCCACATGCTGGCCATGCTCGACGAATGAACGATTAATTCCATGATTTTTACGCACGATACGACACGGCTGGCCTTGCTGGCCGCCCTGTCCCTCAGTTACGCGGGCGTGTGCCTGGCGCCCTGGCTGCGCGCCCGCACCAGGCGCCGCGCGGCCGACGCCGCCAAGGCGGCGCTGGCCGACAGCCGGCCTTGGCTGGTGGCGTATGCGAGCCAGACGGGCAATGCCGAGGAACTGGCCGCGCAAACGGCGCAGAGCCTGCAACTGGCAGGCATCCCCGTGCGCCTGTGCGCGCTGGCCGACCTCACGGCCAAGGATCTGCAGCAAGCGGAACGGGCCTTGTTCCTGGTCAGCACGTATGGCGAAGGCGACGCGCCCGACAATGCGGCCGCCTTCATGGGGCGCCTCATGACGGGCGAGCTGGCGCTGCCGCAATTGCACTACGCCGTGCTGGCCCTGGGCGACCGCAGCTATGGCCATTATTGTGGCTTCGGCCGCGCGCTGGACGCCTGGCTGGCGGCGCAGGGCGCCTCGCGCCTGTTCGGGCGCATCGAAGTCGACCGCAGCGCCGGCGCCGCCATCGAGCAATGGTTCCAGCACCTGAGCCACCTGGCCGGCACCAGCGACGCGCCCGACTGGAGCGCGCCCGCGTTTGGCGACTGGCGCCTGACGGGCCGGCATTTGCTCAACCCCGGCAGCGCGGGCGGCGCCATCTATCACGTGGAGCTGGCGCCCGTGGACGGCAGCTTGCCTGACTGGCAGTCGGGCGACCTGGTGCAGGTGGCCGCGCCGCTTGACCCTGCGCAGCCGCGCGAATATTCAATCGCCTCGATTCCGCGCGATGGCGGCGTGCACTTGCTGGTGCGCCAGCATGCGCATCCCGATGGCAGCCTGGGACTGGCCTCGGGCTGGCTCACGGCGCAGGCGTCTGTCGGCGACGTGGTGCAGCTGCGCTTGCGCCAGCACCGGCGTTTCCGCCTGGAAGACAATGCCCAACGGCCTTTGATCTTGATCGGCAACGGCAGCGGCATCGCCGGCTTGCGCGGCCACCTGAAGAGCCGCGTGCTGGCGGGGCAGCGGCGCAACTGGCTGATCTTTGGCGAGCGCAACCTTGACCACGATTTCCATTATCGCGACGAAATTGAAGGCTGGCACGCCAGCGGCGACTTGCCGCGCCTGGACCTGGCGTTTTCGCGCGACCAGGCCGAGCGGCTGTACGTGCAGGACCGCCTGCGCGGCAACGCCGACGAAGTCAAACTGTGGCTGCAGCAGGGCGCGGCCATCTACATCTGCGGCAGCCTGGCCGGCATGGCGGGCGGCGTCGACCAGGCCCTGCAAGAGATGCTGGGACGGCCCGCGCTCGACGCGCTGGCGGCCGAAGGACGCTACCGGCGCGACGTGTATTAGTACAGAAGGGGCTGCTTACGCCTGGATTGCGGCCAGCGGCACTGCGTCCATCTCGCCGCTCACTTCCTGCAAGCCGCGCGCCAGGCTGGAAATGCTCGGGTTGTCGATGAAGACGCAGCGCTTGCCCGTGCGCTTGCAGTAATCTTTGACGCGCCAGTAGGCGCTGTGGCTGATGCAACCCGTCTGGCAAATCACCAGGTCGGCCGCCGCCAGGCTCGAATCGAGCAGGTTGGCATTGTCTTCCAGGCCGCCGTCGTGGTGGGCGAATTGCGCGCCGACGCGTTCGATCAGGGCCCGGTAGGTGGCGACATTGCCGCTGCGTCCGCCCACGCACAGGACGCTTTGATCGACCAGGCGGATCGGCATTTTCAGCTTGCCACCGGTCGGTACTTCCAGCTGCGGCGCCGGTGGCGGCGCGACGGCGCTTGGGCGTGGCTGGGCCTGTTTCAATTCCGCGATTTGCTGGCGCAATTCCTTTTCGCGCTCATCCATTTGCGCCAGGCGCTCGACCAGGCGCGTGCGCGATTCCAGTGCCGGGATGGCGGCCTGCAATTGCGCCAGTTCCGCGCGCAAGCCGTCGATCACGCTATCCTTGCCGATGGCCTCGGCCCGCGTGCGCAGCAGCACGGCTTCCTGGCGTTCCAGCTCGCCCGTTTTTTCCATCAGTACTGCCTGGCTCCGTTGTTGCAGCTTGGCCAGTTCGTGCGCCAGGCGCGCATTGTCTTCCTGCAAGGCCGTAAATTTACCCATGTCGGCGCGCACGCAGGCGCCGGCCTGGTGCTGGATCATGTGCAAGTCGCGGCACATTTGCTCTTCCAGTTCGGCGTCGCAGCGCGGGTGCGTCAGGCCGGCCCAGAAGGCGCCCGACACGTCGCCGTTGGCGACGGCCGTGCGCCACAGTTGCGCTACCTGCCCGGTGGTCTTGGCGCCGCGAAAGCGCAGGATCACGGGGGCGTAGCGGCGTTCGAGTTCCTTTTGCAGCGCTTCGGACAGGCGGTTGCGCGCGCCGCATTCCGTCACGGCGCCCACGTGCACTTCGTAGTCGTCGGCCAGCACGCGCCCGCCCGTCATCTTGCCCACCAGCTTGCGCAGGTAGCCCAATGGCAAGCCCACGCCGACCAGCGGGCAATGGCAGGTGTGCGACAGTTCCCACAGCCGCCGGCGGCGCGAAGCGAGCGCGGCCGTTTCGGCCCCGTCGCTGGAACAATTGCTGATGACGGGCAGGGACTGGTCTTTGTCACACATGGCGATATCCTGTTGGGCGGTGGGGTATTGAAAAGAAATTATTGCGGCAGGGGCGAGGCAGGACGCCTGGCGCTCAGCATGCGTGCCAGGCGCTCAAACAAGGTGGTCTTTGGCGGCGCGGGCTTGTGCAGCAGCACCAGGGCGGCCCATTGCTGCGACAGTTGCTGGCAGGTCGCTTGCAGCACGGGGCCCAGGCCGGGTGACTGCGATAGCACTTGCAGATGGCGTTCGATGACACCGGCCAGTTTCTCGCAGGGACTGCCCGCATGGTAATGCGACATCAGGTGCAGCACGGCCGACAGCAGCAATTCAGGCTGTTGGCCCTGCGGGGCAGGAAACATCGGGGAAGGTCGGTCGTTCGCCATCAAACACTCCTGTGCGGTGGTTTGGCTGGCTGCGCGCACGGAGCGCGACTGGCTGGCGAGTGTGGTGACTGGCTGCCGTGCTGCTTCAGGCAGTCAGGATCAGCTTGTTCAATTGGGTGACGCGCAGGCGATAGATCTTGCCGCTATGCTCAATCTCCACTTCGCGGCCCTGCTGCAGCAGCGCTTCGCTGGTGATGCGGCGCGCCGGCTGGGCCATGCTGACGGGAGGACGGACGTGGGCGGTAGCGGCATCCTGGATCAAGGCTGGTTTTGAGCTTTGCATGTTGGGCTTTCTTTATCTCAGTTGAGAATGATTCGTATTTGCATTATTGTTGAATGTGGCCCGAAAAGCAAGGCTTATTTGTGCCCAATCCGCGCTTTTTTATGCTGGCATGGCAGCGTTGAGGATGCGGCTGCGCAAAGGTGGCCGCGGGCGCGGCGTAGGCGGGGAGCGGCAGCAAAAAAGACCCGGCAAGGCGTTGCGCGCCTTGGCCGGGTCAAGCCTGTGCCAAGCTTGAAGAAATCGGGATGGCGCTAGATAGTGGCCAGCAATTGCGCCGAGGCGGTGGCGGCCGCGGTGGTGTCGGCCTTGAGCTTGGCGGCGGCCAGCTGCTTGGCGCGCGAGCGCGACGGCGGTAGGCGGCGCAGGGTTTTCAGGGCATCCGGATCCTTGATGCCGATGGTGCGCTGGTCGACCGTGATCAGGCCGATTTCATTGAAGGCGGACAGGGTGCGGCTGACCGTTTCCAGGGTCAGGCCCAGGTAGCTGCCGATTTCATGGCGCGTCATGCGCAGGTTGAACAGCTTGCTCGAGTAGCCCATCTGCGCGAAGCGGTCGGCCAGCGAGACGAGGAAGCGCGCCACGCGGGCTTCGGCGCTGAGGGCACCCAGCATGCCGATCATGGCTTGCTCGCGCACCAGTTCGCGGCTCATCACGCCGTACATGACATTTTCCAGTTCCAAATGGACTCTGCCCAGCGCCGTGAGTTTCTTGAACGGCAGCAGGATCAGGTCGCAGTCGGACAGGGCCACCGCTTCCGAGGAATAATGGCGCGAGTGGATGCCGTCGACGCCCAGCATGTCGCCCTTCATGGGAAAACTGAGCACCTGTTCATTGCCGAATTCATCAATGAGCACGGTTTTCAGGAAGCCCGAATTGACGATGTACAGGGTGTCGAACGGCTGGCCGATGGTGTGCACGCGCTGGCCCGTCTTGAATTGCACGTGCTGGAACAGCAGTTCGTCGGCGGCGATGGTGCAGGCGCTGGAGATATGCAGCAGGTCGCACACCTCCTTCAGGTTCGACCAGAGCCGGCCCTGGCGCTGGCGCCCTGCTTCCATCGGAGAAGAGGGGGCCAGCGATGGTGAAGCAGAGCGGGTGTCGGGCGTTTGCGTGGACAGCATGTTCATCTCCTGGTGACAGGTAGTTCAGAGTTGAATGACGGGGTGCGCGGGACGGCGGGCGGGCAAGGGTCGGCGGCGCGCGTCCAGGCAGGTAATGCTCAATTCGCTGAAGACTTGCTGCGTGATGAAATAACTTCCCAGCAACTTGATTACTGGTTTCAGTATGCCAACAACCGTATGCAATTAATATCAGCAGTGGCTGAATATGGCAGTAGGAGCTGTGGTAGATGAAGTAGGATTGTTCCTACAGTCGACGCGCGGGCGCGCGTCGCAGGATTCACGTCTTGAAGGGGGACAGCAGGCGGTGCGCGACGGCATACTGAACCATCTCCGACAGCGAACTCATGCCCATCTTTTGCATGATGCGCGTCTTGTGCGTACTCACCGTCTTCACGCTCAGGTGCAGATTGTTGGCAATTTCCGTGATCGACTTGCCTGATACCAGCAGGGAAAAGACTTCGAATTCGCGGTCCGACAATTGTTTATGCAGCAAGCTTTCATTCGGCATCATGATGTTGAGCACGAGTTGCTCCGCCACTTCGGCGCTGATGTACGGACGTCCCGACGCCACCTTGTGGATGGCGCCCACGAGCTGGGTGCCCGCGCTTTCCTTGGTCAGATAGCCTTGCGCGCCGGCGCGGATGGCGCGCACCGCATATTGCTCTTCCTCGTGCATGGTGAGGATCAGGATGGACAGCTTGGGCGCCTCGCTGCGGATTTGCCGGATCAGGTCGACGCCGCTGCGGCCCGGCATCGACAGGTCGAGCAGCAGCAGGTCGAAGCCGCCCTGGCGCACATGGTTGAGGACTTCAAAGCCGTCGATGGCTTCACCCACGATGTCGATATCCGGCGCGCCGTCGAGGATGCGCTTTAATCCTTCACGCATGATGGTGTGGTCGTCGGCAATCACAATACGTATCATAGGCGGGCAATCTGGTGGCGTGTAATCTGCTGTGTCCGTCACCGGACATGTTAAGAAACGAGAAATGTTGTCATTTTAACCGAAGTGGCCGCACATTTGCCTTTTTCCTGATGTGCCGGCAGCGGCGGCCCCCGTGTCCATATGACCCCTTATTTTGCCGGGGGTTCCTTGATCAGCCTATGCACGAGCACGGGCAACTTCGAGTGCGACAGCACTTTATTGGTCACGCTGCCCAGCAGCAACTGGCCCCAGCCGCTGCGGCCATGCGAGCCCATGAAAATCAGGTCGCATTGCTGCAATTGCGCCACTTCCACGATTTTCAGGGCCGGGCTGTCGGAAAAGGCCGTCAATCCCGTCGCTTGCAGGCCACGCTTGGCGGCCGCGTCGAGGATGGGCTGCCAATGGTCGGCGCCCGCCTTGCGCATGGCGATGCGGTATTCCTCTTCGCTGGGATAACTTGGTGGAATGATTTCGATGTACACCGGGTACTGGTACTCGGGTGCCACGTACACGGCAAGGATGTCGGCGTGCATCTGTTCGGCAAAGGCAACGCCGGCACAGGCCGTCAAGTTGGAGACGGTGGAGCCGTCCGTGGCGATCAGAATTTTCTTATACATGGCAGGTCCTTTGGCAGTGACTCAGCGCGCACAGCGCCTCTTATTGTAGACGTGGCGGCAGCATTGTATTCATGTAAAGACTTGATAATTATCAATACTATTGCACCTTCAGTATAGACAACATTGGCAGAAAGATCGTGTTTTAGCTGCAACGATGTCCGTGCGGGGCTGTTGCGCAGCCGCCCGGATGCAGGATTTCTTGTATGGCGCGTGGTCTTGCACGCACGCCAATGGTAGTATTTCAAAATACAACAGCAGGAACACTTATTTCCTGGCGGAAAAGCTCTTGTGGACCCGCTTTGCACCAGGAAGCGCGTTTTGAGATTTACCAACAGGGCGGCGCCCTGCTACACTCGCACCATCGCAGCGGTATTGCCTCAAATCATCTTAATCGAGAAATTGTGGGTATCAGTCTGTAAAACGCACAGTTCAGGCGGAATTTTGACAAATTATGGAGAAGCAGGGATATGACCAACGCCGCTGATGATTTCGATGCATTATTCGATGAAGTATCCGCGCAAAGCGCGGCCGCAGCCACGCCGGCGCCTGCCGCCGCGCCCGCTCCCGCCGTGATCGCGGATGACGATTTTGACGCGCTGTTCGACTCCGTGTCGGCCAGCGCCGCCGTGCCTGCAGCCGCAGCGGCGCCGCTTGCTGCCGCGCCTGCCGCGCCGGAAGCGGTTCCCGTGGCCGGCGCCGGCGCGCCTGGCGAAGCGGCCGATCCGGTCGATCAGTCCGACAAGCCGATGTTCGAGCGTCTGGGCGGCATCGTGCGCCTGCTGCACGATTCGCTGCGCGAACTGGGCTACGACAAGGCGTTGACGGAAGCGTCGTCGCAGATCGTCGATGCCCAGGACCGGCTGGAGTATGTGGCCACGCTCACCGAGCAAGCCGCCAACAAGGTCTTGAACACCCTGGACGAAGGCATGCCGGCACAGGATGTGCTGTCGAAGAAAGCCAAGGACATGGACAGCCGCTGGACGGCGCTGTTCGATGGCAAGCTGAGCCTGGAAGAATTCAAGGCCCTGGCCGGCGATTCGCGCCAGTTCGCGCAAGCCGTGGCCGAAGCGACGGAAGCGGAAAAAGCGCGCTTGCTGGAAATCATGATGGCGCAGGACTTCCAGGACATCACGGGCCAGCTGATCAAAAAAGTGGTCAACATCACCAAGACGGTGGAGCACGAGCTGGCTCAGCTGCTGCGCGACAACGCGCCGGCCGAGGTGCGCGAAAAGCTGGCGCAAAAGCCGGTGCCGCTGATGCAGGGCCCGTCCGTGCCGTCGGTGGCGCTGGATCAGGATAATGTAGACGACCTTCTTGCGGATTTGGGATTCTAATGGACGATATGCTCAAGGATTTCGTCGTTGAGGCGATGGATCTTGCGGTTAATGTTGAAGAGCACTTATTGCGCCTCGAGCGTGATCCTGACAACAAGGAAACACTGAATGCCGTGTTTCGTTCCTTTCACACCATCAAGGGTGGCGCCGGCTTCATGGGCTTGCCCGCGCTGGTGGCCGCCTGCCATCTGACGGAAAACCTGTTCGACGCCTTGCGCACGGGCGCCGCGCCCGTGACGCCGATCGCCATCGAGGCGGCGCTGCAAGCGTCCGGTTTCGTGGCCGACCAGCTGACGGAACTGGCGAATGGCGCCGCGCCGGAAAGCTTGCCGGCCATGCCGGAAGAGCTGGAACACATCCTGACGAACGCCATCGAAGGCAAGGGCATGGACGCGCCGGCCGCCGCCGTGGTGGCGGAAGCCGCCGTGGTCGTTGCCGAGGTCGCCGAAGTTGTGGTGGCCGCGCCTGCCGCCGCCGTAGCCACCGCCAGCGCCGATGGCCTGGACTGGGAAGGCATGTATAACGCCGTCGTGCCCGAGGCTAGCCGGGTCGCTGCCGCACCCGTGTCCGCCGTTGCCGCTGCCCCTGCCGTCGTGACCGCCGCTGCTGTTCCTGCTGCTGCTGCTGCTGCTGCTGCCGCCAAGCCGGCCGGCAAGGCCTGGGATGGCGCCGAACGCCGCGAAGAGCGTCCGGAAGTGCGCCATGCCGCGCCCGTCAAGGAAGACAGCATCCGCGTCGACGCCGTCAAGCTCGACGCGCTGCTGGAAGTGGCGGGCGAATCCGTGCAGGCCGCCAACCAGGCTGCCGTGCTGCTTGAGCGCTTGCTGCAATTCAAATTCGAAGGCCAGGCCGCCACCTTGATGGCGACCCTGGCGGAAACCCTGGAACGCGCCTCGCGCTACTCGACGGAACTGCAGCGGGCCACCCTGGCCACGCGCATGCAGCCCGTGGGCCGCCTGTTCCAGAAATTCCCGCGCCTGGTGCGCGAGCTGGCGAAAGACCTGGGCAAGGATGTCGAACTGACCATCGAAGGCGCGGAGACGGAAGTCGACCGCGTGGTGGTCGACAGCCTGTACGATCCGCTCGTGCACATGCTGCGCAACTCGCTTGACCATGGCGTCGAATCGCCGGAAGCGCGCCTGGCTGCCGGCAAGCCCGCCAAATCGTATATTTCGCTGAAAGCCTGGCAGGAAGCCAATAGCGTCATGATCGTGCTGCAGGACGATGGCAAGGGCATGGACCCGGCCTTCCTGCGCAGCAAGGCCCAGCAAAAAGGCTTGATCAGCGAAAACGCGCAGTTGAGCAACGACGAATGCTTCCAGCTGGTGTTCCTGCCGGGCTTCTCGACCAAGGAAGTGGCCTCCAGCGTCTCCGGGCGCGGCGTGGGCATGGACGTGGTCAAGACGGCCGTGGAGAAAAACCGCGGCGCCATCCACATCGAATCCATGCTGGGCAAGGGCACCAAGTTCGCCATCCGCCTGCCGATCGAACTGTCGATCGTGCCGACCATGCTCGTGTCGACCTCGGGCGCCGCGCTGGCGCTGCCGATGGCCGTCGTGCAGCGTGTCGTCGAGTTGCCGGAAACCTTCATGGAAGTGGGTGGCGCGCCCGTGCTGAAAGACCAGGGCCGTCCATTGCCCGTGCGCTCGCTGGCCGGCGCCCTGGGCTATGAATCGTGCAGCGAGCGCGTGGGTATTGTTGTCGCTGCGCCACAGCCGTACATTCTCGCCGTGGAAGCCGTCGATGGCACGGCCGACCTGGTGATCAAGCCGATGACGGCCATCACCGTGGAAGGCATTACCGGCACCGCCCGCTCGGCCGAAGGCGAGCTGGTGCTAGTCGTGGGCCTATCTTTCCTGATGGATGGTTGCAGGGGAAGTGTGCGCATGGCTGCCTGACAACACAGGCCAGTTCACACCCAGCCCGCTGCAGACCTCTGCAGCGGGCTTTTTTTTCGGCTTTTTTCGATTTTTATTCGCCCCGCCGGCACTTTGGCGGATTTTCGTATCAGCAATTTTTTCGCCATATCCGCAAAGCGCGCCAAATTTTGTATCGCCTATCCCACGCTGGGGCGGCTTTTGCTTCTGCGTTGCGCAATATATGGCATAATCATTGCCGATCCCTTTGATCAGTACGACAGATCACTTACTACAGGCTGTGGCAACGCTGCATAAATCATGATGAAGACGCTTTACGACAAACTCTGGGAATCCCACGTTGTTCGGGCCGAAGATGATGGCACGACAATTTTGTACATCGACCGGCACTTGCTGCACGAAGTCACCAGCCCGCAAGCCTTCGATGGCCTCAGCGTGGCGGGCCGCCAGCCGTGGCGCATTTCCGCCAACCTGGCCGTGGCCGACCATAACGTGCCGACCACCAGCCGCGTCGACGGCATTGCCGACCCGGTTTCGCGCCTGCAGGTGGAAACCTTGGACAAGAACGCCAGGCACTACGGCTTGACCTACTTCAACATGAACGACAAGCGCCAGGGTATCGTGCATGTGATCGGCCCCGAGCAGGGGGCGACCTTGCCGGGCATGACGGTCGTCTGCGGCGATTCGCACACGTCCACGCACGGCGCCTTCGGCGCGCTGGCGCACGGCATCGGCACGTCCGAAGTGGAGCACGTGCTGGCCACGCAAACCTTGCTGCAAAAGAAATCGAAGTCCATGCTGGTGCAGGTCGACGGCGCCTTGCCGGCCGGCGTGACGGCGAAAGATATCGTGCTGGCCATCATCGGCAAGATCGGCACGGCCGGCGGCACGGGCTACTGTATCGAGTTCGGCGGCGCGGCCATTCGCGCCCTGTCGATGGAAGGCCGCATGACGGTGTGCAACATGGCCATCGAGGCGGGCGCGCGCGCCGGCATCATCGGCGTGGACGACACCACCATCAATTACGTCAAGGGCCGTCCGTTTTCGCCGGCCGGTCCACACTGGGAGCGCGCCGTCGCCTATTGGCGCACCCTGCATTCGGACCCAGGCGCCCGTTTCGACCTCGTCGTCACCCTCAACGCGCAAGACATCGTGCCGCAAGTGACCTGGGGCACGTCGCCCGAGATGGTGATCGGCGTCGATGGCCGCGTGCCCGATCCTGACATGGAAAAGGACAGCGTCAAGCGCGATGCGATGGAAAAGGCGCTCGTCTACATGAACCTCAAGCCCAACACCGCCATCGAAGACATCCGCATCGACAAGGTCTTCATCGGTTCCTGCACCAATTCGCGCATCGAGGATTTGCGCGCGGCGGCGGCCGTGGTGCGCGGCAAGTACCGCGCCTCGAACGTCACCCTGGCGCTGGTGGTGCCCGGTTCCGGCCTGGTCAAGGATCAGGCCGAGCGCGAGGGACTCGACCGCATTTTCAAGGATGCGGGTTTCGAATGGCGCGAGCCGGGCTGCTCGATGTGCCTGGCCATGAATGCGGACCGTCTGGAACCGGGCGAACGCTGCGCCTCGACCTCGAATCGCAACTTCGAGGGCCGGCAAGGGCAGGGCGGGCGTACCCACCTGGTGTCGCCCGCGATGGCGGCGGCGGCGGGCATCGCCGGCCACTTTGTCGACGTGCGGGGATTGCGATGACGGCAGGGACCGGTGCGACTGGTTTACACTAGCGTTCCCGGTCCCTTATTTACTATCAAGAACTCATCATGAAAAAACTCTTCGCCCTCCTCATCGCCACCGTCATCCTGTCTGGCTGCAACACCGTGTCCGGCATCGGCCGCGATGTGCAGAAAGTCGGCCAGGTCGTCACTGGCGCCGGCGGAAAATAAACCGTGACGTGCCGGCGCCCTGCGCCGCGCGTCTTACCGAGTAGAAACAGCATGGATAAATTTACGATTTACGAAGGCCTGGTGGCCCCGCTGGACCGCGCCAACGTCGACACCGACGCGATTATTCCGAAGCAATTCCTGAAATCGATCCACCGCAGCGGTTTCGGCCCCAACCTGTTCGACGAATGGCGCTACCTCGACCATGGCGAACCGGGCCAGGACAACAGCCGCCGTCCGCTGAACCCGGAGTTCGTGCTCAACGAGCCGCGTTACCAGGGCGCCTCGATTTTGCTCACGCGCAAGAACTTCGGCTGCGGCTCCTCGCGCGAACACGCGCCGTGGGCACTCGATCAATATGGCTTCCGCGCCATCATCGCGCCATCGTTTGCCGACATCTTCTTCAATAACTGCTACAAGAACGGCTTGCTGCCCATCGTGCTGTCGGAAAGCCAGGTCGAGCACCTGTTCCATGAAGTCAAGGCCTTTCCCGGCTTCAAGCTGGTGGTGGACCTGGAACAGCAGTGCGTGCGCACCAGCAACGGCTCCGTTTCGTACCCGTTCGAGATCGACGCCTTTCGCAAATATTGTTTGATGAATGGCCTCGACGATATCGGCCTGACCCTGCGCCATGCCGACGATATCCGCGCCTTCGAAGAACGGCATTTGACCAATCAGCCTTGGCTGGCCAACGTTATCTAAAGATCATTCCATGAAAATTGCAATCTTACCCGGCGACGGCATCGGTCCTGAAATCGTCGCGCAAGCCGTCAAGGTGTTGAATGTGCTGGGCGAATCGTTCGAGCTGGAAACGGCACCCGTGGGCGGCGCCGGCTATGCGGCGCATGGCCACCCCTTGCCGGAAGGCACGCTGGCACTGGCGAAAGCGGCCGATGCCGTGCTGTTCGGCGCCGTCGGCGACTACCAGTACGACAACCTGGAGCGCCAGTTCCGTCCAGAACAGGCGATTTTGGGCTTGCGCAAGAACCTGGGCCTGTTCGCCAACCTGCGTCCGGCCATCTTGTACCCGGAACTGGCGGGCGCCTCGACCCTGAAGCCGGAAGTGGTGTCCGGCCTGGATATCCTGATCATCCGCGAATTGACGGGTGACATCTATTTCGGCCAGCCGCGCGGCGTGCGCGAGTGCCCGGACGGTCCGTTCAAGGGCCAGCGCGAAGGTTTTGACACCATGCGCTATGCGGAAGGCGAAATCCGCCGCATCGCCCACGTGGCTTTCCAGGCCGCGCAAAAGCGCGACAAGCGCCTCACCAGCGTGGACAAGGCGAATGTGCTGGAGACCTTCCAGTTCTGGAAAGACATCGTCATCGACGTGCACAAGGAATACCCGGATGTGGCGCTCGATCATATGTATGTCGACAACGCGGCCATGCAGCTGGTGCGGGGGCCGAAGAAATTCGACGTCATGGTGACCGGCAACATGTTCGGCGACATTCTGTCGGATGCGGCCGCCATGCTGACGGGCTCGATCGGCATGCTGCCGTCCGCTTCGCTCGACGCCAACAACAAGGGCTTGTACGAGCCATCGCACGGTTCGGCGCCCGATATCGCCGGCAAGGGCATCGCCAATCCGCTGGCGACGATTTTGTCGGCGGCCATGATGCTGCGCTATTCGTTGAACCGCGAAGAGCAGGCAAACCGCATCGAGGCAGCCGTCAAGCAAGTGCTGGCGCAGGGCCTGCGCACGGCCGACATCCACGAAGCGGGCACGACTTTGGTGGGTACCGAGGCGATGGGTGATGCAGTTGTAAAAGCGCTGGGATAAAATAGTCTAATGACGGCAGTCGCCGTCTCATCTTGAGGAATGGTAATGAAATTAGTTGGCTTGGTAGGTTGGCGCGGTATGGTCGGTTCGGTCCTGATGCAGCGCATGCAGGAAGAGGGCGATTTCGCCCATATCGAACCGGTGTTTTTCACGACGTCGAACACGGGCGGCGCGGCGCCGGCCATGGCGAAGAATGAAACCATCCTCAAGGATGCCAACAACATCGCCGAACTGTCCAAGTGCGACATCATCATTTCCTGTCAGGGCGGCGACTACACGAGTGCTGTGTTCCCGCAGCTGCGCGCAGCGGGCTGGAATGGCTACTGGATCGATGCGGCCTCGACCTTGCGCATGGAAAAAGACGCCGTCATCGTGCTTGACCCCGTCAACCTGCACGTCATCAAGGATGCGCTGGGCAAGGGCGTCAAGAACTACATCGGCGGCAATTGCACCGTATCGTGCATGATGATGGGCCTGGGCGGCCTGTTCCAGCACGACCTGATCGACTGGATGACGTCGATGACCTACCAGGCGGCATCGGGCGGCGGCGCGCAGCACATGCGCGAATTGCTGACGCAATTTGGCACCATCAACAGCTCCGTCAAGGCGCTGCTGGAGAACCCCGCTTCCGCCATCCTGGAAATCGACCGCCAGGTGCTGGCGACCCAGCACGGCTATTCGCCGGATGAGATCAAGCAATTCGGCGCGCCGCTGGCCGGCAACCTGATTCCGTGGATCGACAAGGACCTGGGCAACGGCCAGTCGAAGGAAGAGTGGAAAGCGGGCGCGGAAACGAACAAGATCCTCGGCCGCGGCCTCGATTTCGGCACCAAGGAAATTCCTGTCGACGGTCTGTGCGTGCGCATCGGCGCCATGCGCTGCCATTCGCAAGCCTTGACCATCAAGCTGAAAAAAGACGTGCCGCTCGATGAAATCAACGACATCATCGCCAGCAACAATCAATGGGTCAAGCTGGTCCCGAACACGCGCGAAGCGTCCGTGCGCGACCTGTCGCCGGCGGCCGTCACGGGCAGCCTGACGATTCCTGTGGGCCGCGTGCGCAAGATGAGCATGGGCGGCGAATACCTGTCCGCCTTCACGGTGGGCGACCAGTTGCTGTGGGGCGCGGCCGAGCCGCTGCGCCGCATGTTGCGCATCCTGCTGGACGCGTAATGGCAATAAATCAGTAATAAATTGCTGATCCAGATCAAGCCGGGGCGGTTTTCCCGGCTTTTTTTTCGTCCTGAGCCCCTCAAGGCTCAACCATGCGGAGCTTGCATAGCTCTGGGCATGATGATATGTTGATACCTCTGGAAAAGTAACAGTTTTCCCATGTCAACTAAGATGCCGCCAACTATGCCTGTACACACTCGTCCCCGGGTCGCCTCCCTTGCCATTCGAACACTCAGCAGTGCTGTCGCCTGTGCGGTGTTATTGTCACCGGCGGCATCCGCAGCCGAACTGGGCAAGATCACGGTGCTGTCCGCCGCCGGCCAGCCGCTGCGCGCCGAGGTCGAATTATCGGCCGTCAAGCCGGGCGAGGCAACCAGCCTGCTGGCCAAGCTGGCGCCACCGGACGCGTATCGCCAGGCCAACGTGGAATTCAATCCCGCCTTGAACGCGCTGACGTTTGCCGTGGAAAACCGCGACGGCAAGCCCTTTATCCGCATCAGCTCGGCGCAGCCGGTGGCCGAACCGATGGTCGATTTGCTGCTGGAGCTGAGCAGCAAGAGCGGTCGCCAGGTGCGCGAATATGCGTTCGTGCTCGACACGCCCGAAGCGCGCCAGACGCGCGGCGCGCAAGTGACGGCGCCAGTGGAGCCAGGCAAGGCCAAGCCGGCTGCCGCTGCCGGTACTGCGACGCTGGCGCCGAAAAAGGCGGCAGGCGAATACAAGGTCAAGGCGGGGGACACTCTGAGCCGCATCGCCAGCGAACTGAAACCGTCGGGCGTCTCGCTCGACATGATGCTCGTCGCGCTGTACCGCGCCAATCCCGACGCCTTCATGGGCGAGAACATGAACCGCATGCAGGCCGGGCGCATCCTGGCCGTGCCGGGCGCGGACACCATGCGCGCCACCGATGCGGCTGAAGCGAAGGGCGTGGTGACGGCGCACGCCATCGATTTCGAGGCCTACCGTAACAGGCTGGCGGGCCAGGTGTCGCAAAGCAAGCCGGCCAAGGCGGCGCAAGCGGCGCAAAGCACGGCCGGCAAGATCGGCGCCACGAAGGTGCAGGAAAAGCCGACGGCGGTAGGCGAATCGCAAGACAAGCTGAAACTGTCGAAAGCGGAGCCGGCGGCCAAGGCGGCCGGCAAGAGCGCCGTCGCCAGCGAGGAAGACAAGATCGCCAAGGCGAAACAGGTCGATGAAGCGGCCGCGCGCGTCAAAGAGCTGGAAAAGAACGTCAGCGACCTGGAAAAGTTGATGGCGGTCAAGAGCAAGGCCATGGCCGACAAGAGCGCGCCTGCCCCGGCAAAGCCAGCCGAGACCGCAGCCAGTGTATCAGCAAGTGCACCGGCCATCGCCAGCGCGCCGGCCGAAGCCCTGCCGCCTGTACCGAAGGCGAAACCGGTGCCGCTGGTGAAAAAGCCATCGCCGCTGGAACCGACCATCACGGACAAGATCAATGACCACCTGGGCGCCATCGGCATCGGCCTGGCCGCATTGCTGGCTGCCGTGGCAGCGCTGGTGATCGCGCGCCGCCGCAAGGACGCGCCGCCCGCGCCTGAGAGCGTGGCTCCCGTATTCGAACCGGAGCCGCCCGTGGCGCCGCCGGCCGGCCTGGCGCCTGAAGACCAGCAATCCGAAGCGAGCAACCACTTGTTCGGTACGGGCGCCGCCGCTGCCGGCGTGGCCGCGGCGGCGGGCGCCAGCATGCTCGATGCGAATGAAACGGACCCGGTCGCCGAAGCGGACGTGTATATCGCCTACGGCCGCGATGGCCAGGCGGAAGATATCCTCAAGGAAGCCTTGCGCATCCACCCGGAGCGCCACGCGGCCCGCCTGAAGTTGCTGGAAATCTATTCGGCCCGCAACGACGCGCGCGCGTTTGAAGACCAGGCCAGCGAGCTCTACAGCCTGACGCGCGGCCAGGGCGAAGAGTGGCCGCAGGCGGCCGCGCTGGGCCTGGCGCTCGATCCCACCAATCCGCTGTATGGCGATACGGAAGACGATGCCGTTGTCAGCCTGAGCAAGGCTGCCGGCGACGACTTGCATGGCCAGAGCATGGACTTGCCTGACGATCTGTCTGCTCCTGCGCCCGCGCCGCTGGCCGACCTGGCGCCGGCCGAGCCGGTGTCCTCCTTGCCGGCCCGCGATGCGCGCACCCCCCTCGATTTTGACCTCGACAGCCTCGATTTCGAGCCCGTCTCCACCAGCGACCCGATCGTCATGCCGGGACCGGACAGCAAGCCCGTCTCCGCCGCGCAGGAGGCGCAGTATGACGCCAGCATGGATTTCGGCCTCGACCTGGAGCCGCCAGCCGGTCCCGTGAATGGCGTGGGCGCCGGCTTGACGCCGTTGCCTGATCCGTTGAAGGATGTCGACCTGGCCCATTTCGACCTCGACGAACCCGTGGCGCCCGCTGCCGCGCCCGTCGCGGCGGCCGAGCCTTCCATCGACAGCCTGTTCGACGACGCGCAAACCCCGGCCACCTTGCCGGAAGCCATACCGCCCGCACAGGAATTCGACCTGTCCGGCATCGACTTGGACCTCAACGATGGCAAGACGGCCAGCGTGGGCGTCGACGACCCGCTGTCGGCCATCCACATGGAAATGGATACCAAGCTGGACCTGGCGATCGCTTACCAGGAAATCGGTGACAAGGAAGGCGCGCGCGAGTTGATCGATGAGGTCATCAAGGGCGGTAGCGAAGAGCAGGTTGCCAAGGCTAATACCATGAGAGCTTTGCTGAGCTAAGCACCTGATACGACGTCCATGGCTGCGTTGCACGGTCATGGCGTTCACCTTGTACTATTCGTACTGTCTTCGACCGCGCGCCTGGCCCTGAACGCCGTCTCGCTCGCTTTCAAGCACCTGATACGACGTCCATGGCTGCGTTGCACAGTCTCGCCGTACTATTCGTACTGTCTTCGACCGCGCGCCTTGCCCTGAACGCCGTCTCAGGCGCTTGTGTGGTCGGAGGGCAGGGCCGCTTGCGCGCCGGTATAATGCTTCGATGCAAAATATTACGACAGCAACGCCATTCAAGCGTATCGTCCTCGGCCTGCAGTACGACGGCACGGCCTGGCACGGATACCAGAAGCAGGAAGATGGGCAAACGGTGCAGGACCAGCTGGAAAACGCGCTGGAGCAGTTTGCCCGCGTGCGCCTGGCCACCACCTGCGCCGGCCGCACGGATACGGGCGTGCATGCGCTCGAGCAAGTCGTGCACTTCGATACGGAGCTGAACCGCGACGTGCACTCGTGGGTCCGCGGCGTCAACGCCTTCCTGCCGAAATCCATCGCCGTGCGCTGGGCCAGGGAACTCGAAGGCGATCCGACGGTCAATGACTTTTTCCACGCCCGTTTCAGCGCCCGCGCGCGTACCTATCATTATGTGTTGTACAACAACGCTACCCGTTCGCCGCTGGTGGAAGGCCGCGCCGGCTTCTTTTTCCGTCCGCTGGACGTGGAACTGATGCGGCAAGCCGTGCAGCCGCTCTTGGGCTGGCACGATTTCACGGCCTTCCGCGCCGCGCAATGCCAGGCCAAGTCGCCGGTCAAGCTGATGCACGACATCCGCATCGAGCGGCGCGGCGATTGTGTGATTTTTACGATTACGGCCAATGCCTTTCTGCACCACATGGTGCGCAACCTGGTCGGTTCGCTCGTCTACATCGGCACGGGGCGGGAAAAACCGGACTGGCTCGGGCACTTGCTTGAAAGTAAAGACCGCCACGCGGCTGCGCCCACGTTCATGCCGGATGGCCTGTACCTGGCGCAGATCGATTACGATCCGAAATGGGCCTTGCCGCAAGACAGCAGCAGCGCCTTGCCCTGGTTTTGATCTGCATCAATAAAGGATAGCCATGCCTCGCACACGCATCAAGATCTGCGGCCTGACCCGCGCCGAAGACGTTGCCGCCGTCGTGGCGGCCGGCGCCGACGCCATCGGTTTCGTGTTTTATCCGAAAAGCCCCCGCTATGTGACGCCCGAGCAGGCGGCCAGCCTGATCGCGGCCATGCCGCCCTACGTGACGACGGTGGGCCTGTTCGTCAACGCCACGGTGGAAGAAGTGCGGGCGACGAAGGCCGTGGCGCCTTTGTCCCTGCTGCAATTTCATGGCGACGAGACGCCCGAGCACAGCGCGGCGCTCGCCGCAGCCGTGCAGACGCCGTTTACGCAAGTGTTCCGCGTCAAACCCGACACCTCCTTTGAAGATTTGCTAGAATACGAACAGCGCTATCGCGCCGCCTGTCCCTTGTTCTCCAGCCTCTTGCTGGACACCTATGTGGATGCCTACGGCGGTGCAGGAAAGGTATTTGATTGGTCCCTCATTCCAAAAGAACTCGCGCCTCGGGTCGTTTTAAGTGGTGGCTTGAGCGTACAAAACGCGACTGACGCAGTGGTGCGCGTGCGCCCTTACGCCGTCGACATCAGCAGTGGTGTCGAAGCGTCCAAGGGCATCAAGGACGCATCCCGAGTCCGCGCGTTTATTGCCGCGGTGCAGGATGCCGATGCCATCATTGCCAGAGGAAACAACCATGAATGACCACACCACCATGCCCGGCGCCGCCGCCGCATTGTTCCACGCCACCGATTACCCATTTCCTGACCCGCGCGGCCACTTCGGCCCGTACGGCGGCGCATTTGTTGCCGAAACGCTCACGCATGCGCTGGCCGAACTGAAAGATGCTTACGCCCGCTACAGCGTCGACCCGGAATTCCTCGAAGAATTCCGCTACGAGCTCAAGCACTTCGTTGGCCGTCCGTCGCCCATTTACCACGCCAAGCGCTGGTCCGAGATGGCGGGCGGCGCGCAAATCTATTTCAAGCGCGAAGACTTGAACCACACGGGCGCGCACAAGATCAATAACGTGATTGGCCAGGCCTTGCTGGCCAAGCGCATGGGCAAGCCGCGTATCATCGCCGAGACGGGCGCTGGCCAGCATGGCGTGGCCACGGCCACCATCTGCGCTCGCTTCGGCCTCGAATGCGTGGTCTACATGGGCAGCGAAGATGTCAAGCGCCAGGCGCAGAACGTGTACCGCATGAAATTGCTGGGCGCCACCGTCGTGCCCGTCGAATCCGGCTCCAAGACCCTCAAGGATGCGCTGAACGAAGCCATGCGCGACTGGGTCACGAATATCGAAAACACCTTTTACATTATCGGCACCGTGGCCGGCCCCCATCCGTATCCGATGATGGTGCGCGACTTCCAGTCCGTGATCGGCGAGGAATGCCTGGTGCAGATGCCGGAAATGACGGGTCGCCAGCCCGACTACGTGCTGGCCTGCATCGGCGGTGGCTCGAACGCCATGGGTATCTTTTACCCATACATCGACCAGAAGGACGTGAAACTGATCGGCGTGGAAGCGGCCGGCGAAGGATTGGACACGGGCAAGCACTCGGCCTCGCTGACGGCCGGTTTTCCTGGCGTGCTGCACGGCAACCGCACCTATCTGCTGCAGGATGAAAATGGCCAGATCATCGAGACGCACTCCGTCTCGGCCGGCCTCGACTATCCGGGCGTGGGCCCGGAACACGCGTGGCTGAAAGATTCGGGCCGCGCGCAATACGTGTCGATCACGGATGACGAGGCATTGCAGGCTTTCCACGACTGCTGCCATATCGAAGGCATCATCCCGGCCCTGGAATCGTCGCACGCATTGGCCTACGCGGCCAAGCTGGCGGCCACCTTGCCGAAAGACCAGATCGTGCTGGCCAACCTGTCGGGCCGTGGCGACAAGGACATGCATACCGTGGCGGAGCGCATGGGATTGAATTTCAGTTAAGCAACTGACAAGCCCAAGTAGGTCGGGTTAGCGCGAGCGCGTAACCCGACATTCCTCACAGATATAAAGAAAGCTCCCCATGTCCCGTATCGCCACCACCTTTGCCAATCTCAAATCGAACAACAAGACCGGCCTGGTCACTTTCATCACCGCCGGCGATCCCGGCCCTGACGCCACCGTGCCCCTGATGCATGCGCTCGTCGAGGGCGGCGCCGACATACTGGAACTGGGCGTGCCGTTTTCCGACCCCATGGCCGAAGGCCCCGTCATCCAGCGCGCCTGCGAACGGGCCTTGAAATTCAATGTCGGCATCCACGATGTGTTCGGCTATGTGCGCCAGTTCCGCGAGACGAACCAGACGACGCCCGTGGTGCTGATGGGTTATGCGAATCCTATCGAGCGCATCGGCAACGCCGCCTTCATTGCAGCGGCGCAAGCGGCTGGCGCCGATGGCGCCATCGTCGTCGATTACCCGCCGGAAGAGTGCGAGGAGTTCGGTGCCGCCATGCGCGAAGCGGGACTCGACCTGATCTTCCTGCTGGCGCCCACCTCGACCGAAGAGCGCATCGCGCAAGTGGCCAAGGTTGGCGGCGGCTTCAGCTATTATGTGTCGCTGAAAGGCGTCACGGGTGCGGGCAACATTGATACGCAACAGGTGGCGGAACGTCTCGCGGCCATCCGCCAGCATGTAAAATTACCTATCGGCGTGGGCTTCGGCATCCGCGATGGCGCCACGGCCAAGGCTGTTGCCAAGGTGGCTGATGCCGTCGTGATCGGCAGCCGCATCATCCAGGAGATCGAAAATGCCCCGGAAGGCGGTGCCGTCGACGCCGTACGCAGCTTTACGGCAGGCATCCGCGCCGCACTGGACGCCTGAGCAAGCTTGTTGTTTACGCAAGCTCAGGTGGCGGCAAAGTTCGACAGCCCGGCGATAAACGGCTACACTTCGGCCACTGATTTGCCTGTTATTGTGCAATAGATAAAATTTTTGGTGGCGCCCTGCGGGGCGTCGCCGTTTACCGTCTGCCGGGGGCGTCCACCGACGCTACCCCTACAAGGGCCCAAGGAGAAAATATGAGTTGGTTGGAAAAACTGCTGCCACCGCGCATCCAGCGTTCTGATGCCGCCGCGCGCAAGACCATGCCGGAAGGCCTGTGGGTCAAGTGCCCGTCGTGCGAAGCCGTGCTGTACCGTACGGACCTGGAATCGAATCTGCACGTGTGCCCGAAATGCGATCACCACATGCGCATCCGCGCGCGTGAACGCCTCGACAGCCTGCTCGACGCGGGGGGGCGCTATGAAATCGGCCAGGAAATCCTGCCCGTCGACACCTTGAAATTCAAGGATAGCAAGAAATACCCTGACCGCCTGAAGTCCGCCATGGAAGCGACGGGCGAGACGGATGCGATGGTCGTCATGGGCGGCGCCATCATGAGCCTGCCGGTGGTCGTGGCGTGCTTCGAATTCGAATTCATGGGCGGTTCCATGGGTTCCGTCGTGGGCGAGCGCTTCGTGCGCGGCGCGCAGATCGCGCTGGAACAGAAAGTGCCGTTCATTTGCATCACCGCCACCGGTGGCGCGCGCATGCAGGAAGGCTTGCTGTCCCTGATGCAAATGGCGAAAACCACGGCCATGCTGACCAAGCTGTCGGAAAAGAAATTGCCCTTCATCAGCGTGCTGACCGACCCGACCATGGGCGGCGTGTCCGCCTCGTTCGCCTTCATGGGCGACGTCGTCATCGCCGAGCCGAAAGCGCTGATCGGCTTTGCCGGCCCGCGCGTGATTGAAAACACCGTGCGCGAAAAACTGCCGGAAGGTTTCCAGCGCGCCGAGTTCCTCGTCACCAAGGGCGCCGTCGACATGATCGTCGACCGTCGCAAGATGCGCGAAGAAATCGCGCGCCTGCTGGCTTTGTTGCAGAATCAGGCTGTGGAAGTGCTGGCTTAATTTGCCGCTGGCGTCGGGTTACGGCCTTTGGCCTAACCCGACCTACATCGTCCTGCCGCGTTATATCTCTTCTGCGCCTTGCGCATCGCATCCTTCAAGAAGTCTCCCATGCAAAACCTCCCTACGTCATTGCCAGACTGGCTCGCCCTGCTGGAAACCCGCCATTCGGAAACCCAGATCAACATGGGCCTGGACCGCGTGCAAGCCGTCAAGGCGCGCATGCAGCTGGCGTTTACTTGCCCCGTGATCATGGTGGCGGGCACGAATGGCAAAGGGTCCACCTGCGCCATGCTGGAATCCGTGCTGTTGCGTGCCGGCTACAAAGTGGGGCTGTACATCAAGCCGCACTTTCTCGATTTCAATGAGCGCGCCCGCGTGCTGGGCGAGATGGCCAGCGACGAGCAGCTCGTCGCCAGCTTCCAGGCTGTCGAAGCCGTGCGCGGCGATACGCCGCTGACGTATTTCGAATTCACCACCCTGGCAATTGTGCATTTGCTGTCGCAGGCCAAGCTGGACGTGGCCATCCTGGAGGTGGGCCTGGGCGGGCGCCTGGACGCCGTCAACGTGATCGACGCCGACGTGGCCATCGTCACCAGCGTCGACATCGATCACACGGATTACCTGGGCGACACGCGCGAAGCGATCGGCTTCGAGAAGGCCGGTATCTTCCGTCCAGGCAAGGCGGCCATCTGCAGCGACCCCGTGCCGCCGCAGTCGCTGATCGACCATGCGACCGCCATCGGCGCCGACCTGTGGCTGATGGGCCGCGATTTCAACTATTCGGGCGACAAGCAGCAGTGGAACTACGGCGGACGCGAGCAGCGCCGCAATTCGCTCGCGTATCCAAGCTTGCGCGGCGCCAACCAGATCCTGAATGCGACGGCCGTGCTGGCCGCGCTGGAAGTGCTGAAATTGAAGCTGCCCGTGGGCGCGCAGGAAGTGCGCACGGGCCTCGTGACGGTGGAATTGCCGGGCCGCTTCCAGGTCTTGCCCGGCCGCCCCAGCGTGATCCTCGACGTGGCGCACAATCCGCACGCGGCCTCGGCGCTGAACCAGAACCTGGGCAATATGGGTTTCCACCCGTACACGTATGCCGTGTTCGGCTCCATGCTGGACAAGGATATCGATGGCGTATTGGCCGCGATGAGCGAGCACGTCGACCACTGGTGCCTGACTGGCCTGCCGTCGCCGCGCGCGGCGACAAAGTCCGAGCTGGCCGCCAAGGTGCAGATCATGCTGGAAGATAAGCCCGACAGCAGCGAGCATACTGTGTCTATTTTCGATGATCCGGCACAAGCTTTTGCAAATGCAATGAGCCGGGCCGGTGAGAATGATAGAATTGTGGTCTTTGGTTCTTTCCTCACCGTTGCCGGCGTGATGAAGGCCCGAAAATCCTCACTTCACTGAAACGCACTCGACTGAAAATCACGCATGGGCTTGTTCTCGAAACTGTTTAAAAACAAGCAAGAATCGTCTGGCGAAGACAGCGGCTTTTATGTCCCTGGCGAAGCACAGTCGCCGACCCGCAAGCGCGCAGCCAACACCTCCGGTGGCGGCGGATCGCGCCGTGGCGGCAAGGAAGCGCCGGATCCGGTCTTGCCTGAAAAAAAGCGCGCACGCCGCCGCCTGGTCGGGGCCATTGCCCTGGCCCTGGGCGTCGCTGTCGGCTTGCCGATGCTGCTCGATTCCGAGCCGAAGGCACCGTTCAACGATATCGCCATCGACATTCCGTCGAAGGAAAAGGCCGTCGCGCCAGCACCGGCGCCCGTGCCGGCCGTTCCGGCCCAGGCCGCAGCAAATGGCCTGGACCAGTCCGAGGAAATCGTCGACGCGCCGCTGCCGCCTGCAGCCAAGCCCACGCCTGCGCCTGCGCCGGCACCCGTGCTGGCCGCCGCGCAGCCTGCGCCGCTCAAGCCGACCTATGTGGAACCGAAACCCGAGCCCAAGCCTGAACCGAAACCTGTCAAGGTGGAGCCGAAGCACGACACCAAGCCGGAGCCGAAACACGAGTCCAAGCCCGAATCCAAGCCAGAGCCCAAGCATGAAGTAAAAGCGGAAGCCAAGCCTGAGGCCAAGCCTGCCAAGCCGGCGCAATCGGCCGACGATGCGGCGCGCGCGCTGGCTATCCTGGAAGGCAAGCCACTGGACAAGCCGCAAGAGAAGGTGCAGGACAAGGCGCACGACGGCGGCAGCGGCAAGTTCGTGGTGCAGGTGGCGGCGCTGGCGACGCAGGACAAGGTCGATGAGTTGCAGGACAAGCTGCGCGAAGCGGGCATCAAGTCGTACACGCAGAAAGTCTCCAGCCCGGCGGGCGAGCGCATCCGCGTGCGCGTGGGACCGTTCGGCAGCCGCGAAGACGCCGAAAAGACCCGCGCCAAGCTGCAAAAGCTGGGCCTGGGCGGTTCGCTGGTGCCGGCGTGATGTTGCAAGGCTGAACGCGCGTGACGATCTTCGATTACCTGGTGCTGTTCGTCTTGGTGACGTCCGTGCTGATCAGCATGATGCGTGGCCTGGTCAAGGAAATACTGTCATTGGTCAGCTGGATCGTGGCTTTCGTCATTGCCAACGCCTATGGCGCCACCCTGGCGAAATTCCTGCCGGAAGCCGTGCCGGGCGAAGCCATCCGTTTGTTGCTGGCCTTCGTGGTGCTGTTCATCGGCGTGCGCATTCTGATGGGATTGCTGTCCATGACGGTCGACGCGCTGGTCAAGGTGACGGGCCTGAGCCTGGCCGACCGCACCCTGGGCAGCCTGTTCGGCGTGGCGCGGGGCCTTGTGATCGTGCTGACCGCCGTCATCTTGTGCGGCATGACGTCCATACCGCAGCAGCCATTCTGGAAAAACGCGCAGCTCAGCCCGCTCGCGGAGCAGGGCGCGCGCGCCATCAAGCCTTATCTGCCTGCCGCTTACGCGCAGCATGTGAAATTTTGAATTTTTTTAAAATCAGTAGCACAGTTTAGGAGCACACCATGTGTGGCATCGTCGGCGTCGTTTCCCATCAACCTGTCAATCAATTGCTCTATGATGCATTGTTGCTCCTGCAACATCGCGGTCAGGACGCGGCAGGGATTGCGACCAATCACAGCAGTATGTTTTCCATGCACAAGGCCAATGGCCTCGTGCGTGACGTCTTCCGTACGCGCAACATGCGTTCGCTGCAAGGCACGACGGGCATCGGCCATTGCCGCTACCCGACGGCTGGTTCGTCGAGCGAAGAGGAAGCACAGCCGTTTTATGTGAATGCGCCGTTCGGCATCACCCTGGCGCACAATGGCAACCTGACCAACTGGGAACAGTTGAAGCTGGAAATGTTCAAGAACGACCGCCGCCACATCAATACCGATTCCGATTCGGAAGTGCTGCTCAACGTGCTGGCGCATGAAATCCAGGAAGCGACGACGGGCCTGAACCTGGATCCGGAAGCGATTTTCAAGGCCGTTACCGTGCTGAACCGCCGCGTCAAGGGCGGTTACGCGGCCGTCGCGCAAATCGCCGGCGTGGGCTTGCTGGCCTTCCGCGACCCGCACGGCATCCGCCCGCTGTGCCTGGGCATCAATGAAACGGAGCAAGGTCCCGAATACCTGATCGCCTCCGAATCCGTGGCCCTGGAAGGTATGGGCTTCCGCTTCGTGCGCGACATCGGTCCCGGCGAAGCCGTCTTCATCGATGCCGACAAGAAATTGCACAGCGCCCAATGCGCCGACAATGCCAGCCTGAACCCATGCGTGTTCGAGTTCGTCTATTTGGCCCGTCCCGACTCCGTTATCGACGGCGCCTCCGTGTACGCGACGCGCCTGAAAATGGGCGAATACCTGGCCGAGAAGATCCGCGCCGAGTTGCCTGGCGTGCATATCGACGTGGTCATGCCGATTCCCGATTCCTCGCGTCCGGCCGCCATCCAGCTGGCCATGGCGCTGAACATCGAGTACCGCGAAGGCTTCATCAAGAACCGCTATATCGGCCGTACCTTCATCATGCCGGGCCAGGCGGCGCGCAAGAAATCCGTGCGCCAGAAGCTCAACGCGATCCCGTCCGAATTCAAGGACAAGGTCGTGCTGCTGGTCGACGATTCCATCGTGCGCGGCACCACCAGCCGTGAAATCGTGCAGATGGCGCGCGAAGCGGGCGCGACGAAAGTCATCTTCGCTTCGGCCGCGCCGCCGGTCATCTACCCGAACGTGTATGGCATCGACATGCCAACGCGCGACGAACTGATCGCCTACGGCCGCACGACGGAAGAAGTGTGCCGCGAAATCACGGCCGACTACCTCGTGTACCAGGATATCGGCGCGCTGAAGCAGGCGATCGCCGACGTCAACCCGGCCCTGACGAACTTCGAGGCATCGTGCTTCGATGGCGTGTACGTGACGGGCGACGTGTCGCAGGAGTACCTGGACCGCCTGGAATATGCGCGCCACCATCCGAAGGCGGCAGCGCCCGAAGATACGCCGCGTTCCCAGTTGAACCTGAACCTGGCAACGACAGAAGCATAAGTAAGCTGCCCGGCCGATGCCGGGCATTTTTTTCTCCGCGATCATGACCACCAATAAAAACTACGGCTTTACCACCACCATCCTGCATAACGACCGCCGCAAGGGCATCGAACACGGTTCCCTGCACAAGCCCGTACATACTTCTGTTGCCTTCGGTTACGCCGATGCGCGCCAGCTCGCCTCCGTGTTCCAGGGCAAGGAGCCGGGCTTCCGCTATGGCCGCCAGGGTAACCCGACGGTCTCCGCGCTGGAAGACAAGGTCAACAAGATGGAAGACGGCGTCGCCACCCTGTGCTTCGCCACCGGCATGGGCGCCATCGGCGCCGTAGTGCAATCCTTGCTGCGCGCGGGCGATCATGTCGTCTCGTCGGCCTTTTTGTTTGGCAACACCAACAGCCTGTGGCAAACGGTGACGGGGCAGGGTATCGCCGTGTCCTTCGTCGATGCCACTCTTGTCGCCAACGTGGCGGCCGCCATCACGCCGCAAACGCGCATCGTGTTTGTCGAAACCATCGCCAATCCGCGCACGCAGATCGCCGACCTGAAAAAAATCGGCGACTTGTGCCGCGAGAAGGGCATCTTGTACATCGTCGACAACACGATGACGACGCCATACCTGTTCCGCCCGAAAGCGGTGGGCGCGGGCCTGGTGGTCAATGCCTTGACGAAATCCATTGGCGGTCACGGCAATGCGCTGGGCGGCAGCTTGACGGACACGGGCGTGTTCGACTGGACCCAGTATCCGAACATTTTCGACAATTACAAGAAGGCGGCGCCGGCGCAGTGGGGCATCGCGCAAATCCGCGCCAAGGCCTTGCGCGACTTCGGCGCCTCCCTGGGCCCGGAAGCGGCGCACCATATCGCCGTCGGCGCGGAAACCATGGCCTTGCGCATGGACCGCACCTGCTCGAACGCCCTGGCGCTGGCCACCATGCTGGCCGCGGACCCGCGCGTGGCCGCCGTGCATTACCCGGGCTTGGCGTCGCACCCGCAGCACGCGCTGGCGACGGATTTGTTCCGCAGCTATGGTTCCCTGTTCAGCTTTGAGTTGAAGGACGGCATCGACTGCTTCGATTTCCTCAACCGCCTGAATTTAGCGATTCCAGCCAGTAACCTGGGTGACACGCGCACCCTGGTCATCCCCGTCGCCCACACGATTTTCTACGAGATGGGTGCCGAGCGGCGCGCCAGCATGGGCATTGCCGAATCGCTGATCCGGGTGTCCGTCGGCATCGAGGACGAGGTTGATTTGCTCGAGGATTTCCGCCAGGCGCTGGACGTATAACAAGCCGCGCAAATGAAAAAGGGCCGCGACAGTCATGCTGTTGCGGCCCTTTTTACGTGCGGCAGTCTAATGCCAGCTGCGCATGAGTCCGACGGCCAGACCTTCCAATGCAAACTCGTCTTCCGGCGACACGGTAATGACCTTGAAGTCGGGGTTTTCCGGCAGCAGTTCGATGACGGAGCCCGTTTTCTTGTAGCGCTTGACGGTGACTTCGTCGCCGATGCGGGCGACGACGATCTGGCCATTCTTGGCGCTGTCGACCTTTTTCACGGCCAATAAATCGCCATCCATGATGCCGGCGTCGCGCATGGACCAGCCGCGCACCTTCAGCAGGAAGTCGGGTTTGGCCGAGAACAGGGCCGGGTCCACGTTGTAGCTCGCTTCCAGGTTTTCCTGCGCCAGGATGGGCGAACCGGCAGCCACGCGGCCGATCAGCGGCAGCGACAGCAGCAGCGCTGCCGGCACTTTCGACGGCGCCGCTTCGGCGGCCGCGCCGATCAGGCGGATGCCGCGCGAGGTGCCGGGCGAAATCTCGATCGCGCCCTTGCGGGCCAGGGCTTGCAAATGCTCTTCGGCCGCATTGGCCGATTTGAAACCCAGTTCATTGGCGATTTCGGCACGGGTGGGAGGAAAGCCCGTATTTTCAATCGCGTCCTTGATCAGGTTCAGGATTTGTTCTTGTCGTGCTGTCAGCTTGATCATGAGCGGTGGGTGCATACTAAAATGCTGTCTATATGAACAGTCTGTATTTTTGTACAGTATCGCCCACTATGCAAGGGGATTTCCGTGTTTTCGGCGAATTTCGCAAGAAATACTTGTCCACGGGCGGAAAGCAGGGGCGAGTACGCGCTTTTCGGACGCTTGAGGAAGGAATGATTGAAACGTTTGCAAAAGGCGGTTATAATCTTCGGCTGACCTTCCCACACCCGTCTTGACGCCGGGGTGGGCGATTATCAATCCGACCTGAAGGAGTTTGCATGCGTCATTATGAAATAGTCTTTATCGTCCATCCGGACCAAAGCGAGCAAGTGCCCGCGATGATCGAACGCTACAAAGCCAGCGTAACCACCCGCGGCGGTTCGGTTCACCGCGTGGAAGATTGGGGCCGCCGTCAAATGGCTTACTCGATCCAAAAGCTGCCTAAAGCACACTACATCTGCCTGAACATCGAATGCGACAACGAGACCCTGGTCGAGTTGGAAACAGCATTCAAATTCAATGATGCCGTGTTGCGTCACCTGACCGTTAAAATGAAGAAAGCTGAAACAGCTCCTTCGCCGATGATGAAATCGGTACAACGCGAAGACGCGGCCAAAAGCCACCGCACCGAAGCACCAGCAGCCGCTCCTGCCGCAGCAGCAGCTTAATTCTTGACCAGGATCGTGCGCTGAACCAGCTACAAGTTACCGCCATCATTGCCGAGCGCGAAATATTGCGCTATACCCCGGCAGGGCTGCCGATTGTGAATGCAGTATTGCAACACAGTTCGCAGCAGATGGAAGCAGGGATTGCCCGTTTGACCGAGTTTGATGTTGCCGCGCTAGCCGCTGGCGAGATCTCAGGCCGGTTCAGTCAGGCAAGCTTGGGCGGGGTGTATCAGTTCACGGGTTTCCTGGCCAGGAAGAGCCGCAACAGCAAGAGTTTGGTGTTTCACATCATTGATTTTAGTGCAGTCAATTCTGACTAGCGCATTTTAGATACAGGAGCCTGACATGGCATTCGGTAAAAAGTTCGACAAAAATAAGCTCAAGCTTAAAGAAAAACGCAAACAGCAAAACCCATTGTTCAAACGTAAGAAGTTCTGCCGCTTCACCGCAGCTCACGTTGAACAAGTCGACTACAAAGACGTCGACACGCTGAAAGACTTCGTCCAGGAAAACGGCAAGATCATGCCAGCACGCCTGACCGGTACCAAAGCGCACTACCAGCGCCAAGTCGACACCGCAATCAAGCGCGCTCGCTTCCTCGCGCTGCTGCCATACACCGATCTGCACCACGCTTAATCGGTCAGATATTCCTGGAGAAGAACTATGCAAATCATTCTGTTAGAAAAAGTTGTTAACGTCGGTAACCTCGGCGAAGTCGTCAAAGTCAAAGACGGTTACGCACGTAACTTCCTGATCCCGCAACGCCTGGCACGTCGTGCTACGGCTACCGCTGTGGCTGAATTCGAAGTCAAGCGCGCCGAACTGGAAAAAGCTGCTGCCGCCAAACTGGCCGCATCGCAAGCCCAGGGCGAAAAACTGAGCGGCCTGACCGTTCAAGTTGCTCAAAAAGCTGGTGTTGATGGCCGTCTGTTCGGTTCCGTCACCAACTTCGACATCGCTGAAGCGCTGAGCAAGCAAGGTTTTGCTGTTGAAAAAGCACAAATCCGCATGCCTACCGGCCCGCTGAAGATCGTTGGCGAGCACAACGTTTCGGTTGCTCTGCACACCGACGTGGTTGTGGAAGTTGTTATCGCTGTCGTTCCAGACGCGAACGCGTAATCGTCTGCGGGCCTGGCCCGCAAGCGTTGCCGCACTATGAAAAGCCGGGCTCGCCCGGCTTTTTTGTGGCCTTTTTTTCGCTCAATTTCAGCCCTTTATTTTTGCCAGCACGCCGAAGCGGGTATAATTCGCGCCATGAACGCCCCCTCTGATCCGCAACTGGATTCCCTCCGTATTCCGCCGCATTCGATCGAAGCAGAACAATCCGTCATTGGTGGTCTGCTGCGCGACAATGCAGCGTATGACCGCATCGCCGACTTCATGCATGCGGAGGATTTCTATCGCTATGACCATCGCATCATCTTCGAGCAAATCGTCAAGATGGTTAACGCTTCCAAGCCAGCCGATGTCATTACTGTTTTTGAAACCCTGACCCAGCTCGGCAAGGCCGATGATGTGGGCGGACTCGCTTACCTGAACGCCATGGCGCAAAACACGCCATCGGCCGCGAACATCCGGCGCTACGCCGAGATCGTGCGCGACCGCGGCGTGCTGCGCAAACTCATCACTGTCGCTGACGATATCTCCGGCACGGCCTTCAGCCCGCAAGGCAAGGAAGTCAAGCAGATGCTTGACGAGGCCGAATCGAAGATTTTCGCCATCGCCGAAGAAGGCGCGCGCGGCGCCCAGGGCTGGACTGCCATCCAGCCCCTGCTGACGCAAGTGGTCGAGCGCATCGACGAACTGTACAGCCGCGACAACCAGAGTGAAATCACGGGCGTGCCCACCGGTTTCATCGACCTCGACCGCATGACCTCCGGTCTGCAGCCGGGCGACCTGGTGATCGTGGCAGGACGCCCCTCGATGGGCAAGACGGCGTTTTCCGTCAACATCGGCGAAAACGTGGCCATCGACAGCGGCTTGCCCGTGGCCGTGTTCTCGATGGAGATGGGCGGCGCCCAGCTGGCCATGCGTATGCTGGGCTCCGTCGGACAGCTCGACCAGCACCGCCTGCGCACGGGCCGCCTGAACGACGAAGACTGGCCGCGCCTGACGAATGCGATCCAGAAGATGAACGACGCGCAGTTGTACATCGATGAAACGCCGGCGCTCAACTCGATCGAATTGCGTGCCCGTTCGCGCCGCTTGTCGCGTCAATGCGGCAAGCTGGGCCTGATCATCGTCGATTACTTGCAGCTGATGTCTGCCAATACGCCGGGCGACAACCGCGCCACGGAGATTTCCGAGATTTCACGGGGCTTGAAAGGCCTGGCGAAAGAACTCGGTTGCCCCGTGATCGCGCTGTCCCAGCTGAACCGCTCGCTGGAGCAACGCCCGAACAAACGTCCTGTCATGTCCGACTTGCGCGAATCGGGCGCTATCGAGCAGGATGCCGACGTGATCCTGTTCATTTACCGCGACGAGGTGTATAACCCCGACTCGCCAGACAAGGGAACGGCCGAAATCATCATCGGTAAACAACGTAACGGTCCAATCGGCAGCATCCGCCTCACCTTCATGGGGCAGTACACCAAATTTGGCAATTACAGTGGTGGCCTGGCGCTTTACCAAGGCGACTAACACAGCAGCACTGCTATTCCATTGGCCGCCCCCTCCACCGGGGCGGCTTTCTGTAGTAAATAACACGACTCAATGCTTAACGGAGAATGACATGTTTGGACGCTTGATGCCCACTGAGGGCAAGTTTTTTGAATTGTTTAACCAGCACGCGGAATTGTGCGTCAAGGGCGCCAAAGAGATGCTCGGCCTGATGACCAATTTCGACGACCTGGAAAACCGCGTACATGCGATCGAAAGCATCGAGAAACAGGCGGACAAAGTCACCTACGCCACCGTGGAAATGCTGCACAAGACCTTCATCACGCCGATCGACCGCGATGACATCCATCAGCTGATCACGCGCCAGGACGACATCCTCGACCTGCTGGAAGATGCGGCGCAAACCGTCTCGCTGTACGACCTGAAAGCCGTCACGCCGGAAGCCAAGCGCCTGGCCGAACTGGTGCTGGCCTGTACCGAAAAAGTGCGCGACGCCGTCGCCATGCTGCACAACATGGACAACTCGCGCAAGATCGTCGCCATCTGCGAAGAGATCGACCGCCTGGAATCGGACGCCGACCACGTGATGCGCGCCGCCATGTCCAAGCTGTTCCGCGACGAACCGGACGTGCGCAACCTGATCAAGCTGAAAGCGATCTACGAAATTCTGGAAACCGTGACCGACCGTTGCGAAGATGTGTCCAATATTATCGAAGGCATCATCGTCGAAAACGCGTAAGCGTTGGGCTGTCCTGAACCAGAATCAGAAAAGAAACTATAATGACCATACAAATCAGCATCTACGTGCTAGGCCTGTTGATCGTCCTCGCGCTGCTGTTTGACTTCATGAACGGCTTCCACGATGCCGCCAACGCGATCGCCACGGTGGTCTCGACGGGCGTATTGAAACCGCAGACCGCGGTTGCCATGGCCGCCACGTTCAACTTCGTCGCCATCTTCGTGTTCCACCAGCTGACTGTGGCCGCCACAGTGGGCAAGGGCACCATCGATCCGGCAGTGATCGACCAGTACGTGATCTTCGGCGCGCTGATGGGCGCCATCTTCTGGAATTTGTTTACCTGGTACTACGGGATTCCCTCGTCGTCCTCGCACGCGCTGATCGGCGGCCTGGTGGGCGCGGCCGTCGCCAAGTCCGGCACCGGCGCGCTGGTCGCGGCCGGCCTGTGGAAAACCGTGGCCTTCATCGTCATCGCACCCGTCCTGGGCTTTGTGTTCGGCTCGATCATGATGCTGATGGTGTCGTGGATCTTCGTGCGCTCGACGCCGCGCAAGGTCGACAAGTGGTTCCGCCGTTTGCAACTGGTCTCGGCGGCCGCCTACAGCCTGGGCCACGGCGGCAACGATGCGCAAAAAACCATCGGCATCATCTGGATGCTCTTGATCGCCGCCGGCTACTCCAGCGCGGCCGATGCCATGCCGCCGATGTGGGTCATCATCTCGTGCTATACGGCGATCAGCTTCGGCACCCTGTTCGGTGGCTGGCGCATCGTCAAGACCATGGGCCAGAAGATCACCAAGCTCAAACCGGTGGGCGGCTTCTGCGCCGAAACGGGCGGCGCGATCACCCTGTTTGTCTCGACGGCGCTGGGCATTCCCGTGTCGACCACGCACACCATCACGGGCGCCATCGTCGGCGTCGGCTCGTCGCAAAAAATGTCGGCCGTGCGCTGGGGCGTGGCGGGCAATATCGTCTGGGCCTGGATCTTCACGATTCCCGCCTCCGCGTTTGTTGCCGCGGTTGCCTGGTGGATTGGCCAGCACATCATGTAAGGCGGCCTTGGGCCAACTGGGCGCCTGTATAAAAAAGGAACCGTGAGGTTCCTTTTTTTATGCGCCGGCCAGTTCCACCGTCAGTCCCTCGCAGGCGAGGAACACCTGCAGGCCGTCCAGGCGGCTCGCATAGCGGCCCATCACGTCGGCAAACACGGCTTCGAGCTGCTCGTCGCTGCGGGTCGGTTCGTGGTGGGTGCAGTACAGGCGCCGCGCGCCGCAGCGCAGGGCCAGGTCGAAGGCGGCGTCGAAGGTGCCGTGGCCCCAGCCCTGCTTGCCCGGGTATTCCTCGCGCGTGTACGAGCAATCCATGATCAGCGCATCGACGCCGGCGACCAGCGCGTCGATGCCGGCCTGGCGCTGCGCATTGCGCGCCGCGCAGGCCGCGTGCTCGGCATGGCCGGGCGGATGCAGGTTGTAGAACGGCTCATGGTCGCCGCTGAAAAACAGCGCGGCGCCGCCGCAGTCGATGCGGTAGCCGAGGTTGACGACGGGGTGGTTCATTTCCGCGCCGCGCACGCGGGCGCCACCCACCTCGACGGCTTCGCCGGGCGCCAGGGTGCGGTATTCGATACAGGCCGCCATGGCCGCTTCGCTGACGGGGAAATAGCTGTTTTGCAGCTGCACCGCCATCACGTGCTCAATGCCGCGTCCGGCGGCGGCATCGTGGGCGCCGTGCAGGCGCATGCGGTTGCCGGCCACGAACAGGGGCGAAAACATGGGCAGGCCGTGGATGTGGTCCCAGTGGCTGTGCGTGATGAAGACGTGCGCGTCGACGGGCTCGCCTGGCGGCAGTTGCTGCGCCAGCGAGAAGATGCCGCTGCCCGCGTCGAGAATGATCAGGCTATCGTTGTCGGTGCGCACTTCGATGCATGTGGTGTTGCCGCCATAGCGCGCCGTGCGCGGGCCGGGAGAGGGGATGGAGCCGCGCACGCCCCTGAACGTGAATTTCATTCAGTACCTTGTTACGGTGTAATTATTGTTGATTCTATTCTAATTAATGAAATTGGCGGCAACATTTATGTGTGTTGCGATACGGAAAGTTATTTCATTTTGTTGTAACTAAGTAATGTACAGTGCGCAGGGTGGCCGTTACACTGACGCTTGCCGACTTCCCCTTTTTTTGCTTGCCCATTACCTGATTGTCATCAACATGCCTCAGTTGCACCCTGAGAAAATCGCCCACAGACTGGAGCAATTGACCGAACTCAGTGTCGCGCTCGGCCATGGCCTGGGCGGCGAGGGGCACGATATCGGCGCGCTGTTGCAACGCATCGTGCTGCTGGCAAAAAGCATGAGCGGCGCCGATGGCGCCACCCTGTACCGGCCCACGGCCGAGGGCCGCCAACTGGCGTTCGACATCAGCGTCAACGACAGCCTGGGCATCGCGCAGGGCGTCGACATGGGCTTGCCGGGCGTGCCCCTGTTCGACGCTGCTGGCCAGCCGAACCTGGCGTCGGTGGCCGCGTATGCGGCGAATATGCGCCGCAGCGTGAATATCGCCGACGTCTACCGCGACGAGGGCTTCAATTTTTCCGGCATGCGCGAGTTCGACCGCCACCACGGCTACCACACGCAATCGATCCTGACTGTACCCATGAGCGACCACGAGGGCGATCTGATCGGCGTGCTGCAGCTGGTCAATGCCAAGGATGGCGAGACGGGCCAGGTACGCGCCTTTTCCTCCACCGACCAGCGCTTCATCGAGGCGCTGGCCGCGCAGGCGGGCGTGGCGCTGACGAACCAATTGCTCATTGCGCAGCTGGAAGAACTGCTCGAATCGCTGGTTACCCTGATCAATATCGGCATCGATGAAAAGTCGCCGTACACGGGGCGGCACTGCCAGTTCGTGCCCGAGCTGACGATGCTGCTGGCGGACGCCGCGCATGCGACGGACAGCGGGCCGCTGGCCGATTTCCGGCTCAGCGACAACGAGCGCAAGCAGCTATGGCTGGCCGGTTTGCTGCACGACTGCGGCAAGATCACCACGCCCGTGCACGTGGTTGACAAGGCCACCAAGCTGGAAACCATTTTTGATCGCATCGCCCTGATCGACACGCGCTACGAAGTGCTGCTGCGCGACGCCGAGATCGCGGCCCTGCGCCAGCAGGCGGCGCAGCCGCAGCAACAAGACGCCATCGCCCGCGCGCTGGAACTGGAGCAGGCGGCGCTGCGCGAAGAGCGCGACTTCATCCGGCGCGTCAACATCGGCGGCGAAAGCATGGCGCAGGCCGACCAGGAGCGCGTGCGGCAGATCGCCCGGCGCCGCTGGCGCGCGGCCGATGGCGAACTGCGCGAATTTCTCGACGCCGACGAGACGGAAAACCTGACCATCCGCGCCGGCACCCTGACGGCGGCCGAGCGGGCCATCGTCAACAACCATATCAGCGTCTCGATCCGCATGCTCGAAGCGCTGCCGTGGCCCAAGCACCTGCAAAAAGTGCCGGAATATGCGGGCGGCCACCACGAGCGCATGGATGGCAAGGGCTATCCGCGCGGGCTGACGAAGGAGCAGATGTCGGTGCCGGCGCGGCTGATGGCCATCGCCGACATTTTCGAGGCGCTGACGGCGCGCGACCGGCCCTACAAGAAGGGCAAGTCGCTGTCCGAATCCCTGCGCATCCTGGGTAACTTCAGCCTGAACGGGCATATCGACCCGGAGCTGTTCGATGTCTTCATCCGCAGCAAAGTCTATCTGACCTTCGCTGAAAAGCATTTGCATCCGAGCCAGATCGATGCCGTCGACGAGGCGGCCATTCCGGGCTATACCCCTTGAAGCTGCCGCTGGCCTTGCGCAAGCATGGGGCGCGGTCGCTGCTGGGCATGCTGCTGACCTTGGCGGCGGCCGTCCTGTGCCTGGCCGGCAACGACAACATCGCGCGGCTTGACGCCATGCTGGGCGACTGGCGCATGCGCGCGGAAAAGCCGCAGCTGGACCGCCGCATCGTCATCGTCGACATCGACGAGCAAAGCCTGGCCAAGGTGGGCCGCTTCCCCTGGAGCCGCGACATCCAGGCGCGCCTGGTGCGCCAGCTGACGGGCCATTACGCCGTGTCCGCGCTGGGCTTCGATATCTCGTTTCCCGAAGCCGATACCAGTTCCGGCTACGCCGTGCTGCAAGACCTGGCGCATGGCGAACTGGCGGGCGTGGCCGGCTTGCCGGCGCAGCTGGAAAAGCTGCGCCCGGCCATGGATTACGACGGCCTGTTTGCCGAGGCCATGCGCGGCCAGCCCGTGGTGCTGGGTTACAGCGTCTCGGAGCAGCAAAGAAAGGGCGTGCTGCCCAAGCCCGCCTTCACCGTGGCCGACTTGAACGGGCGTTCCGTCACGGCCTACGTGGCGCGCGGCTACGAAGCCAATATCGCGCCCCTGCAGGCGGCCGCGCGAGGCGCCGGCATCTTCACGGCGCTGACCGATACCGATGGCGTCGTGCGTTCCTCGACCCTGTTGCAGCGCATCGGCGATGGCTACTACCCGTCGCTGTCGCTGGCCACCGCTGCCGTCTACCTGCAGGCGCGCGCCATCGCCCCCCGTTTCACGGGCACGGCCGATACGCTGTCGGCGCGCGAGCTGGCCAGCGGCGGCCTCGAACACGTCATGCTGTTCACGCCGCGCGGCGCGCTGGCGATCCCCGTGGGCGAAGCCTTGAGCACCACGGTGCAGTACCGCGGCGCGGGCGGCCCCGATGGCGGTGCCTTCCGCTATGTCTCGGCGTCCGACGTGCTGGCCGGCACGGTGCCGCCCGCGCTGCTGAAGGGGGCCATCGTGCTGGTGGGCACCACGGCGCCCGGCTTGAACGATATCCGCGCCACGCCCGTGAATGCCGAGTATCCGGGGGTGGAAGTGCACGCCAACCTAATCAAGTCCATGCTCGACGGCCGCTTCAAGGTGCGGCCCGACTATGCGCTGGCGCTCGAACTGGTGCAGATCGTGCTGTGTGGCCTGCTGCTGGCGGGCGCCCTGGCCGTGCTGCCGCCGGCCGGCGTGATGCTGGCCACGCTGGGCGCGCTGGCAGCCGCCATCGGCATCAACCTGTATCTGTACGCCGTGCACGACATGGTGCTGGGCGGCGCCGTGCTGCTGTTGCTGATCCTTGCGCTGTTCATCGCCAACCTGGCGTGGGGTTACTTTTTCGAGGTGCGCAAGGGACGCGCGCTGGTGGCCCGCTTCGGCGAATATGTGGCACCCGAGCTGGTGGCCGAGATGGCCGACGATCCGCAGCGCTACACCATGGAGGGCGAGAACCGCGAACTGACGGTGCTGTTTGCCGACGTGCGCGGTTTCACGGCGATCTCCGAGCAGCTGGCGCCGGCCGCGCTGCGCGAATACATCAACGACTACCTGACGGCCATGTCGGAGGATATCCGCGACAGCCATGGCGGCACCCTGGACAAATACATCGGCGACGCCGTGATGGCGTTCTGGGGCGCGCCCGTCGCCTTTGGCGATCACGCCAGCCGGGCCGTGGCCAGCGCCCTGCTGATGCAGGACAGCGCGGCGCGGCTGAACCGGCAGTTTTGCGCGCGCGGCTGGCCGCCGCTGCACATCGGCATCGGCCTCAATACGGGGCCCATGCATGTGGGCGACATGGGCTCGCGCATCCGCCGCGCCTATACCGTGATGGGCGACAGCGTCAACCTGGCCGCGCGCCTGGAAGGCGCCAGCAAGCTATATGGCGCGGGCATCGTGGTGGGCGAGGCCACGCGCGCCGCCGCCCCGGATTTCCTGTACCGCGAGCTCGATCTGGTCAGGGTGCTGGGCAGGCAGGAAGCGGTGGCCATCTTCGAGCCGCGCGGCCTGCAGGCCGCTGCCGCTGCCGCCGAGCTGGCGCAACTGGAGCGCTGGCATGCGGTGCTGGCCCGGCTGCGCGCGCGCGACTGGGCGGCGGCTGGCGCGCAACTGGCGCGCTTGCAGGCGGACTTTCCCGACGACGGCCTGTACCGGCTGTACGCGGCACGCCTGGAGCGGTACCGCAATGCGCCGCCACCTGCCGACTGGGATGGCGTGACAGTCTTGAATAGCAAGTAAGCCACTGCTTTGCAGGGGGAAATGCAGGCAATGGCGGCATTTTTCAGCCTTGTTGGCAGAATGTTTGCTGCAGTGCGATGAAAATCAGGGCGAAATGTTAGAAATTTCTGACTGGAAACTAAAAGCCGTCTAAAATTTGTCTTCAATCCATTGCCGGACATGCTGGCGCCTGCGGGCCGCGCGTTTGTCCGGTTACACAAGAAATCCTTCACATGACATATCGTTTGGTGCACCTGCTTGCGGGTTCCGCGCTGCTGTTCGCCGTCGGCGCCGCCGGCGCTGCCGTTTCCATGGATGAAGCTGTTCCTGCCGCGCAGGAGGACGGCGTGCCGCGCTTCGAGATCCGCCGTTTCGACGTCCAGGGCAATACCCTGCTCATGTCCGCGCAGGTGCAAGCCTTGCTTGCGCCCTACACGGGAGCGCAGCGCGATTTTTCCGACATTGCCCGCGCCGTCGAGGCGCTGGAAGCGGCCTACCGCGAGCGCGGTTACAGCGCCGTGCAGGTGCAATTGCCCGAGCAGGAGCTGGAACGGGGCGTGGTGCGCCTGAGCGTGCTGCAAACGCCGCTGGGCAAGCTTGCCATCAGCGGCAACGCCCATGTCGACGAGGCCAACGTGCGGCGCGCCCTGCCGGCCCTGCGCGAAGGCGAGACGCCGAACTTGCCGGCCCTGTCGCAAAGCCTGAAGCTGGCCAATGAAAACCCGGCGCGCAAGATCGAAGTGCGCCTGCAGGCCGACGAGCCGGCCGGCGCCATCGATGCCATCGTCACGGTGGCCGATGAAAAGCCCTGGAAAGCCATGCTCAACGTGGACAACACGGGCAACGGGCAAACGGGCAAGACGCACGTGGGCGTGGTGTTGCAGCATGCCAACTTGTTTGGCCGCGACCATGTCGCCAGCCTGCAATACACGAGCAGCCTGGAAAAGCCGGACAAGGTGGGCGTGTATGGCGCCGGCTACCACTTGCCGCTGTATGCGCTGGGCGACTCGATGGATTTTTTTGCCAGCTACTCGAACGTCGATTCGGGCAGCGTCTCGGCCGGCATTTTCGACCTGGCCGTCAGCGGCCAGGGCAGCATGGCTGGCATCCGCTACAACCAGAACTTTGCCCGCAGCGGCGATTTCGAACCCAAGCTCGTGTACGGCGTCGATTACAAGGCTTACCGCAACAGCGTGCAATTGTTCGGCATGGAACTGGGCGCCGACGTTACCGTGCATCCGCTCAGCGTCAGCTACATCGGCAACTGGACCTTGCCCACGGGCGAGACCAGCGTGGCGGTCACGTTCGCGCATAACATTCCTGGCGGCAAGCACGGCGCGCAAGCCGATTTCGACCGCGTGCGCGCGCATGCCAAGGCGGCCTACAACACGGTGCGCCTGAGCGCCAGTTCGGGCCGCGTGCTGGCCGGCGACTGGCAATGGCGCGCGCTGCTCAACGCGCAAGTCACGCCGGATGCGCTGGTGCCGGGCGAGCAGTTCGGCGCCGGCGGCGCCGCGTCCGTGCGCGGCTTTGCCGAGCGCGAGGTAGCCAATGATTCTGGCGCCAACCTGAACCTGGAACTGTACACGCCGAACTGGTGCGGCCAGGCGCTCGCCTACCAGTGCCGCGCGCTGGTCTTCTATGACACGGCCTGGCTGCGCCGCAACCATGTGCTGCCTGGCGAAAGCGCCTCGCAAGGCATAGCCAGCGGCGGCCTCGGCCTGCGTTTGCTGCTGAGCCGCTACGCCAATCTGCAACTCGATTACGCCCATGTCGTCAATGGCGGCGACACGGGACAGCGGGGCGCCAACCGCCTGCATTTCCGCCTCGCCTTGGCCTACTAGCATCAGGATGAACACCATGCACAACCACGTCCAGCACGCCTCCGTTTTCATCCTGACGCCACCCTTTGCGCCGCCCTTTGCGCCTCCCTTGCGCCGCACGGCGCTGGCGCTGCTGCTGGCCGGCTGTTTCGGCGCGGCGCAGGCCAACCCCGCCTTGCCGCAGGTGGTCAACGGACAGGCGACATTCAATCAGCAGGGCAACATCTTCTCGATCACGAACACGCCCAACACCATCATCAACTGGCAGAGCTTTTCCATCCATGCGGGTGAAATCACGCGCTTCATCCAGCAAAACGGCAGTAGCGCCGTGCTCAACCGCATCACGGGACAAGACCCCAGCAAGATCCTGGGCGCGCTCGAATCGAACGGCAAGGTCTTCCTGATCAACCGGAACGGCATCGTCTTCGGCCAGGGCGCCAAGGTGGACGTAAACGGGCTGGTGGCGTCCAGTCTGGGCATGACGAACGAGGACTTCCTGGCCGGCAAGCGCCAGTTTACGGCCGGCAGCGTGGCCGGCGGCGTCAGCAATGCGGGCCTGATCAATGCGGGCAAGGGCGGGCAAGTACTGCTGATTGCGCCGAACGTGGACAACACGGGCATCATCACGGCGCCGAATGGCGAAGTGACCCTGGCGGCCGGACGCAGCGTGCAGTTGGCCGACCCCGGCAATCCGCAATTGCGCGTGCTGGTCTCGGCGCCAGCGGACCAGGCCCTGAACCTGGGCCAGATCCTCGCCCAGGGCGGCAGTATCGGCATGGCCGGCGCGCTGGTCAGCCAGCGCGGCGTGCTCAACGCGAACAGCGCCGTCGTCGGCGAGAACGGCAGGATCGTCCTCAAGGCCGGCGGCAAGGCGCTGCTCGAAGCGGGCAGCGTCACCAGCGCCACGGGCGCGGCCGGCACGGGTGGCCAGATTCAGGTGCTGGGCGAGCAGGTGGGCTTGCTGGGCAATGCGAGAGTCGACGCCAGCGGCGCCACGGGCGGCGGCACTGTCTTGCTGGGCGGCGACTACCAGGGCAAGAACGCGGCCGTGCAGAATGCGCGGCAGGTGCTCGTCGGCAAGGACGCCAGCGTCACTGCCGATGCCATAGTCAGCGGCAACGGCGGCAAGGTCATCGCCTGGGGCAACGAATCGGCCCAGGTACACGGCAGCATTTCCGCGCGCGGCGGCGTACAAGGTGGCGATGGCGGCTTCGTGGAGACGTCCGGCCATTACCTGGCCGTCGACGGCATCCGCGTCAATACCAGCGCTGCGCATGGCAAGCGCGGCAACTGGTTGCTCGACCCGTATGATATCGATGTGGTGCAGGGGGCGGGCGGCAACCTGGCCAATGTCGATCAGTTCAGCGACATGCCGACGACGGGCAGCACCAGCATCGGCGCCGACACCATCTCGGGCGCCACCAGCGATGTCACCTTGCAGGCCCTGCATCGCATCAATTTCAGCAGTTCGGTGAATATGCTCCATTCCGGCGTCAGCTTGACGGCGACGGCGGGAGAAACCATCAATGTGTACGCTGCCATCACCACTAATGCCGGCAATGTGACCCTGTCGGCGAACGATGCCAGCAGTGGTGGCAACTATGGCCCGGGATCGAACGTCAACCTGAACGCGCCTATCACCAGCAACGGCGGCAACATTTCGCTATCCGGTGCCGGCGTGGCGGGGGCCGCTGCCGTGAATGTCGGCAACGGCAATCTGAGCTTGCGCGCGAATGACGCGCTGGGCGGCATCAGCCTGTCGGGCGGCGCCAACCAGCTCACTGGCAGCGGTATCGTCGGCCAGACGGTGACCCTGCAGGCCGACAATATCACCCTTGCCGGCGGCATCGATGTCGGCGGCACGGCGGGCGGCGCGAATGTGATCATCAAGCCCTTGGGCAGTTCGCGCAGTATCGACCTGGGTACCAAATCGGGCACGGCCTTGAGTCTGAACGCGATTGAGCTGGACGGCATCTCGGCCGCGAGGCTGACCATCGGCGACGGCACGCAGACGGGCGGCATCCACATTTCGGATGCGCTCGCCAGGACAGGTGACTTGCACCTCAATGCAGCTTCCGGCATCACGGCCACCGGTGCGGTGACGGTCGATGGCAGCTTTGTGCTGGACGGCGGCAACTGGGTGCAGAACGCGACGCTCCTGCCAGGATTCAGCGCCAGGAACTTCACCATCGGCAGCGGCGCCAGTTTCCTGCGCGTAGCCGGCGGCGACGGTGTCGCCTCACCCTATCTGCTCGCCGATATCTATGGCGTGCAAGGCATGGCCAGCCTGGGGCTCGGCAACAACTACCGCCTGGCCGGCAATATCGACGCCGGCGGCACCGTGAACTGGAACGATGGCCAGGGCTTTGTGCCGATTGGCGGCGGCAGCGGTTTTTCCGGCGTGTTTGATGGCGCCGGATTTACGCTCAGCAACTTGAAAATCGACCGCAGCCTGGCGCCAGGCTCGGCGGCAGGCCTGTTCGGCAGCGTGCAGGGCGGCACCTTGCGCAACCTGACTCTGAGCGGCGGCAGCGTCACCGGCACGGCCAACGTGGGCGCCTTGGCGGGCGAGGTCGTCAGCGGCATCATCGATGGCGTGAACAGCAGCATGGCCGTCAGCGGCCAGCGCAATGTCGGCGGCCTGGTGGGCAGCAACGGCGGCGCCATCACGCTGTCGGCCAGCAGCGGTGCCGTCACCGGCATCAATGCCGATGGCGGCGGCGCCATCGGCGGCCTGGCGGGATGGAACGCGTTCGGCGCCAGCATCGCGACCTCGTACGCCACCGGCGTGGTGACGGGCGCGCGCGAGATGATCGGCGGCCTGGTCGGCAATAACCAGGGCGCGCTGCGCCAGTCTTATGCCACCGGCAATGTGAGTGGCGCGCGCAGCATCGGCGGCCTGGTGGGCCTGAACGGCGGCAGCATCGATGATGCGTATGCCAGCGGTGCCGTGGGCCGGGCCGGCACGGCCGATCCCATCCTGGCCTGGGAAAACATGGGCGGACTGGTCGGTGAAAGCACGGGCAGCGTCAGCCATGTCTTCAGCAGCGGCGCCGTGATTGGCGCCGGCTATGCGGCAGTGGGCGCGGTCGCCGGCCGCGTGTCCGCCGGTTCCCCGTTCAGCTATGGCTTTTTCAATTCTGAAACGTCGCTGGTGCAAGCCGATGGCGGCGGCTCCAGCGGCCGCAGCACGGCGCAGATGCAGCAGCAAGGCAGTTTCAACGACTACAATTTCAGCAGCGTGTGGCGCATCTACGATGGCTACACGACGCCGATGCTGAAGGCGTTCCTGAAGCCGCTGCAAGTGAACCTCTCGGGAAATGCGGCGGGCAAGGTCTACGATGGCCAGCTGGCCGCCTTCCTCGGCGTGATCGGCTATGTGGGATTGATCGATGGCGACACTGGCGTCAATGGCGGCCTCGGTTACGGCAGCAATGCGCGCAATGTGGGCAGTTATGCCGCGACGGGCCTGTGGTCGACCAAGTACGACATCACCTTGGGCGGCACGACGACCTTTGCCATCACGCCGCGCGCGCTGACGGTGAGCATCGGCGGCAATGGCAAGATCTATGACGGCACCCTGGGCTACGACGGCGTCAGCTTTGTGCTGGGCAATGTGGTGGCGGGTGACAACATCAGCATCAGTGGCAGCGCCGCTTTCCTCGACAAGAACGTGGGTAGCGGCAAGGCCGTGCATGCCAGCGGCCTGGCCCTGGGCGGCAACGAACTGGGCAACTACAGTCTGGCCGCGACGACGGCTGACGGCACGGCCGACATCACGGCGCGCGTGCTGAACTATGGCGTCACGGGCGCGCAAAGCCGCGTCTACGACGGCACCCTGCAAGCGGCTCTGAACGGCTACTTCGAAGGCCTGGTGACGGGCGACCAGGTGAGCATGGCGGGCTTGCTGGGCAGTTTCCGCGACAAGCATGTGGGCACTGGCAAAGTGGTCGATTACCAGGTGGCGACGGGCCAGCTGACGGGCGCCGATGCGGGCAACTATGTGCTCAATGGAAGCGCGGGCAGTACGACGGCCGACATCGCGGCGCGCACCCTGAACGTGAGTGTTAGTGGCGTCAACAAGACGTATGACGGCACGACGGGCGCGCAAGTGCGCCTTGGCGACGACCGCATCGAGGGCGATGCCCTGACGGTGGCAGGCAATGCGGCGTTTGGCAACAAGAATGCGGGTGCCGGCAAGGCCGTCAATGTCACGGACGTGG